>WFZZ01000096.1 GCA_015489315.1 Deltaproteobacteria bacterium | reverse complement strand
TGGCCTCTAAGGAGATTTGGCTTACGCCATAGTGATAACCCCAGTTTTTTTCCATACTGGGATCGACCAATTCAAGTATTCTGGGCAATTTTTGTGATACGGCGTCAGGTCTTGACAAGGCTTTAATTATTTTTGTTTGAAAGGCGGGATTTATCTTTCCAATGTCATGTAAAGAAGCAATAAAGCCACACTGTTCAGGGGTAAGCTTGATAGGAATATAAGGGAGAAATCTTTTTGAAAGTTTTAAGGCCACCATTCCCACGATATAGCAATGTTGAAACACTGTAAGGCCAGGAACAATGTCACCTGAGTCGGTACGCGAAGTCTTTGCATAGAGTGTTTGGGGAGCTTCATAGTCTTCTATATTTATTTGTCGGCTTTCGCAAAAATTTTTTGGTTTAATCATCAGTCACCAACCTTAAGAGGCTTATATAGTGGGTGGGAAACACAACAAATCTCTCCATCCTGAATCAATCCGCTACACTCCGGGGGGGCCAATGAGCTTGGTCATTAGGCTTCTGATACAAGCCTTTCCTTTAGGGCCTTTATCTCGTCACGCCTTTTGGCAGCTTCTTCAAACCTAAGCTCCTTTGAAAGGGCATACATTTCTTTTTCAAGCTCTTTTATCCTCTTCTCCATTTGCGAGATACTAAGCTCTGAAAGGCCATAGCTAGGGCCTTCTTCTGCAACCCTTGGAAGCTCGTGCCTATCTTCTTCATAGATCTTTGTAAGTGCATCTTCCAAGGTCTTTGAAACGCTCTTTGGCACAATTCCGTGTTTCTCATTGTATTCCCCTTGAAGCCTTCTTCTTCTTTTTGTCTCTGAAATGGCCCTTTCCATAGAACCTGTAATGGTATCGGCATAAAGAATCACCAGCCCATTGGCGTTTCTTGCAGCACGGCCTGCTGTCTGGATAAGGCTTCTTTCAGAGCGCAGAAAGCCTTCCTTGTCTGCATCAAGGACTGCCACAAGGGACACCTCTGGCATGTCAAGCCCTTCCCTTAAAAGGTTAATGCCAATAAGAACGTCAAACTCCCCAGACCTTAGGCCCTTGATAATCTTGCTTCTATCCACGGTCTTTATGTCAGAATGAAGATATTCAACCCTAACCCCGGCAGCCCTATAATACTCCGTAAGCTCTTCTGCCATCCTCTTTGTAAGGGTTGTAATGAGAACCCTTTCGCCCCTTGAAACCACCTTCCTTATCTCATTTAAAAGGTCATCCACCTGGTTCGTGGCAGGTCTTACCTCCATCCTTGGATCCATGAGTCCAGTTGGACGTCTAATTTGTTCACAAACCTTGTCCTTAGAAACCTCAAGCTCAAAGGGACCTGGAGTGGCAGAGACAAAAACCACCTGTCCAACAGAATCCAGGAATTCGTCAAACCTTAGGGGTCTATTGTCAAGAGCAGAAGGGAGTCTAAAACCAAATTCCACAAGGGTTTCTTTTCTGGATCTATCCCCTGCATACATGCCCCTTAACTGCGGGACAGTTATATGGCTTTCATCAATAAAGGTGATAAAGTCATCTGGAAAATAGTCCAAAAGAGTTGGAGGGGACTCTCCAGGCGCCCTTCCTGTAAGGTGTCTTGAATAGTTTTCAATGCCGTGACAATATCCAAGCTCCTCAAGCATCTCAAGGTCAAGGTTTGTCCTTTGTTCAAGCCTCTGTTTTTCAACAAGCTTTCCCTCCCTTTCAAGAACCCTAAGACGCTCCTTTAGCTCTGCCCTTATCGTCTTTATGGCAAGCTCAAGCCTCCCTTGTGAAGTGACATAGTGGCTTGAAGGATAGATAACAACCTGGGTAATCTCCCTTTGTCTTCTTCCAGTAAGGGGATCAAAAAGGCTTATCCTTTCAACCTCATCTCCAAAAAGCTCTATCCTAATGGCCCTTTCTTCCTCGTAAGACGGAAAGACCTCCAAGATATCACCCCTAACCCTAAAGGTCCCCCGCTTAAAATCAACCTCTGCCCTCTCATAGAGCATTGTAACAAGATGGGCCAGTATCCTTTCCCTTGATATCTCAAGACCTTTTTTTAAAAATAGATGCATCTCCTGATACTCTTCCGGAGAGCCTAAGCCATAGATACATGAGACACTTGCCACAATTATCACATCCCTTCTAGTTAGAAGGGAATAGGTGGCAGAATGCCTAAGCCTATCTATAAAGTCATTTATGGAAGAATCCTTTTCTATGTAGGTGTCTGTTGCCGGTATGTAGGCCTCGGGCTGGTAGTAATCGTAATAACTTACGAAGTATTCCACTGCATTTTCAGGGAAAAAGGCCTTAAACTCTGAAAAAAGCTGGGCTGCCAGTGTCTTATTGGGTGCAATGATGAGTGCAGGTCTATTTAGATTTTTGATGACATTTGCCATTGTAAAGGTTTTTCCAGAGCCTGTGACACCCAAAAGGGTCTGGAACCGGTTTCCAGATTTTATCCATCTAGTGAGCCTATCAATGACCTTTGGCTGATCGCCCCTTGGAGAAAAATTTGTATGAAGCTTGAAAATAGATGCCATGATCTTTACAATGCCAACCTTGGTGCTAACTTAATGTCAATTCGGATTTTGAAATCATAAAAATTAAACGCAAACTTTACTTAAAAAGGAGCAAAGATGTCAAAGAAGGATGCAAGCAAAAGGCCTTCAAATTTCATAAGGAATATAATCATCCAGGATATCAAATCAAACAAATGGGGTGGGAAGGTCATAACACGCTTTCCACCTGAACCAAACGGATATCTCCACATAGGCCACGCCAAAAGCATTGTCATGAACTTTGGCTTTGCCGAGGAATTTAATGGAAGATGTCATCTTCGCTTTGACGATACAAATCCCACAAAGGAAGAGCAGGAATATGTTGAAGCAATAATGGAAGATGTCCGCTGGCTCGGTTATGACTGGGGCGAACACCTTTATTTTGCATCAGACTACTTTGACCAGTTTTACGAATATGCGGAAAAGCTTATAAAGATGGGAAAGGCCTTTGTGTGTGATCTTTCTCCTGAAGAGATAAAAAAATATAGGGGCACACTTACAGAACCTGGAAAGGAAAGCCCTTACAGGAATAGAAGTATTGAAGAGAACCTGGATCTTTTTAGAAGGATGCGAAAAGGAGAGTTCAAGGATGGGGAGCGCACCTTAAGGGCAAAGATAGATATGGCCTCTGGAAACCTTAACATGAGAGACCCTGTAATTTACAGAATAATGCATGTGCCCCATCATAGAACAGGGGACAAATGGTGCATCTATCCCATGTATGACTTTGCCCATTGTCTTTCAGACTCCATAGAACACATAACCCATTCCCTTTGCTCTCTGGAATTTGAAGACCACAGGCCTCTTTATGACTGGTTTCTGGACACCCTTCAGGTCGAGTGGCACCCACAGCAGATAGAATTTGCAAGACTAAATCTCACCTACACGGTACTCAGTAAAAGAAAGCTTGTTCAGCTCGTTGAAGAAGGGGCAGTCGACGGCTGGGATGACCCTAGAATGCCCACTCTTAGTGGCATGAGAAGAAGGGGCTTTCCGCCTGCTGCAATAAGGGACTTTTGTGAAAGGATTGGAGTTGCCAAAAAGGAAAGTGTTGTGGATGTGGCTCTTTTAGAGCATTGCGTAAGGGACGTCTTAAATAAGACTGCTCCAAGGGTCATGGGAGTCTTGAATCCTTTAAAAGTTGTTATTGAAAACTATCCTGAAGGCAAAGAAGAGGAGCTTGAGGCCATAAACAACCCTGAGGATCCATCATATGGAACTAGAATGATCCCCTTTTCAAGGGAAATATATATTGAAAAAACGGACTTCATGGAAGACCCCCCTAAAAAATTTTACAGGCTTGCCCCAGGAAGGGAGGTAAGGCTTCGCTATGCCTATTTCATCACGTGTAAAGACGTCATAAAGGATGAAAATGGGGAGATAGTTGAGCTTAGGTGCACCTATGACCCTGAAACAAGGGGCGGAAATGCGCCAGATGGAAGGCGTGTTCGAGGGACCATACACTGGGTAAGCGCACCACACGCCTTTGAGGCAGAGGTTCGTCTTTATGACAGGCTTTTTGACCACCCCTATCCCGATAGGGCCAAGGAAGAGGGAAAGACCTTTAAGGACTACCTCAATCCAAATTCCCTTGAAATCATAAAGGGATGCAAGCTTGAACCTTCATTAAGGGACGCTGAGCCAGGTAAGGTCTATCAGTTTGAAAGGCTTGGATATTTTTGTGCTGACTCAAAGGATTCCCGTCCTGGGCATCCTGTCTTTAACAGGACAATTACCCTCAGAGACACTTGGGCAAAGATAGAAAAGAAGTTCAAGGAACAAGAACAAAAAAGAAGAAAGGAAAATAAGGAATAAGATGGCAAACAAAGAGGTAATAGTTCGTTTTCCACCAAGCCCTACCGGATATCTTCATATAGGAGGGGCAAGAACAGCCATATTCAACTGGCTTTATGCCAGAAAGCACAATGGCAAATTTATATTAAGGATTGAAGATACTGACGCAGAAAGGTCAACAGCCGAGTCCATTGAAGGAATTATCGATGGGCTTACCTGGCTTGGGCTTGATTGGGATGAAGGTCCCTATTTTCAAAGTGAATTTGCTGAAGAACACAAAAAGGTAGCCCAGAGGCTTCTTGACGAAGGAAAGGCTTACAAGTGCTTTTGCACAAAGGAGGAGCTAGAGGCCAAGAGAAAAAAGGCCCTTTCTGAAAAAAGAGACATCAAATACGATGGCACATGCAGAAACCTTTCACCTGAAGAAGTCGCCCAAAAGGAAAATGAAGGGATTCCCTATGTGGTTCGTTTTAAGGTGCCAAAAAGGGAAGGAAAAATCGGCTATGATGACAAGGTCCTTGGCAGAATAGAAAAGTCCTATTCGGATATAGAGGACTTTGTGATTGTAAGGTCAAACGGAAGGCCCCTTTATATTCTTTGCAATGTGGTTGATGACATAAGGGACAGAATTACCCATATAATCAGGGGCCAAGACCACATGACAAATACCATTAAGCAGATACTTTTATATGAGGCCCTTGGCAAAAAACCACCTGTATTCGCGCACATGCCCCTTACACTTGACCTTCAAAAACGCAAGATATCAAAGCGCACCCATGGCGAAGTAGTATCTGTCCAGTGGTACAGGGAGATGGGATTTATACCCTGGGCCCTAGTAAACTTTCTGGTCTTACTTGGATGGAATCCAGGGACAGACCAGGAGATCTTTACTAAGGAAGAGCTTATCCAGGCCTTTTCCATTGAAAGGATAAACAAATCTAATTCTGTTTTTAATTATAGAAAAGGGGATCCTAAATTTTTCACCGATCCAAAGGCCATAAGTATCAATGCATGGTGGCTCAGGCACCTTCCCATTGAAGAGATTGCATCCATGATAAAGGATGACTTCATAAAGGAAGGGATATGGGATGATGCCTACGAAGGCGAAAAAAGAGAGTGGTTTTTACATACCCTTGATCTTATAAGAAGCAGATTTCATACATTGAAGGACTTCGCAAGGCTAGGACGGGCATATTTTGCAGATGATTTTGAGATAGATCCCAAGGCCTTAAAAAAGAATGTGTTAAAACGCCCTGAGCTAAAGGATCTTTTGCCAGAGCTTGCAACAGTTCTTGAAAAGATAGAGCCCTGGGACCTAAAGACCACAGAGGATGCCCTAAGAGGCTTTTGTGAAGAAAAGGGCGTAAAACCTGGCATAGTAATAAATGGCCTAAGGACAGTTGTTACAGGTCAGCTTAAAGGTCCGGGGATATTTGACGTCATGGTGGTCATTGGAAAGGAGCGGGTAATAAAGAGGCTGAAGGAAAGC
This sequence comes from Deltaproteobacteria bacterium, assembly GCA_015489315.1. Taxonomy (GTDB): domain Bacteria; phylum Desulfobacterota; class Dissulfuribacteria; order Dissulfuribacterales; family QOAL01; genus JAADCZ01. The sequence goes on along the minus strand of WFZZ01000096.1, from coordinate 23,232 downwards.
GTAAGTCTTTTTAAATGAAGACGTGTTTAAATCTTGTGCCCTTCAAACTCCCATAGTCAATTTCTTGTTCAAGGCAGGATGCCGAAAAAAGAAGGGCATTTTAAATTTTTTAAAGCTCCTCGGTCTTTCCTGAATAGACCAAAACAGCATTCCCCTCGAGAAAAACCGTCTTAAAATCGTCTTCCGTATAGACCTTGAGCCTTTCTCCCCCAGAAGTGGTTACCTTTATAGGGGAGTTTAGCCCCTTTTTTAACTGGGCTATGATGGAGCTTGCAACCGCCCCTGTGCCGCATGCATAGGTCTCATCTTCAACTCCCCTTTCATAGGTTCTAACCTTTATTTCATCTTTGCCTAGAATTTCCACAAAATTTACATTCGTGCCTGCAGGGGCAAAATGGTCGTGAAAACGGATGGCCCGCCCTACCCTTTTTACATCTACATCTTCTTTGCAAAATATGACTGCATGGGGAACACCTGTATCGATAAAATGGACCAAAAATTTCTTGCTGTCTATTTCAAGTTCAATATCTGTTTTAAGATCTCGGGGAGGAGTAAGTTGAAGTTTTACAAGATCATCAAAAACCTCTGCCCTGATGATGCCAGATATAGTTTCAAAAGAAAGCTCTTTGCTGCACAAGCCAATAAGATAGGAAAATCTTGCGGCACACCTTCCGCCATTACCGCACATCTCGGCCTCGCTTCCATCTGCATTGTAAAAATGCCATTTAAAGTCTGCACTTTCTGATTCCTCTATAAAAATCATGCCGTCTGCCCCGATTCCAAAATGCCTTTTGCAGAACCTTCTGGCAACATCCGGCATGTCTTTCTTTGAAACCTTGGCCTTCCTATTGTCAACAAGGATAAAATCGTTCCCGCTTCCGTGCATCTTTTTAAATTCCATATTTAAAACCTAACCCTCCATCCATTGAGGAATGTCTTCAGGGGCTACTAAGTCTTCAAAGGTTTCCCGCCTCCTTGCAATAAAAAATCTATCTCCCTTTACAACAACCTCAGGGACTCTTGGCCTTGAATTATAATTGGAAGACATGGTAAAGCCATAAGCGCCCGAATTCATAACTGCCAAAAGATCCCCGGAATAAAGCCTTGGAAGCTCCCTTTCCCTTGCAAGAAAATCCCCTGTCTCGCAAATGGGACCAACTACGTCCACCTTGATCCTGATATCATCCTTTGGCCTTTGCACTGGAAGTATTTCATGATAGGCATCATAAAGACTAGGCCTTCCAAGGTCATTCATTCCTGCATCCACTATATAAAAGGCCTTCTGGGAGTTCTCCTTAAAATAGAGAATCTTAGTAAGGAGTACCCCACTGTTCCCTACAAGAGAACGACCTGGCTCAATTATTATTGTCTGTTCAATATCCTTCACCTCTTTAAGTATTTCCTGAATGAATTCAAAAGGTGTGGGCGGATTTTCATTTTTGTAAGTAATTCCAAGCCCTCCTCCTATATCGAAATACTGTGGCACTATCCCTTTTTTCTTAAGCCTTTTCAAAAGCTCCTTAACCCTGCCAATTGCATCCAAAAATGGCCCTACCTCAGTAATTTGAGATCCTATGTGACAGTCAATGCCTTTTATTTCAATAAAATCATCATAGCTTGCCCTCTCGTACGCTTCCATGGCCTGCTGGATGGAAAGTCCAAATTTGTTCTTTTTAAGACCTGTTGAAATGTAAGGGTGGGTTTTTGGGTCAACATCAGGGTTCACCCTAAAGGAAACAGGTGCCTTTTTCCCAAGCTCTCTTGAAATCTTGCTAATTAAGGAAAGCTCTTCAAGGGATTCCACATTAAACATTAATATCCCCTCTTTAAGGGCATAGACAATCTCCTCCTTTGTCTTTCCAACACCTGAATAGACTATCCTGGAAGGGGATATACCAGCCTTAAGACACCTGAACAGCTCTCCACCTGATACAATATCAGCCCCTGCTCCTAAAGTTGCCAAAAATTTTAGGACAGAAAGATTACTATTGGCCTTTACTGCATAACAAATCAAATGAGTGCTATCCCCGAACCCCCTTTTATAGTCCATAAATCTCTTCTCAATATAGCTCAAGGAATAACAATAAAACGGGGTTCCAACCTTTTCGGCCAGTTCCATTAAATTTACATCTTCGCAGTAAAGAATATTGTCCTTGTATGAAAAGACATCCATTCAGATAAGTTCCTTTCTATTTAATAATTATTGATACTTTGTTAGAAGGCCTGCTTTCATTTGGAGGTATTGAATCATCAATGGCAGTGACCCAGTAGGTATATTTGCCCGGCAAAAGGACACTCCTATCAATAAAGACTGTGTGAGGAAAAGGGTTTTGATTTAATTGGACTATTAAACCATTTTCGTCAATTCTATAAATGAAATATCCCTTTATTCCAGGACGTCTGGAAGGAGAAAAAATGATCTTTATACCTTCTTCTGTATTTTTTAGTCCCTTTAGCCTTGGCCCTGGGATATCCTGTCGGCCCCTCGCCTTGGCTAAGGCTATGCGAGAAAATTCACTCTCAATAGCTGTTCCATGAAAATTGAATACGGCCCTCACCCTATATTCTACTATTTTGAAAACGCGTCTTATGTTGTCAAATATCCCAGTATCATCAACTCCACTGGCTACGAGTTCCCAATCGGATTCCTTATCAAAACGCCTGAATACATCATATTCCAGTTGTCCTTGTATCTCTTTCCCACTTTCAAATTCTTTCGGTGGAAGCCAGCTTACTTGAACTCCTTCTTCAAATACCTTGGTTGTCAAGTTTAAAGGCGGTTTAGGAGGACTATGAAAATAAAAGGTGACTTTATTTGAAAAGTCAGAGACATTAAAAAGGTTCTTTACAGTCTTTACCTGATATACGTAAAAATAGCCTTCTTTTAAGGTGGTATCTTCATAGACCATCCTTTTGCCAGGTTCAGGCTTTCGATCGTATTTTATTACAACTGGAGTTCCATAGTTGGGGGGGCACTCCTTGCAAGCTGCATCTGGGGACAACTCCTTTTTAAAAAGTCTGAATTCCTTTATTTTGTCAATTGGACTGCCATCTAGATTTCTGTAAGGGACTGACCAAGAAAGAATCACCCCTTCTTTCACTATCTTGTAGGACAGATCATTTATTTCTTGAGGCCTTAATGTTCCGGGCGGAACTGGCATTCCCTTTCTTCCGCAGGCCGAGATAAGGGTAATAAACAGAAAGATATTCAGAAATACGATAAATTTTGTTCGCTTAACCCGTAGTCTTTGCACTATTTTCCTCAAGCCACCTCTTTGCCCTAATGAGTTGCTCCTTTACGGCCGCCTCCCCGGTCCCTCCTGGACAGTTTTTCGAATTAACCGAGCCTCTTGCATCTAAAACTTCAAATACATCCTCTCTTATATATTCATTAATCTCCTTGAGTTCATCAAGTCTTAACTCTGAAAGTTCCCTTCCTTCAAAGACACATTTGGCAACGGCACGTCCGACTATCTCATGTGCAATCCTGAAGGGAATTCCCTTTTTTACCAGATAGTCGGCAAGGTCTGTGGCAGTCAAAAAACCGTTCTTTACATCCCTTTCCATATTTTCTGCCTTGGGTTTCATTCTTTCTATAAGACCCGCCATTACCTTAAGGCAAATTTTTAAGGTATCAATGGCATCAAAGACCGGCTCCTTGTCCTCTTGAAGATCCCTGTTATAGGTCAGGGGAAGCCCCTTCATGGTGGTAAGAAGACTTATAAGATCTCCATAGACCCGACCTGTCTTTCCACGGACAAGCTCTGGCACATCTGGGTTCTTTTTTTGCGGCATTATGCTTGAACCTGTGCAGTAGGCATCTGGAAGCTCAACAAAGTCAAACTCATCACTTGCCCACAAAATGAGCTCTTCTGAAAGCCTACTTAAATGCATCATGGCAACACTTGCAAAGAAGAGAAATTCTAGTGCGAAATCCCTATCAGAAACCGCATCCATGCTATTGGCTGTGATATTTGAAAAGCCAAGCTCCCTTGCAGTCATGAATCTATCTATTGGAAAGCCGGTACCGGCAAGGGCAGCGCTACCAAGCGGGCAGTAGTCAACCCTTTTTAAAAGATCCCTTAGCCTTTCTCTGTCCCTTTTAAACATCTCGAAATAGGCAAGCATATGATGAGAATAAAGGACAGGCTGGGCCTTTTGAAGATGAGTAAACCCAGGCATAATAAGCCCGAAATTTTCCTCTGCCTGCTTAATAAATGCCCCCTGGAGCCTTGAAAGAAGAAGATCAAGTCCTTTGGCCTCTCTTTTTAAATAGAGTCTAAAATCCGTTGCCACCTGATCATTTCTTGAGCGGGCTGTATGAAGCCTTCCACCCTCTGGGCCAATCCTTTCTATTAATGCCCTTTCTATATTCATGTGGACATCTTCAAGCTCCTTTTTCCAAGAAAATTTTCTCTCCCGGATCTCTTTTTCTATCTCCACAAGGGCATCAATTATCCTCTTGGCATCCTCTTTGGGAATGATCCCTTTTTCTCCGAGCATCCTTGCGTGGGCAATGCTGCCCTTGATGTCCTCCCTATAGAGCCTTTTATCGAAGTGGACGGAAACACTCAGTTCCTCAACAAGCGCTTCGGTTGGCTCTTTGAATCTTCCACCCCAGGGCTTTTTTTGATTTTTTTCGTCCTTTCCCATATCTTCTCCCAAAAAACAAAAAGGCAGAAGGAATCTGACCTTCTGCCCTTTTTATAGCCAATTTTTAAAGATGTAAACAGGATTTTTAGGTGCCCATTTCCCAGGATGACAAATATTTTTCCTGTTCATCTGTAAGAGAATCTATTCTTATATTCATGCTTCTGAGTTTCAGTCTTGCGATCTCTCTATCTATCTCTTTTGGCACACCATAGACATCCTTTTTGAGGTTTTTCCCTTCCTTTACCATATATTCAGCACAAAGGGCCTGATTGGCAAAACTCATATCCATGACGCTTGAAGGATGTCCTTCTGCGGCTGCAAGATTTATAAGCCTTCCTTCTCCAAGGACATAAACTCTTCTTTCATTTAGAAGGGTGAATTCCTCAACGTAGGGGCGTATGATTCTTCGACTCTTAGTAACTTCATTGAGTCCATCAAGATCAAGCTCAACATTAAAGTGACCTGAGTTTGCCACAATGGCACCATCCTTCATCTTTAAAAAGTGCTCTTTCCTGATGACATGGATGTCCCCTGTAACTGAGCAAAAGAAGTCTCCTATACCGGCTGCCTCTTCAATGGGCATGACCTCAAAGCCGTCCATAACTGCCTCAAGGGCCTTAATTGGGTCAACCTCTGTAACAATGACCCTTGCGCCATGACCCTTTGCTCTCATTGCCACGCCCTTTCCACACCAGCCATAGCCACAGACAACAAAAATGCTTCCGGCAATAAGCCTGTTGGTGGCACGGATGATTCCATCAATGGTTGACTGACCTGTCCCATATCTATTGTCAAAAAGGTGTTTTGTGTCGGCATCGTTTACTGCAATAATCGGATAGTGTAGAACACCATCCTTGGCCATGGCCTTAAGCCTTATTACTCCAGTGGTGGTCTCTTCGGTTCCACCAATTATCTTGTCCAGAAGGTCCTTTCTTTCTTTATGAAGGGTTGAAACAAGATCTGCTCCATCATCCATTGTAATTAATGGATCCTTTGAAATCACAGCCCTTAAGTGGTCGTAATATACATCGTTATCCTCTCCCTTTATGGCAAAAACGGGAATCTTTTCATCAACAACCAAGGAGGCTGCAACGTCATCCTGGGTGCTCAAAGGATTTGAAGCACAAAGATAGACTTCGGCCCCGCCTGCCTTAAGAGTCTTCATAAGGGCAGCAGTTTCTGTGGTAACATGAAGACAGGCCCCTATTCTTACTCCATCAAGAGGTTTTTCCTTTTCAAACCGTTCCTTAATTAGATTTAAAACAGGCATACTCATGGATGCCCATTCAATCCTGAGTTTACCTCCCTGGCTAAGGGATTCATCCTTTATGTGATATTCCATTTTGAACTCCTTATTATAAACCTGCTTGATCTTTCAATGTATCAACCATATCCAGCCTCTCCCAAGTAAATTCAGGCTCTGGCCTTCCAAAATGTCCATATGCAGCTGTCTTTTTGTAAATGGGCCTTCTAAGATCGAGATATTTGATAATATCCTTTGGCTTGAAGCTGAAATTCTTTTCAATCAACTCAACGATCTTTTCCTGAGATATCTTTTCAGTGCCATAGGTCCTGACGTTTATGGCTAAAGGCTTTGGAACACCAATGGCATAGGCCACTTGCACCTCGCATTCATCTGCAAGACCTGCAGCAACTACATTTTTGGCAACATAGCGTGCCATGTAGGAAGGTGAACGATCAACCTTCGTTGGATCTTTACCAGAAAATGCACCTCCGCCATGATGGCCTCGTCCACCATAGGTATCGACTATAATCTTTCTGCCTGTCATACCACAGTCTGCAAGGGGTCCACCCACCACAAAACGTCCTGTGCTATTAATGAAGTATTCGGTTTTACTGGTTAAGTGCTCTGGCAAAATGACCTTTTTTATCACCTCTTCTATAACTGCTTCCTCTACCTCCTTGTGTGTCACATCAGGTGTATGCTGGGCAGCTATTACTACCGAATGGACAGATACCGGACGCCTATCCTTATATTCTATTGTCACCTGGGACTTTCCATCTGGCCTTAAAAAAGGAATTACGCCCTTTTTCCTAACCTCTGCAAGACGCTGGGCTAACTTGTGTGCATACCATATTGGCATTGGCATGTAATCTTCAGTCTCATTACAGGCATAGCCAAACATAAGTCCCTGGTCGCCTGCGCCAATATCATCACCTCTATCAACACCCATTGCAATATCCGGCGACTGTTTATCAATGCTTGTAAGAACGGCACAGGTCTGCCAGTCGAATCCCATACTTGAATCCGAATAGCCTATTTCCTTAATTGTACCTCTTACAACCTTTGGCATATCAACGTAGGCCTCTGTGGTGATCTCACCGGCGATGAGAGCAAGCCCTGTAGTTACTAAGGTCTCACAAGCTACCTTTGCATAGGGATCTTTGGCCAAAATGGCATCCAAAATTGCATCCGAAATCTGATCAGCTACCTTATCAGGATGCCCTTCAGTCACTGATTCAGAGGTAAACAAAAAATCTGGCATCATGGTGGATGGTCCTCCTTGGAAATTTGAAATATATGGCAACGCCTTTTCTATAAGGGGATGAAGCCACAAAAAAAACCGGCCTTAAGCCGGAAAACAAAATGGCGGAGAGGGTGGGATTCGAACCCACGGTGCACCTTTCGGCGCACACTCACTTAGCAGGCGAGCACCTTCAGCCTCTCGGTCACCTCTCCAATGTTATTTCAATTTTTATGGCGGAGGGAGTAGGATTCGAACCCACGGTACCCGTGAGGGTACAACGGCTTTCAAGGCCGCCGCCTTAAACCACTCGGCCATCCCTCCGAAAAGTCGTGTCAATCAAACCACAGTAAATTTAATTAAGGATTAAACTATAGTCAAGAACTTCCATTTGCTTAAATTTTTCTCTATTCGCTTTTGTTTTTCGTTCTAATAACCGAAAAAAAGAAAAAGTATCAAACAAAATTTTACTTTTGATACCATGTCCCAAAAAGAAAAAAGGGCACCTAAAATTATTGCTATTGGCGGCGGAAAAGGGGGTGTCGGAAAGAGCCTCATCTCTTCCGGGATTGCAACTTCACTTGCGCTGATGGAGAGATCAACTATATGTATTGACCTCGACCTCGGTGGGGCCAATATTCACACATTTTTTGGCCTAAAGACCACAAAAATTGGACTTGGAGACTTCATTTACAGACCACACTCAAAAGAGCTTTCAGATTATACAACTGAATGTAATGTTCCAAACTTAAAATTGGTATCAGGTGCAGGCTTTATACCAGGAATTGCCAATCTTTATTATTTTCAGAAAGTTAAGATACTTCGCGCAATACAAAGGCTTGATTTTGAATACGTTATATTGGATCTCGGAGCTGGAACTAATTACAATGTGATAGACTTTTTCTCTTTAACACGCTCAGGCATTGTTGTTACAAATCCCGAGCCAACTGCAATCCTTAATGCCTATGAATTTATAAAAAATGTACTTTTTAGAATCTTTACAAGAAGTTTCAAGCAAGGTCACATTGCCCACGAAATAATAGAGGCCTATAAATTTGGTCAAACCCAGAACCAGGAATGTACTGTTAAAGGATTAGTTGAAGAACTAAAGGAGGCAAATAGGGAAGCTGCCGAGAGGGTCATTCAAATTTGTAAAGAGTTTAGGCCTTATCTGGTCCTAAACATGGTAAGGTCTTTAGAACATTCAAAGACGCTTGCAGCAAATCTTATAGGTATTTGTAAAAAGTTTCTGGATATTGAACTTGGATACCTAGGCGCTATCCCAATAGATAAGACCGTAACCCAAGAACTCGTAAGGCTTAATAATCTTCTGGTTTCCAACCCTGACTCAAAGGTGTCAAAGGCCATAAATAAAATCGCCAGGGGATGCCTTGAAGGATTCACTACGGTGGAATTACCGATGCAGGAGGAAAAAAAGGACGGCCATGACTCTTTAAAACCTGTTGCCAGTGAAGGATCAGAGCTATCCAAAATATTTTCGAACTTTCTTAATGAATTGGCTTCTTCAGAAGGAATTCTGCAAGGTAAATCATCTGAAGATACTAAGTTATTGGATATATTAGAGCCCCAACTAAGATTGGATCAATCGGCACTGATACCCATTTTTTTAAATGACAATTCCTTAGTTCCACAGAATATCGCAGTGCCAAAGGATTTTAAAATGCTTCTTCCCTTCATAGTAAAATTGGGAGATTTAGAAAAAGAATCAGGAAATGGCAAAAAAAGTGATTTTGCCATTGATAATAAAGAACTGGGGAGTGCATGGTTTCAGACTGGACAGGTACTTCAAAGGGCAGGACAATTTTCAACTGCAGCAAGGTCATTCAGAAAATCGACTAAGCACCTTGCCAGCAATCCTATTCCCCTAATTCATCTTGCCAATTGTCTAATGCTAATTGGAAGGCTTGATGAAAGCGAAAAATATCTAACTGAGGCCCAAAGAGATAGTGAGCATGATGAACTTAACTACAATCTGGCCATTCTTTGTTTTTTAAAAGGAGACTATGAAAGGTCATTATCCTCCTTGAAAAAGATCAAAACTGATTTCAAGGAATATAAAAAGGCAAAAAAACTTACTGGATATAATTATTATTACATGGAAAAATACAGGGACTCTTTATCATATTTAAAAGAGTTTCACCAACCCGAAGATGAATTTAATAAAGGACTAATAAGGCTTATATTAAGGGATTTTAAGGATGCCATTAAAGAATTTAGAAAAATACTGGAGCAAGACCGGACAGATTCTATGGCATGGGCTTTACTGTCTCTGTCCTATTTTGAACAGGGCCTGACAGATGATGCCATATTAACTCTCGAAAAGGCCATTGCCATTGAACCAGCAAACATTAAATATAGGGCTATTATGGCTCATATAGCATATAAAAATGGACTAATGGACAAAGCCATATCCAATGCTCAGGTGATCTCAAAATTAAGGCCTAAAAACCCAAATCTCCTCAAGATAGTCCATCAAATAAATAACAGGCTCTTCTGATAAAAGGAAAAATTTTTCCATTTTTCCTTAAGAATAAGAAAGTTTTTTCACACTCTTTATTTTTTAAATCTGAAATCCCCCTCATTTTGCTAAAAAAAGCCAAGATCATGACACTTATTTTGGAATACTGGTTGCTTAAGCGTATGCGATAGGAAAATGAAGGGGGATTCAGAAAAAAATGCTGAAATCTAAGAATGTTAATCTCGATTTTGAAAAACTTTCAAAACTCTATGAGATAGACCCGGTCGCCTTCGAAAAGGAACGGAAAAGGATCATTGAAGAGGAAATTGCAAGTTATCCTCCTGAAATCCAAGAAAGGCTTAAAAAATACCAGTGGGTCCTAGATATGAAAAGAAAACGCTGCAAAAATCCCTTAGAGGCCTGTTTTATGTTTTATGATATGCTAATGGATCAAGTTTATGGGGAAAATGGCCTTTTAGAAAACCTTATGCATCTTCTTGAAGCAGCAAAACATTTAAAGAAAAAGGGTAAACTGCCTGCCAGTCACTTTGAAAATCCGCTTGGCAAAGAGCAAAAAGTCAAAACAAAAATACTTTCCTTTAAAAAAGGCCAGAAAGACCCTCATCCCTTGGCGAAAAGAGCAAGGGTTTAATTCATTCCCTCTTAACCCCACACTCCCTATGGGCCTTGAGATAATCAAGGCCCATCCCTTTTAAATTTCTTCTCTTAAAGACCTAAACGGCCCTTTATAGCATTTAAAAGCTCGTGTGCCTCTTTTAGCCTCAAAAGATATACTGCCAAGGAGTAAGTTATGATTCCAACAAAGACTCCTGAAAACACGTTAATTATCTCATTAAATAAGGATGTATTTTGGAAAACAAAAACGAAAGTATTTAATTTTACAAAAAAGGCCATGATAGACGTTGCCAATAAAATCTTTAGAAGGGCTCCTAAAAGCCTAGAAACTGGGTAACCTCCAATCTTTTTGTAAAGTATTACTGAAAGAAACAGGAAATTAAAAAGGATTGTAAGGGATGTCGAAAGGGCTATAGCCCTATGCTGAAATCTATTTAGCGTAAAGGTAATTATTAGAATGTTCAGTGCAACGGTTAAAAAACTCCCTATAACAGGCCATTTTGTATCATCAAGGGCATAATAGACTGGCACAATAATTTTGACTGACGAATAGGCCATAAGTCCTATAGTGTAAAATTTGAGGGCGTCTGCGGTCATAACTGTGTCAAACTGAGTAAAATGGCCATGTCTGAAGATGAGGGCGATAATTGGCTCTGCCAATATCCAAAGGCCACAGGCAGCAGGAAATGTCATTAAGAACGCAAGTATCAAGGATGAGACTAAGGTGTTCCCTAGCTCCTTCTTATCTCCCATTGTAGCCTGTCGGGCCACTACTGGAAGGGTTGCTACAGAAAGGGCAACACCAAAAAGGCCAATGGGAAACTGCATGAGCCTAAAGGCATAGTTCAACCATGCCACACTTCCTTCCTGACACCTTGATGCAAAATTGGTATTTACAAAAATATTTATTTGCGTTGCCGATAGACCAATAATTGCGGGAATTATTAGGCGTCCAATTTTTCTTAGGCCCCTATCCTTTAAATCAAGAAATGGCCTTAACCGAAAACCCTCCTTTTTAAAAGAAGGAAGCTGGATAACAAGTTGAAGCCCACCTCCAAAAAGGGTCCCAATGGCCATTCCGTAAATGGCTGGGTATCCAAGGCTCGGAATCCACAGAGCAAGCCCTCCTCCAACCAGAATGGAGCCAAGATTAAAACAACTGGATGCAAATGAGGGAATAAAAAAATAACCCCTGGCATTTAAAAGCCCCATAAGGAGGGCTGCCAAAGAGATAAGGAGCAAAAAGGGAAACATTATCTGTGTAAGATTTACTGTCAAGGAAATCTTTCCGGGAATTTCACTAAATTCCGGGGCCATAAGCTTAACAAGCCCATTTGAAAAGACTATTCCTAGGATACAGATTAGAGACAGAATGATAAAAATGGCTGTAAAGACATTGTTGATTAGCCTTTGAGTCTCTGCCCTTGACCTTTTTTGGTCATATTCAGTAAATACAGTAACAAAGGCGGAACTCAGGGCGCCCTCGGCAAATAAATCCCTTAAAAGGTTTGGAATCCTAAAGGCAACAACAAAGGCATCCATTTGGGTCCCTGCACCAAAAAGGATTGCAAGGACCTGCTCCCTTATAAGCCCAAGTATTCTTGATAAAAAAACAGCTATACTTACTGACTTGGCAGACTTTGCAACATTGACAACACATCCCTCTCCTTTTGCCATTTAGCTACAACCCTTTATTCTTATCCTTGTCCCGCCAGTTGTATCTATAACTTCAAGGCCCTTGTCCAGAAGAAGCCTTCTGATTTCATCTGCCCTTTTAAAGTCCCCCTGTTCTCTAGCCTTTTGCCTTTCTTCAAGAAGTTCCAAATTCTCTTCTGAAATGGTCACGTCCTTGCTCCCAACATCCAAGACCCCAAGAATCTTATCCATCTCTTCAAAAGAACTTAATATCTCCTTTGCCTCCTTGGCATTTATTTTACCCTGGGATATATCTGGATTGACTTTTCTTATGAAAGAAAATATTACACCAAAGGCACCGGAAGTGTTGAGGTCTCCGAGAATTGCCTTCATAAAATCCCTCTTAAGCCTTTTAAGGTCATCCTTGACTTTTTCCCTAACCGATTCATCCCTTCTCAAAAAAAGACAGCTTTTTACATCACACAAAAAAGCATCAATCCTTGATAATGCCTTTGATGCCTCCTTAAGCCCTTTTGCCTGAAAATTGATGGCCTTTTTGTAATGGGTCTTAAGCATGTAGAATCTTATCTGTCTTCCGGAAAATCCCTGTTCAAATAAGCGCCTCAAAGTCAAGATATTTTTATCTCTAGGATGGATCTTTTTCCCTTCAACCAATACCAACTCACTGTGAAACCAATATCTTGCCAGATCCTTTCCGGTAAGGGCCTTTGAAATTGCAATTTCATTTTCATGGTGGGGAAAGATAAGATTTTTCCCGCTTGTATGAATGTCAAAAAAGTCCCCAAGATACCTTCTGGACATAACTGCACACTCTATGTGCCAGCCAGGTCTTGCTGTGCCCCAGGGTGTCTCTATACCTATGCCGGCCTTAAGTTCCTTTAATGTGACCCTTTTAAATAAGGTGAAATCAAGAGGGCTGTCCTTTTCATATTCCTCAAGGTCAACAGTCCTCCCAATATCTATTGCTGAAAGATCAATCTTTGAAAAGGAGCCATAATCCCTTAACTTTGATATATCAAAATAGACTGATCCATGTCTTTCATAGGCAAAACCTTTTGAGATTAACTCCTTTGTGGTCTCTATCATGTCATCGATATGTTCACTGGCCCTTGGATAGATATCTGCAGGAATCACCCTCAAGGCCTCCATGTCTTCAAAAAAGGCCCGTTCATACCTTTTGGTCATCTCCTTTAGGTCAATCTCCGAATCTATGGCCCTGTTGACCGTCCTATCATCAATATCTGTAATATTCATGACATGTTTCACCTTATAGCCCATAGAGTTAATCACTCTTTTTAAAAGATCGGCCATAAGGGCTCGCCTTGCCATTCCAAGGTCTGTAAACTCACAAGTAGTTGGCCCACAGGAATAGATTCTGACCTCTTTTTGATCTAAAGGTTCAAAGGGGACCAACTTCTTTTTGCCTGTATCAAAGAAATAAAGAGTGTCTCCCTTTTTTTCAGAAACCTCATCGGGAATGCTAAATAAGGATGTGCTTAAGTACCTTTCTCCCCCATCAGGAAGAATTGCAACAATGACTCCTGATTTCATCCCTTGGGCAACCCTTAAGGCTGCTGCTACCGCTGCACCAGAGCTCATACCAACAAATATGCCTTCTTCCCTTGCAAGCCTTCTTGCAGTTTCAAAGGCCTCCTCGTCCTCGCAGTTTATAATTCTGCTCGGAAGGTTTTTATCAAATATCCCTGGTTTGTAAGATTCTTTCATATTTTTTAGGCCCTGTATTGCATGGCCATAATAGGGTTCTACACCAATTATTTGGCATTTTGGCGAAAGTTCCTTGAATCTTTTGGATATTCCCATGAGGGTGCCGGTGGTTCCCATAGTTGCAACTATGGCATCCACCTTTCCAGCAGTTTGCTCCCATATCTCTAAGGCAGTTGTATTGTAATGTGCCTTCCAATTATCGTCGTTATTGAACTGGTCAGTAAGAAAATATCTTTTGGGTTCTTTTCTATAAAGTTTATAGACTGCCTCAATGGCACCATCAGTTCCAAGAGATGCAGGGGTCAAAAGTATTTGAGCGCCATAGGCCTTCATGATCTTTCTTCTTTCAAGGCTTGCACCTTCACTCATGGCAATAAGGCATTTATAGCCCTTTACTGCACAGACAAGGGCAAGCCCTATTCCTGTATTTCCACTGCTTGCCTCCAAAACTATCTTGTCCTTTGTAAGTTCTCCCCTCTTTTCTGCTGCCTCAATCATATTGAGGGCTATGCGATCCTTTATGGAACCACCTGGGTTGAATGATTCGAGCTTAACAAGAACCTTCACATTTTTGTTGGGATTAAGGCGATTAATAGGAACTAAAGGTGTATTTCCAATAAGATCTAAAATATTTTTTACTCTCATTCTTTTCATGGTAACATCCAGTTACTATAAATTTTCATCACTAAAATCCAGCACATGTTCTTAGTCAATAAAACACAAAAAGGACATACTTTTAAAATGAAAATAGAAAAAAGGGGGTTAATCTTCCAGCTATTTTTGCTCTCTTTTTTTATAGCTATCTTATATCTTGGTTATCAAAGATGCCTTTGTGAAACCCTTGAGGCAGAGTCGGCAGAAACTGCAAGGGAATTTTTACAAAATGGATTCAATCTCATCAATCATCTAAATGGCCAGCCTGATTTTGACAAACCGCCTCTTTATTACTGGACAATATCTCTTTTTTCCATTTTTAGTCCCAATTGGGAGCTGGCAGCAAGGCTTCCATCTATCCTCTCTCTTGTTATCATAATCTTTTTGATTAAAAAATTTCTAAATAAGAAAGAAAAAGAAGGGTTTTATCTGGCAACCTTTTTCCTTTTGGCATGTCCCAAGATATTTTGGATGGGGCAAATTGCCAGAATGGATCTTTATCTTACAGCCATTTGCTTTCTTTCCCTTTTTCTTTTTTTAAAATCATTAGAAAATAAGACCTTTCTTCCGTGGTTATTTTTCTTTACTGGAGTAACCGCCCTTATAAAAGGTCCTGTTGGGCCATTCTTGGTCTTTGCCACTGCTGTCCTTTACTTACTCCTTTCAAAAAAGGCTTTTCTCTTAAAAAAAACCTTTTTTAGCCCCTGGATTGCCGTCTTTTTCCTGATAGCACTTCCCTGGTATATATATGCCACCCTATCCACCAATTTTGAGTTTTTTCACCACTTTTTTCTAAAGGAGAACCTATCAAGGTTTACAAGTCTTTACGGCCTTTCATTTAAGACTTTTAATCACTCTCCGCCTACAAGATATATTTCCTACTTTTTCTTTGGATTTTTCCCGTGGTCAATCTTTGCTCCCTTCTGGCTGGTGGATACAATAAAAAACTGGACCCGAAAAGATGATACTCAAAAGCTCCTCTTTTGCTTTTTCTCATTTGTCTTCATCTTTTTTACCCTGGCCCAATCCAAAAGAAGCGACTACATACTTCCCCTTTACCCAGCAGCAGCTATACTGACTAGTAGGTTTTTACTGGATAAAAAAAGAACGGAACTTTTTATTTCACTAAATATCCTTATCGCTATTCTCATTGGAGTAATAGGTTCTGTACTTTCATATGCCTATTTTAATGAAGAGATTCTACTAAATTCTCTAAACTTATTTCCAAGGGAAAAGATAGCCTTTGTTTTTAGGGTCATTGAAGAAGACCTTTTCATTTTTATTCTTCTGACCATAATTATGATTTTTTCGACAATTTTTCTTTTTAAAAAAAGAAACCATGGGCTCACAGAACAGCTACAGATATCATTAACCATGTTTTCACTAATCTTTCTTTTCATGGGTCTAGAAATATTGCCAAAATTTTATAGCGGTTATGATGTAAGGCCATTTTGTCAAAGGATAAGGCCATCTTTAGGGAAAGAAGAGGTTTACTTCCTTGGAAAATGGGACGAAGCAACGTGTTTTTATCTAAATAGATATATATATTCCAAGAATCCCAATTCATACTTGCAAAACCAGCAAGGGCAAAAGGGACTTTTCATTACTGATGAAAAAGGAATTAAATGGCTTAAGGGAAAGGGACTTAACCCCAAAATTCTAATCGGACATATTCCTCCTCTTTCTCCTCGATTTCTCATAAAAGATGTGAAATAAAACTTTTTATTTCTTGTTTTCCTGCCGATAAAGTTAAAAAAGACAAAAATAAGAGGGGAAATTGCCCGAAAACGTCACTCAAGAAATAGGACTTGAGCTAAATATAGAATACCTTCCAGTTCCTAATCTGGTTGTTTTAAACCTCCTTGAAACGGTTACGAGAGACGAGTGCTCTTTTGAAGATATTGGCGAAATTGTTGAACCAGATGCTTCCCTTTGCTCCCAAATACTCAGATTGGCAAACAGTGCCTATTTTGGTTTTAGAAAGGAAGTCAGCACATTAGAACGTGCAATAATGTTAATTGGGGTTGAAGAGGTAAGAAATCTAAGTCTTGCCCTCTGCCTTATTAATCAATTCAAGAAAATTCCGACTGCCAAAAGCTTTGATTTGAAACTTTTTTGGACCCACAGCCTTTTGGCCTCATTTTGCGCCAAGGAAATCGCGGAAAAAAGTGAGCTCTTTGACAAAGACCTTATCTATATCATGGCCCTTTTACATGACCTTGGCCGTCTCATTATGGCAATGGTAGTACCGGAAAAATTCGAAGCAATAGCTCTTATACAAAGAGAAAAAGGCACAAATTTTTGGGATATTGAAAAAGAATTCAAAATCACACATACAAGCCTTGGAAAGATAATTGCAAAAAGATGGAATCTTCCTAGGGAGATTGAAGAATCAATGGAATTTCATCACGAGCCTTCTAAGTCTAGGAAGTTCTTTAGAGAATGTTCAGTGGTCCACGTTGCAAATTTTATTAGCAAAAAACTTGAAGATTCATCTTATGTAAATACAGAGCTACCTCTTCCTGAAAGTAAAATCCTACTTCTTTCTGGTATCGATTATGAAGGGCTTGAGAAACTTTTAACAGGGACAAAAGAGCTAAAAAAGCATGCAGAAACCCTTTCAGACCTTTTAATAGGAGTAGGAGGATAGTGAACTAAAAAATATGTCTATTAAAGAAGAGCTAAAAAATATTAATCTTAAAGATATTCATCAAGTTGTTTTAGACCTGGAAAAGGAAAGAAGCCTTCATATTAAAGCCCTTGGAATAATTCTGCGGCTTATCCAAATAAACTTTCAAAGGATTGATAAAAAAGAACTTTGTAAGAAGATAGTCTCTATTTTACTAGAAGAAACAGACTTTGATAACGTATCCATACTACTTTTTGACCACAATACTCAGATGCTAAAATTGATGGCCGCTTCAGGAAAAGGTGGCTTCAATGAAAAAGAATATAACAGAGAGCTTTCGTTTAAAAAGGATCAAGGTATTGCATGGGAAGTATATGAATCACAAGAACCCAAATTTCTGCCAGATACCATAAATTATGAAATAAAGCTTTATGAACATGTGAAATCTGTTCCTGGTTCCCTTATCTGTTTGCCAATCTCATCTATTGGCGTACTCAATCTTAGCTCTTTAAGGCCGCAGAAATTTACAAACCACATTAAAAGAAACTTTATCATAATAGGTCAAGTTATCGCCCAAATACTTCAGGGTTACGGGGCAAGAGATTTTCTTTCACAAAGTCACTTCCATATACAAAACATGGTGGATAGTGGGAACAGAGAAGTGGAAATGGGGTCCGAAAATGGGCAGACCATCCTTGAACACTTAAGACTGACCCTTGAAGAGGCGCCTCAAGGTATCTGTATATTGGATAAAAATGGCGATGTTGTTAAGGTAAATAAGGCTCTTTGTCAACAACTCCAGACACAAGAATCTGACTTGAAAGAACATGGCATAGGTCGTTTTTTCTTGGATGCCCCCACATTTTTAAAACTTGCAAAGGCACTTAAGGGTGATTCATTTAAAAAATTTTCTAAAATTCGCCTTATCCGTCCTGATGCATCAACCTTTGTTGCAGATTTATTTTATCATCCAGTTAAAGACAAAAAAGAAGAAAAAAAAGGTGGGATACTTTTTGTCCACGACCTTTCACAACATATAAAGGATTCTGAACAAAAAATTAGGGAAGAAAAACTAAGGGCATTAGGATCTATGGCTGCAGGTATTGCCCATGATTTCAATAACCTTTTAATGGCCATACTTGGAAACGTGGAACTACTAAAGATGAAACTAAAGGGCACTCCATATGAAAAAAGACTTAATAATATAGAACTTTGTGTAAACGATGGAGCCAAGACCATTAAGAGAATTCAAACTTTTGTAAAAGGCAAAAGAGGGAATGTAAATGGAGCTGAAAGGGCAACCTATATTGCCCCGGTGATAAATGAAGCAATTGAATTCACTAAACCTCTATGGAAGGATAACTGCCAGAAGAAAGGTATTGAAATATCTATTAAAACAAATATACCAGATGATCTCTTGGTAAATATATCTGAATATGAATTGAGGGAAGTAATAGTAAATCTACTTATAAATGCCATAGATGCTATGCCAAACGGAGGTACTATCACCATAAACGGTTATAGGAAAAAAAATCAGGTCATAATCGAGGTTAGTGATACCGGGGTAGGAATGGAAGCTGACATCAAAGCACATATCTTTGACCCGTACTTTTCCACTAAAGACACTGGAAGTTCTGGGCTAGGACTTAGTATAGTCTATGGGATAATTTCTAATGCAGGAGGAAGTATCGAATGTCATTCAGAAAAGGGACTTGGGACCAAATTTGAAATCTATCTCCCCTGTGCCAGTAAACGTACCAATTCCGGAGAGGAAAAATCATCCAGCAAAAATAATGGCAAAAGGGTTCTTAAGATTTTGACAATAGACGATGAAATCCAGATTATCGAACTTATCTGCCTCATGTTAGAAAAACTTGGACACAAAGTAAAGGGTTGCACTGATCCACAAAAGGCACTGGATTTAATGTCAAAAGAAGATTTCGATCTCATATTAACCGACCTTGGAATGCCCTCAATTAGTGGTTGGGACATTGCCAAGGCCGCAAAAGATATTAACAAAAAAACAAAGGTTACTTTAATGACTGGCTGGGGAGCAAGCTATAAGGACGAAGACCTTAGTAATAAAGGCATTGATGCATTACTGTCAAAGCCCTTTAAAATGAATGATTTGTTAAGGGTGATTTCAAACCTCTTCCCAGAAAATCAACAGCCATAAGCATTTATTTCATAACCATAAAACTCAAAGGCCTTAATCAAATTAAATCGTTCCTTCTTATTAAGTGAATCAAAATACTTTTTAAATTTTACTGGATCAGCTTTTTTACCACAAAGAAGTGATTTTATTTCCTTTGAGCGTGTTTCCTCCAATTTTGAAAAGGCCAATACCTTATCGATATCCTGAATACATAACCTTTTTAAAATTGGTCCACCACTTTCTATTGGTGTACCAAGCTGAACAAAACAGTCATCTAAGCCTTTGATTTTAGTAGTATCTGCTGTTACAATTATACCTTGTTGGGAACAGGAGATCAGAAGGCCTAAAATTAAAAGCCCAAAAATAAAGTAAAATGCAACACAATATTTTATTTCTTGCAAGTCCTAGCCTCCTGAGCACCTTGCTCCAAATTTTGCCAGAGTTTAAAAAGTAACTCCTTTAACGTATCTATTTCATTTTCTGCCAGGTCCTTAACAGCAATCTCATGAACTTCTCTACCTTTTTCGTGTAAAATATCCTGAAGTTCATGGCCCTTTTCGGTCAAGAAAATATGAAAGGCTCGCCTGTCAGAAGGTACTCTGCGCCTTTCAATAAGGCCAGCCTCTTCAAGCCTGTCAAGTGTTCTTACAAGTGTTGGACTTTCGATATAAAGCCTTTGAGCAAGCTGCGTTTGAGTAAGGCCTTCCTCTTCAAAAAGCTTCGTAAGGACACAAAATTGTGCACCAGTTAAATTAAACTCTTCAAGCTTGCAATCAAGAACCTTCAAAAAGGCCTTAACGAGCCTATTTGCAATAAACCCCAAACAATTATCAATGCTAAAGGAAAACTCTTCTGGATTTTGTTTTGCCATGGCTAAACTCCTATCTTTTAGAATTTCTTTTTTTATCTACTTCATCAATAATTCTTTCAATAACACTTTCTGGTTTCATCTCTGTTGTATCAATGATAACTGCATCAGGTGCAGCAGTTAATGGAGCTAATGCCCTTGTAGAATCAGCTTTATCACGTTTTTTGATTTGATGCAATATAATTTCAAATGATATTATCTGACCTGACTCCTCGAGCTGCCTTTTTCTTCTTCTTGCCCTTTCATCAGGGCTTGCATCCAAAAAAATCTTTACCTCAGCATCTGGGAACACAACGGTCCCCATATCTCTTCCCTCTGCAACGATATCCTTATCCTTGGCAATTTGCCTTTGAAGTTCTGTTAATTTTTCCCTAACACTTTTTAGTCTTGAAATCTTTGAAGCAGCCTCATCAATCTCAGGGGTTCTAATCTTTAAAGAAACATCTTCACCATTTAAAAAAATCCTGCTGTTTTGAAATTCAATATTTATATTAGCTAACAGATCTTTTACCTTTTTCTCATCTGACGGATCTTCACCCATCGACACTACGTAAAGACCGCATGCCCTATACATCGCACCAGTATCTAAATATGTAAAACCTAGCCTTTTGGCTATTTCTTTACTGATTGTACTTTTACCAGCTCCTGCTGGACCATCAATGGCTATAATCAAAAACTTTCCTCCACAAATTAATCACTAATTTTGGCAAAAGGCTTCAAAAATATACAACTTTTCAAGTTATACTCAAGGCAAAAAGAAGGGTCATAATAATTTTTTGATGATTTTATTTTTTTAATAAATGTTACTATCATACAAGTAATCTTTTTCACAAATATCAAAAAACGAAAAAAAAATTTTGGAAATGGTTATTTAGAAGAAGCTCAAGGGAATTGTTATCTAAAATATCTTTAAAAATTTTTAATCAGTGAGAATTAGAAACTTCTAAAAATTATCTAAATTTTGGAGACAATTTCAAGCTTAACAAAAGATATTATATCTCGTTAATTTTTTATTAAGACCCACCCTACTTAAACCAAGGGTTTCAGCAACTTGGGATTTGTTACCATTGCACAATTTACAAGCCTCCACTATTAACTGCCTTTCTAGTTCTTCTACTGTTTTTTTTAAGGTAGCCCTACGCTCAACAGTAATTACATTCTTATCGTCTAAGATACCAAAATTTGGTGAATTGCCAAAAATAAGATGTTCAGGTTCTATAGTATTTGAATTATCTACCAGAGCCATAGCTCTCATTATTATATTCCGCAATTCCCGTATATTCCCTGGAAAATTATGAGAGAGTAATATCTGTATAGCCCTTTTGGAAATGTTATGAACACGAGGATTAATTTCACGATATTTTTTTATAAAATATCGAATTAGTATAGGAATATCTTCTTTTCTTTCCCTCAATGGGGGTAATGTAATTGGAAAAATGTTTATCCTGTAATACAAATCTTCTCTAAATTTCCCTTGCTCGACTAGCTTTTCGAGATTCTTATTTGTAGCTGAAATAATTCTAACATTAACTTTAATGGTCTTATTGCTACCCAAGGGTTTTATTTCCATTTCTTGTAAAACTCGAAGTAAACTTGTTTGCATTGAAATTGACATATCACCAATTTCATCTAAAAAAATTGTTCCAAAATTAGATTGCTCAAAAACTCCTTTGTGAGAGGAAACTGCGCCAGTAAATGCCCCTTTTTCGTGTCCAAAAAGTTCACTAAACAGTAAACCATCTGGTATAGCAGCACAGTTTTGAACACAAAACGGTCTATTCCTCCTCTCGCTATTCAAATGAATGGATCTAGCCAATAGTTCTTTACCTGTCCCTGTTTCACCTCTTAATAAGACAGGTATATCCGAGTTACTTGCACGCCTACACATATCTAGCGCAAAATTAATGCCTTGACTATTTCCAATAATTTCTTGAAACTGCTTTCTTTTATCTAATGAAGAACGAAGTCTTTTTATTTCTCTTGCTTCATTTGATAATCGTTTTTCAAGATTAAAAATTTTTTTGTTTTTGTTAATAACTTCTTTCCTTTTATTAACAGCATCGGAAACCATTTTAAATAAATATTCAGTTTTATCTCCTTTATCTAAATAGCCAAAGGGCTTAAAATTATTCAAAATATCCTTTAAATTGTGTTCTGCTTGAAATGCACTATAAAATATAATAGGTATCTCTGGATCTATCTTTTTTAAATGTCTATATGTTGCAAATCCGTCTAAACCGTTCATTTTGATATCAAGTATAATACAATAAATGCTTTCAACATTTTTCTCCAAAACTTCTAAGGCCTTGATTCCAGAATCTACAACTACTACATTGTAAGAACCTGAAAAAAATGCCTTTAATCCCCGACGCAATGATGGATCATCATCCACTATCAAAATTGAATATAGTGACTTAGATGACTCTTTATTTTCTACTTTTATCTCAAACTTTTCAAAAAGTTGCTCTAATTCTTTTGACATATTTCTTTATCTCGCCTTTTAAAGACCAATGTAAAAGTTGTACCTGTTTTAGGAGAAGATTTTACAGAAATACGCCCACCATAAAGTCTAACTAAACGCTTAACAATAGATAGGCCTATTCCAGTTCCTTTATTGCCTTTAGTTGTATAGAAAGGTTCAAAAATCTTAGTGTTATCCTCTAAATTGATAGACCCAGCAGAATCCCAGATTTTAATAAAATGAGATCGTTTCGTAGAATAGCAATCAACTTTAACTCATCTTTAACAGTTGCCACCAGTCTCACCATAAAAAATTCCTTTTTGCCATGAAAAATGTATCAGAGATGGGGTTATTTTGATAGATTTTTGAAGATTTTGAGATACTGCTTTCAGAAGGGTGGTGCCAACAGATTATATTTTTCTATTGAATTTAAAGTAAATTCTAGCTATTATTAGGGTGTCCTAAAAAAGGAGGCCCTATATGTTTGCTCGTGTTAAAAAATCAGGAAAATATGAGTACCTTCAGATAGTAGAAAACAAAAAGATAAAGGGTAAGGTGAGACAAAGGGTAATAGCCACTGTTGGGAGATTAGATAAGCTCCATAGCAAGGGACAGGTTGAAACCCTCATTAGATCTCTTTCCAGATTTTCAGAAAAGGTCCTTTTGATTCTTTCTGGAAGGTCTGAGGCTCTTGCAAATGCAAAGAAGATTGGGCCTTCTTTGATATTTGAGCGTCTTTGGAATGAGCTTGGAATAAAAAAGGCAATTAAAAAGATGCTATCAGGAAGAAAGTTCCAGTTTGATGTGGAAAGGGCCATTTTTCTTACAAC
>WFZZ01000095.1 GCA_015489315.1 Deltaproteobacteria bacterium | reverse complement strand
GAATAGTATTAAAAGGTTTATGAAAAATCCCCAATTTCAATGGAGGTATAAATGGCTGTTAGCAATGTTGCAGTAGTTGGCCTAGGCTATGTTGGTCTCCCCTTGGCAGTTGCCTTTGGAAAAAAGATCCCCTGTATTGGCTTTGACATTATTGATGAAAAGATAGAGAATTTTAAAAGGTATTTTGACCCCACTGGTGAGGTCTCAGAAAAGGACTTTAAGGAGGCCAAAAACCTTACCTTTACCACAGACCCAAATGACCTTAAGAAGGCCGAGATGATTATTGTGGCTGTGCCAACACCCATCACTAATACCCATCTTCCTGACCTAAAACATATAGAAGCTGCCTCTGAAATAGTGGGAAAGGCCCTTACCAAAGGGACCATTGTTGTCTATGAATCTACTGTTTATCCAGGGGTTACAGAAGAGGTATGTATTCCTATTCTTGAAAGGGCTTCGGGCCTAAAAAATGGCCAGGACTTCAAGGTTGGATATTCTCCAGAAAGGATAAATCCAGGAGATAAAGAACATACCCTTTCAAAGATAGTAAAAGTGGTCTCCGCACAGGATGAAGAAACTCTTGAAATTGTTGCATCCACCTATGAGCTTGTGGTGGATGCAGGGGTTTACCGGGCCGAAAGCATAAAGGTGGCAGAGGCGGCAAAGGTTATTGAAAACACTCAAAGGGACCTGAACATAGCCCTTATGAATGAGCTTGCCATAATCTTTAACCGCCTTGGAATTGACACCAAGGCAGTTCTCGATGCAGCAAGCACCAAATGGAACTTCCTTCCCTTTAAGCCCGGACTTGTGGGTGGCCACTGCATTGGTGTTGACCCTTATTATTTGACATATTGTGCCCAAAAGACCGGGTATCGTCCCGAGGTGATATTGGCAGGAAGGAGGATAAACGATTCCATGGGTGCCTATGTAGCCCAAAGGACAGTAAAAGAACTCATTCATGCAGGGCTAAGGGTCCAAGGGGCAAGGGTTGTTATTTTGGGACTTACCTTTAAGGAAAATTGTCCTGACATAAGAAACACCAAGGTGGTGGATATAATACGTGAACTCAGGGAATACGGAATTGAGCCCATGGTCCATGATCCCATTGCTGACCCAAATGATGCCCTAAGGGTTTATGGCATAAGGCTTATAAAGGATGCGCCAACAAATTGCGATGTAGTCATTTTGGCAGTGGCCCACAATGATTATATTTCTAATGGGCCAGGATTTGTTAAGGATATGCTTACCCCTGACAAGGGCGTTGTGATAGACGTTAAAAGCTCCTTTAAAAAAGATGATTTTAGGGAAGAGCATATCAGATACTGGCGCCTTTAATCATTGAATCAGGAGGTGGCCGCCATGTCCCTAAGTAGAGATGAAAGGATTATCCTTTTAAAGATTGCGCGTGCCTCCATTGAGGCAGAGCTTAAGGGAATGGCCCTTGAAATGCCCCAAATTACAAGTCCCAATCTCCTTGAGCCAAGGGGTGCCTTTGTAACACTACATAAACACGGCCAGCTAAGGGGATGCATTGGCAATTTTTTCTCTGAAAAGCCCCTTTATGAGACAGTTGCAGATATGGCGCTACAGGCAGCCTTTCATGACCCAAGATTCATGCCCCTTGAACCCCATGAGCTTTCTGAAATAGACATTGAGATTTCAGCCCTTTCTCCGCTAAAGCCAATATCAAATGTAGAGGAAATAGAGGTTGGAAAACATGGCATTTATATCATAAATGGCCCCTATAGAGGTGTCCTTCTTCCACAAGTTGCAACCGAATACGGATGGGACAAATACACCTTTTTGGACCAAACATGCATAAAGGCTGGCATGATGCCTGGATGCTGGAAGGACCCAAACACCCAGATACTCATCTTTAGTGCCGAGGTATTCGGAGAAAAATCAGAAGGGCTCCTTTAGCTATCTCTCAAACTTTTTCTTCAAGGCCTCTTCTACATGAGGGGGCACAAGCCCGTCAAGATTTCCGCCAAACTGGGCCGCCTCCTTTACTATGGTGGAACTTATGTAGATCCATCTAAAACCAGTCATAAGGAATATGGTCTCTATTGATCTATCCAGCTTTCTGTTCATAATGGCCCTTTGAAGCTCAAACTCAAAGTCAGAAACGGCCCTAAGCCCCCTAAGAATTGCTTTTGCCCCCTTTTTTCTCACAAAATCCACCAACAAGGAATCAAAGGCCTCCACCTCTACCCTCTCACTAAAATCAAGCAAGGAATCCTTTACCATCTGAAGGCGCTCTTCAATGGAAAAAAGCGGGGCCTTGGCAGGATTTCTTCCAACGGCCACCACCACCTTGTCAAAAAGCCTTAAGGCCCTTTTTATAAG
>WFZZ01000094.1 GCA_015489315.1 Deltaproteobacteria bacterium | reverse complement strand
GAGTACATTATATTTCCCCCTTAATCTGACATTTGGGGGTTGACAAGGAATGTATATCAATATTATAAAAGTTTTCACGCAATAGAAGATTTTTAATAAATGAGTATTCATTTATCTTTCTAGAGGATAGATAAAAAAGTTAATCTAGTTTTTCTAGAAGCTTGAAAAAAATACCTAAGGAGGGAGATTTAAATGGCTGATGTCAAAAAGCATGACACCCCCATGTGCGATGAGCTCAAAAGTGGGCCATGGCCAAGTTTCGTTGACGACATTGAGCAGAAGGGACTAAAAGGCAAACAAGCCTGTCTGGACCTTCTTGGACAGCTAGAGCTTTCTTATACCCATAAGGAAACTCACTGGAAGCACGGTGGAATCGTTGGAGTTTTTGGATATGGTGGAGGCGTTATTGGTCGCTATTCTGACGCTCCAGAAAAGTATCCTGCAATTGCTCACTTTCATACAATTCGTGTTAACCAGCCAGCCAGTAAGTTCTACAGTACTGCCTATCTAAGAAAGCTTTGTGAGATGTGGGATCATCGCGGTAGCGGTATGACTAACCTGCACGGATCAACTGGAGACATGGTTCTTCTCGGAACCACTACTGATCAATTAGAGCCGGTTTTTTACGATCTCACTCACCAGATGGGGGTTGATCTCGGTGGCTCTGGGTCTAACCTTCGTACCCCTTCCTGCTGCATAGGAAAAGCTCGTTGTGAGTGGTCATGTTTGGATACTCAGGCCATATGCTATGATCTAACCCAAACTTATCAGGACGAGCTACATAGGCCAGCTTTCCCATATAAATTTAAGTTTAAGATCTCAGGTTGTCCAAATGATTGTGTTGCCGCAATTGCCCGTTCTTGCTGCTCAATAATTGGTACCTGGAAAGATGATATCCGGATCGATCAGGAGGCAGTAAAGGCATATATCGGCGGTGAACTAAAGCCAAATGCCGGTGCTCACAGTGACAGGGATTGGGGTAAATTTGATATCCAAAAGGAGGTTATTGATCTTTGTCCTACCAAATGTATGTGGATGGAAGATGGCGAACTCAAGATTGATAACCGTGAGTGCACCAGGTGTATGCATTGTATCAATGTAATGCCAGAAGCACTTCGTCCAGGTACAGATACAGGTGCTACCATTTTGGTTGGTGCCAAAGCTCCAATCCTCGATGGAGCCCAGCTTTCCACTCTGGCTATTCCATTTATTCGCATGGAGCCTCCATATGATGAGTTCAAAGAATTTGTAGATAAGATTTGGGATTGGTGGATGGAAGAAGGAAAGAACAGGGAGCGTTTTGGCGAACTCATTCAGCGTCAGAGCCTCCAGGAATTCTTGCGCCGTGCAGATCTCAAGCCAATTCCACAGATGGTCAAAGAACCAAGGTCCAACCCATACGTCTTCTGGAGTGAAGATGAAGTCGAGGGTGGTTGGAAGCGTGATATTAAAGAATTCCGCGCACGTCATGCTGCTTAATTAAATAATAAGGAGGTAATATAAATGGAACTTAAAGATATTCGCGAAAAATTGAAAGAAAGCTGGGGAGATCTTCCTGGTTGGGATATATCTGAGCTTGTAGCAAAGCCTTATGATGACAAAATGGGCGAAGAGCTCTATGATCCAAAGAAGCCTATGGCCAATAGGATCACAGATATTGGTCCTCCATATTTTGAGCAGTTCTTTCCAGAAGTAATCAAGAAAAACTATGGAAAATGGAAGAGTCATGAGATTATCGAGCCTGGTGTTATAAAATACACCAGTGAAACTGGCGATATTGTATTTGCAGTCCGCTGCGGGTCTCCTCGTTTGATTACCACTGATACAATAAGAGAGATATGCGATATAGCTGACAAATATTGTGACGGCTATGTTCGCTGGACAACCCGTAATAATATCGAATTTCATGTGGAAACAGAAGATCAGTTAAGGGCTCTTCTGGATGATCTCAAGGGAAGAAAGTTTCCTGGTGGTTCATATAAATTTCCAGTAGGAGGAACTGGTGCTAGCGTAACAAACATAGTTCATACCCAGGGATGGGTTCACTGCCATACTCCTGCAACTGATGCATCTGGTGTTGTAAAGGCAGTAATGGACGATCTTTTCGAATACTTTGGAAGCCATAAGCTTCCAGCACAGGTTCGTATTGCTCTCGCCTGCTGTCTGAATATGTGCGGTGCTGTTCACTGTTCAGATATTGCTATTCTTGGTGTTCATAGAAAGCCACCATTTATTGAAGATGATCGTATTACAGGAGTTTGCGAGATTCCATTGGCTGTTGCCGCATGTCCTCTTGGAGCTATCAAACCTGCCACAGTAGAACTTGATGGTAAAAAGATTAAGACTGTTCGTGTAAACGAAAGCAGATGTATGTTCTGTGGTAACTGCTACACCATGTGTCCAGCTATGCCTCTTGCAGACATGGATGGAGACGGAATAGCTATTTTGGTTGGTGGAAAAATATCCAATAGGATTAGTGCACCAAAGTTCTCCAAGCTGATTATCCCATATATACCAAATGAACCACCACGTTGGCCAAGTGTTGTAAAAACCATTAGAAAGATTCTGGAAACTTACGCAAATGATGCTAATAAGTACGAGCGTGTCGGCGAATGGGCAGAAAGGATTGGCTGGGAGCGCTTCTTTGAAAAATGTGACATCCCATTTACCGAAAAGTCCATTGACGACTACCGCTTAGCTTATGATACATATCATACCACTACACAGTTTAAGTGGAGTGTACATACTGATAATCTCTAATAAAGGAGGTCATAATGGCCGTTAATATTGAAGAACTTAAAGAAAAGATTTTGGAATTTGCCACTAAAAAGGCAAAACATAAGTCAAAGATGTACATTAAGGATCTATACAAAGCAGATCCTAATGCAAGCCCAAGGGAGGTAAAGAAAGCTGCCAACCAGTTGGTCCAGGAAGGCAAGCTGGAATTCTTCTCTTCAGGAAGCACCACTATGTATGGTGTGCCTGGTTATGGAAAAACCGAAGAAGATCAATTCGGTACTCTTGATGAATAAATAAAAAAGGGGGCCTTAGGCCCCCTTTTTTATTTTAGGTTATTGATAGGTTCCCCAAATAACTAGGTGTCTATCACTGACCGGCTCAATTTTGAGGTGGTCCAAGTGGTGGGCAATAAGTTGAGCCCTTATCTCCTCGTTTTTATAGGAAGCAAGTAAAGAATTATAAAAGTCCCTTTTTAAGATTTCAGGTTCATTACCAGAATACTTTTCTACGATTTTTAATGCCTCTTCGGTACTACCGGGACGCTTAAGATCCATTATAAATATGTGGCCTCCTGGCCTAATTAATTCTTTAATGGTATTCCACAATACGTCAGGGTTTGAAAGGTGATGGAGGAGACTGTTAATAATCATTCCATCATATTTTTTAAATGGTAGCTCTTTAGAGTTAAAGGGTAAAATGAGATTGAAAAGTTTGATTCTTTCTTCCAATTTTTCTGCCATTATGCGTCTTTTTGCAAAAAGAAGCATATTTTTAGAACCGTCTACAGCGTGAATTTGGCATTCGGGAAATCTTTTGGCAAATCGACAAGTTACATCACAGGGTCCGCAACCTAAGTCAAGATAAGTACCTTTTATGTATTCACCGAATCTTTCAGAAAAAAAGTCCACAAACATTTCATGGGGGCCAGAAAAATCTGCTTCACTATAGGCCCTGGCCTGTTCAAGATCATCCATTAGCTCTGGTTCTGGGATACGTTTATTAAGATCCATCGTCATTTTTTTTCGGTAACAATATAGGAAAGGTTTCCTATCTTTAAAAAGAGTCGGGCTATCATCCACAAGAGGGCAAGTCTGTTATCCCTGATGGATTTATCTTCCACCATAACCATTACATTGTCAAAGAAGGCATCGATTTTGGGTTTGAGGGATAATAAAATATGAAGAGCGCTGGCATAATTTGCTGCATCAGGGCATTTAGTCGGGTCAGAAGTGGATAGAAGAGGGGAAATTTGTTCTTTAACCTGTAAGAAGGCGGAATAAAGCTCACCTTCTTCGCTCATATCAAAAAGTTCAGGTTTTACCTCTCCGCCTTTAAATTCCTTTAATATATTCATTACCCTTTTAAAGGCTATACTAATTGGTTCAAACTCTGGTTGTTTTCGTACACTGCTTAGTGCTAGAACCCTTTGATAACAATCGTAGATGGAATCAAAACTTGCAGCCATTGCGGCATCAATGGAGTCATATTCATGGCCCCTTGAAATAAGCTCATTTTTAAAACGGGCCTTAAAAAAGGACGAAAGGTCATTAATTATCTCCTTGGGGATTTCTGAGAGAAATGGTGCCAAAAGGTTTAAATTTTCCTGTATTAGGTTCTTAAGAGATAGATGAATCTGCCGCTCTATCAGAATATTGATGATTCCTATGGCCTGTCTTCGTAAAGCAAAGGGGTCCTGGGTGCCTGATGGCTTAAGTCCTATTGCAAAGGCAGAGACGATGTTATCAATTTTATCTGATAGGGACAAAATTATTCCTGGAATGGTTTCTGGAAGTTTATCCCCTGCTCTTACCGGAAGGTAGTGCTCATAAATGGCAGTGGCAACTTCCCGAGGCTCTCCGGAAAGAAGGGCGTATTCCTTGCCCATTATTCCCTGTAAGGTTGGAAATTCTCCAACCATTTCCGTGCAAAGGTCCGCCTTACAAAGATATGCTGCTCTTTTTACTGTTTTTAGATCCTTGAAAAGAAGACAGTTAGCCAGATATTCTGAAAGAGACTGGAGTCGCTTGGTTTTGTCAAAAAGCGTTCCAAGCCCCTTGTGAAAGACCATACCTGAAAGTTCTTGGACGAACTCTTCAAGGTCTTTTTTTGTGTCTTCCTTAAAGAAAAAGTCTGCATCGGCAAGTCTTGCACCAAGGACCCTTTCGTGTCCCTTTCTCACAAGCTCTGGTCGGGGAGAAGATGTATTATTTATGGCAATAAAATTTGGTAGGAGATTTTGGGCCTCATCTACAACTGCAAAGTACTTTTGATGCTCTTTCATGCATGTAATCAGGACCGGAGAGGGCAGAGACAAAAAATCCTGTGAAAACGAACCGCATATTGCACTTGGATACTCGGTTAAAAAGGTATTTAGTTCAATGAGCTCTTCATCATCCAGGACCCTTCCTGAAACTTCATTTGCTGCTGTCTCTGCTTCTTCTATTAACCTCTGTTTTCTGGCCCTGATGTCAACAATGCAGTATGCATCTTTTAATTTGCTCTTATAAAGATCAAGAGAGGCTGACTCCAGTTCAACAGGGGCATTTGACATGAATCTATGACCAAAAGTAATTTTTCCACTATTAACACTACCAAAGGAGAAGGGGACAACATCATTGCCTAAAATGGCAAGGAGCCAGCGGACAGGCCTAGCAAACCTTACTTTTTCAGAACCCCAGCGCATTGTTTTTGGAAATGGAAGCCTTGAGATTATCTCAGGAAGCTTTTCAGACAGTATTTCCTTTGTATGCCTTCCCTTGATTACCTTTTTTATGACACAGTATTCACCCCTTGAAGTGGACTTAAATGTGATTTCATTTATAGATACCTTATTCTTTTTGGCAAAGCCTTCTGCTGCCTTGGTGGGGCTCCCATCTTTATTAAAGGCAACAGCTTTGGGCGGACCTGTTATTTCTTTTTCCTTGTCCTCTTGCCTCAATGAAAGATCCGAACAGTGGACAACGAGCCTTCTTGGCGTTCCCAGGGTGCGGATTTTCCCATGAAAAAGACTATATCTTTCAAAAAGGTCCTTGAGACCCTCCTTTAGTCCCTTAAGTGCCTTCGGTATATAACCTGCCGGTATTTCTTCGGTTCCGATTTCCAATAAAAAATCCGTTTTATCCTTCAATTTCGCCCTCCTTACCAACCAATTGTTCAGTGTAGGCCTTTGCTACGGCCCTTGCTATCTTTCTGACCCGGGCAATATAGGCGGTCCTTTCTGAAACGCTTATTGCCCCTCTTGCTTCAAGGAGGTTAAAGGTGTGGGAGCACTTAAGACACTGGTCATAGGCAGGTCTTACGAGTCCTATGTCAACAAGCTTGTGGGCCTCTGATTCGTATTTTTCAAAAAGTTCCTTAAGAATTTCTATCCCTGCCGCCTCAAAATTGTAATGTGAAAACTCTATCTCATCCTTTAGATGGACATCCCCGTAGGTGGTTGTGTCATTCCATTTAAGGTCATAGACATTATCAATTTCCTGAAGATACATGGCAATGCGTTCTAGACCATAGGTAATTTCAACTGAGATGGGGAAAACATCAATTCCTCCAACCTGCTGGAAATAGGTGAACTGTGTTATTTCCATGCCATCCAACCAGACCTCCCAACCAAGTCCCCAGGCGCCAAGGGTTGGGCTTTCCCAGTCGTCTTCCACAAATCTTATGTCATGCTCTAAAAGGTCAAGTCCAAAGGCCTCAAGGCTTTTGAGATAAAGGTCTTGGACATCGTCAGGGCTTGGTTTCAATATGACTTGATACTGGTAATAGTGCTGTAGCCTGTTTGGGTTCTCTCCATAGCGTCCGTCTGTAGGCCGTCTTGATGGCTGGACATATGCCACCCTCCACTCTTCAGGTCCGAGGGATTTTAAAAATGTTGCCGGGTGAAATGTGCCTGCTCCAACCTCCATATCATAGGGTTGAAGCAAAAGACAACCTCTTTTTTTCCAATAGTTATCCAGCGTCAAGATTAGATCTTGAAAATTCATTGTTTTTCCTCTTGCCTTTTATATTTTTAAGGTAGTCCCGTCAGGTAAGTGTTGATGCGGCCAATTGGAAGTGTCAACCTTTGGGTAAATTATGCAATTTCCCCCAACTTTTGCACCATCGGGAACCCTTGACCATTTGCCTATGAGGGTAATACCTGTATTAAGATGGGTTGGGAAATCACTGTTGGCATCTTTGGCGTCAGGATTGCCCACAACTGCTCCATTTCCAAAATGACAGTTCTTGTCGCATATTACCTTTTTTATCTTTACCCCTTTAGAAATAAAGGTTTCATGCATTATTATTGAGTCCATCACCCTTGCACCTTCTTCTATAATCACCCCTGGAGAAACTACAGAGTTTATCACTTCACCCCTTATGACACACCCGGCTGAAATGGCGCTATTTTTTATTATGGCCTTTGGACTTATCTGGGCTGGAGGCCAGTCACAGGGCATTCCCTCGGCCTCAAGATTAGTTACAATTCCCCAGGTTGCAGGAGAAAGTCCGCTTGATGGGTTAAGGAGATCCATGTGGGCGTCCCAATAGGATTGAATGGTGCCAACGTCCCGCCAGTATCCCTTAAAGATATATCCAAAGAGCTCACCATCCTTCATGGCCTTTGGCAATATGTGATGGCCAAAGTCTGTCTCTGTGGTTGTCTTTAAGGAATGGATGAGATATTCAGTATCAAAGACATATATGCCCATTGAGGCCAAGTTTGACTTGGCCTTTTTAGGCTTTTCTTCCCAGTCTATTATCCTTCCATTGTCATCTAGGATTCCAATCCCAAACTGGTGTGTTTGTTCCCAGGGGACGGTCATCATAGCAACAGTTACTTTTGCATTTATGCGCCTGTGAAATTTAACCATGTCTTTATAATCCATATAATAGACATGGTCACCAGAAAGTATAAGGACTTCCTTAGATGGCCGGGATTCAATGAAGTCAAGGTTTTGTCTTACAGCATCTGCCGTGCCTTTATACCAATCGGAGTCCTCCTCCCCTGTTCTTGGTGGAAGTATCTTAACCTGTCTGGTTCTTCCAGAAAGATCCCAGGCTGCACCATCTCCAATGTGGCTCATAAGGGAAAGTGGCTTATATTGAGTAAGGACTCCGACCCTTGTAAGGTCGGAATTCATGACATTTGAAAGGGCAAAGTCAATGATCCTGTAAATCCCTCCAAAGGGAACTGCAGGTTTGGCCCTGTGTTTCACTAGGATATTAAGCCTTGAACCAACTCCACCTGCTAGGATCATTGTAAGTGTATTTCTCATAGATCAGGCCCTTTAATCGTTAATTTTATCTCCTCTAAGATACTGGTTGAGGGTAACCTCTGCATTTTTAAGGGCGCAGAGTTCACCACACATTGAGCATCCCTTGTGTGAGAGAGATTTTCTGGATTCCAGTATCTTTCTGGCATCATCTGGAAAGAGCATGTTCTTAAACTGCTCATTCCATTTAAAATCCCTTCTATCCTTGCTGATTTGCTTGTCAGGGGCATCGGCCTTTCCCTTTAATTTAACTACATCCCCCACATGGGCTGCAAGGCGTGCAACTTTTACTCCTATTTCAACATCCTTTTCATCAGGAAGGGCAAGGTGTTCAGAAGGAGTAATATAACAGATCAGGTCCGCTCCATACATTGATGATTGAGCTGCCCCTATGGCTGCTGTTACATGGTCCCAGCCAGCCCCAATATCAGTAGGTAGGGGACCCAGCATATAGTAGGGGGCATCATTTGACATCTTCTTTTGGAGGATGATATTTGCCTCAATTTCATCAAGGGGAACATGGCCAGGGCCTTCTACCATTGCCTGGCATCCAAGATCCCTTGCTATTTCACAAAGCTCACAGTTGAGAATCAGTTCTGCCATCTGGGCCCTGTCAAGAGAGTCATGAATGGCACCTGCCCTGATTCCATTTCCAAGGCTTAGAACTGTATCATATTTTTTAAGGATATTGCATACCCTGTCAAAATGCTCGTAGAGAGGGTTTTCCTTCTGGTTTTTCATCATCCACTGAATCATCAATGTCCCGCCCTTTGAGCAAAGGCCTCCATAGCGATAGCCCTGTTTTTTCATGCGTTCAATGGTGAAAAGATTGATACCGCAGTGGATGGCCATAAAGGCTATGCCATCTTCACACTGTTTTTCAATGAGTTCAAAGAGCATTTCAGGGTCAAGCTTTGTTGGGTCTTTGTATTTTTGAATAGTTTCACAAAAAGCCTGATAGAGCGGAACATTTCCAACAGGAAGGGAAACAATCTTTAAAATTTCCCTTCTAATCTCATCCAAGTCCCCTGCAGCAGATAGTTCCATAAGGGTGTCAGCGCCATTTTCCTCTGCAATCTTCGCCTTTCTCTTTTCATGTTCAAGGTCACAGACATCTGTGGATGTGCCAATGGAGGCATTTACCTTTGTTCTCAGGCCTTTTCCAATGCCAACAATCCTTTTATCATTAAATCTTCCCTTCAAAATTACTATTTGGCCCTGGAGGACCCTTTCAAGTAGCAGGTCTTCCGAAATACCTTCTTCCTTGCAAATATGTTCCATTTCAGGGGTGAGTGTCCCTCTATTTGCATATTCTAGTTGTGTAGCCAATTAAAACTCCTTTCTTTAAGGGTATTCATCCAGAAGGCAATCACATCCAAAATCCGTCTTAATTAATCAAAGCGATTGGCCTTTGTAAACTTGACTTTTATATCAAATATGTGGATTTTGAAAAGAGGAATCTACCTTCTCAGGAATGTTTTAGGAGAGTTTAATTTTATGAAAGGCATTGCCCTAACCATTGCAGGCTCTGATCCAAGTGGCGGTGCAGGTATCCAGCAGGATATAAAGGTATTTTCCAGGCTTGGTGTATTTTCATGTGCTGTGATAACAGCTATCACTGTTCAAAATACCACAGGGGTAAAAAAGGTGGTTCCATTAAAAGGTGAACTTGTTGGCGAAGAGCTTTCCTTTTTGCTTGAAGATATAACCCCTCATGCAATAAAAATAGGTATGCTTTCCACCAAGGAAATAGTGGAAGAGGTCTCTTTAAATCTTAAAAGGATTTCCAATTGCCCTGTTGTGGCAGATCCGGTCATGCTCTCTAAAAACAAAAGGGTCCTTCTGGAAAAAGAGGCGATATCAGAATATGTTAAAAAACTTTTTCCTTTAATCCATGTTCTAACTCCT
>WFZZ01000093.1 GCA_015489315.1 Deltaproteobacteria bacterium | reverse complement strand
CCTCATCACTATACCTTTCACAAGCAGCTTGACAAATTATTTGAGAAGTTTCTGGCCCTTGGAGCCATTGTTGAAGACAGGATAAGAAAGGCTTGTGAGGCCATTCGGACCAGGGACCCTGAAACTATCAACTTTGTAGCCACATCAGACTATGAAATAGACGAAATGGAGATAGATATTGAGGAAGAGTGCCTAAAAATTCTCGCCCTTTATCAACCAGTGGCGAAGGATCTTAGGATTGTCATAGCCATAATTAAAATAAATAACGAGCTTGAGCGGATTGGTGATTATGCAGTAAGCATTGCAAAGAGGGTAAGGGATTTATCTAAAAAGGATATAATGAAATATCAGCCAAACTACGAAGAGATGATTGCAACTGTCCTAAAGATGTTTAAGCTGGCCCTAGATGCCATAACATATCAGGATGCAGATATAGCCCACAGGATATTCATACTGGATGACGATGTGGATAAAGAGCGTACAAAACACTATGAAAGGGTAATAGAAGAGATTAAAAAACAACCTGAAGCTGCAAGGTATTTAATTGACTGTTACATCCTGGCAAGACACCTTGAGCGCATAGCAGATAGGGCTACGAATATTGCAGAAGAGGTCATTTATCTGGTGGAAGGTGAGATTGTAAGGGGAGAATTTGCCTAAAAATTTACTACAGTGGTAAAAAGGGGCAAAACTGCCCCTTTTATCTTTCCATGTTTAGTCAACCTCTATTTCTTCAGCCTCAGCAACATGTTCAATTAGCTTAAGTCTTCCAGCCCCAAAAAAAGTGGTCATTAGCCAGTCATATCCAAGATATAACAGGGCCACATCGTCCTCCTTGACCTTTTGAAGCCTGTCTTCGGGTATTTCATAAATATTTAAAAAATTGCTCTTAAGAACAAAACGCCTGAAGGCATCCAGGTTATAACAGGCCATGAAAAACATCTGTAAGGTTTTTTCCGGTATCTCAACAAAAGGGCCAAGGCTTTTTCGCCTGAGAATGAGCTCCACCCAACCCTTGTTGTGTTCATCATATGGTGGAATCCCCTGATCTTCCCTCCATTGGGCTATGGTCATTTCCTGGCCTAGATCGTGCCCGAGACAATGGGCCTCTTTTATCAGTGCAAAGAAGTTTTCATTATTTTCCAGGTCGTGGTTATGAAAAAGGCCAGCTGCAATGGGATAATAACGACAGGAGACTGGTCTATCTTCATAAACCGTACAGCCATCTTCTCCCAAAAAGGGACAGGCATTATTCTTTTCTGGATTAAGTTTTATTACAGGTACAGGAAGATCAGATGCCTCTATCTTTCCCGGCATGGTGAAAAGTAAAAGGAATTCATCCGAAGGCATGTTCAGCCTGTTTTTAAGCCTGATAATATCATATGGGGTCAAAAAGGTGCTGTTATTGTGACAACACTTTGTGAAACAGGCCAGCTCCTTATCGCATGAAAAGCATAAGGTGCTTTCCATATCCAATCTTACAGGGACAATTGGTTTTTCAACGTCCTTTGGCGCATACATAAATAAATAACCTCTTTTAAGTGGATTTCTTTAACTATAAACCCAATTATCCCTTAATACAACGAAACTCACAGTATTCTTTTAGGTTTTTCTCTAAAGCCTTACAGGCGTTTTAAACCGAAGAACTGTCTTGGTTCCGTCTTCTTCAGAGACTATATCAATCTCTTTTATTCCCGAGTCATCCTTTTCCACCTTTATCTCGTAGGGCTTTTCAATGATGTGATCCAGATTTTCAAAAAGAATTGAAACTATGTTATCCTTTGGATCATAGGATATTCCAAGAATAGGGAGCCATTCTACCTCAGGTTTGTCAAATATGCCTGAAGCCGCAACTTCTACTTCTACAGGAGTATCCTTAAAGACCTTTGAAAGCTGGTTAAGATAGTTTTCCCATTGATTTTTTGAGATACATTCAGCCATTTTCCCCTCCTAATTTATTTCTTTTTAAATGATAATATTTGATAAAATTTAAGTAAAAATTATACAGTCTGATATGAGGAGTCAAGGTATAAAATATTAAGGCTCTAGGATAGA
>WFZZ01000092.1 GCA_015489315.1 Deltaproteobacteria bacterium | reverse complement strand
TTATGGCACTGGTCATGCAGATCTGGGTTAGGGGGAAAAGTTTTAAAAAATCCCAGATTTGATATTGGCTATTTTTCGTAAAATAATCCCGGCTGGGGGTAAAGGAGGGGGTCATGATCCAACCTATCCGTATTAAGGCCATAGGTATAAGTCAATTCTTTCAGTTACCATTTAATGTGGCTTTAGCAAGGAAGCTCCCCTTATTTTTTTTAAGAATTTATTTTTATTTTTGGGGCCTAATTTATCTACTTTTAAGGATAAAGACATGCCAAGCCATCTGTATTTGTCTTTCTTATATACATAAATCAGGAAGACAGAGTTCTTGTTATTTTCTCGATTTCATTAAATCTATTTTCGGCATATTTGAGCATTATCTTGAAAAACTGGTTATGGCCTACAAGGACCTTGATGAGGTCAGTTGTTATCTAAAGAAAAGGCTTCAGGTAGAAAATAAAGGATTCCTTGATGAACTTGTCAGAAGCGGTAAGGGGGCAATTCTTGTTACAGGCCATTTTGGTGCAGTGGAATATCTGCCATTATCTCTGGCCTTAAATGGCTACAAGGTGGCAATGATTTGTAAGTTTAAAACAAAAACGCTAAAGGAGGCCCTTAAAGAAAGGGCCTCTTTTTTTGGAGTAAAATTAATAGACGCTAGTGAACCAGGTGTCGTATTTAAGGCAATTTCCGCCATAAAAGAAGGCCGGTTTCTTATTACAGAATGCGACGAATTTTCCCAATGGCGTTTTCACAAGACACAAAGGGTCAGGGTGTTTGGACAATTGGTTCCAAGGGATCGAACTCTAGATTTTTTTGTAAAAAAGGCCAGGGTCCCGACATTTTTAACGCTTATGAGGCGTGAAGGATGGGGTTTTAGATTGGTAGTTGAACCAATACCTTTGGAAACATCAGTTTCAGTATCTGTTATGGCTTGGAAGAAACTGGAAAAACACATTTTATCTTTTCCTTCTCAGTGGTATCAAATAAAAGGAGCAGCCAAGTTTTTGATGGAGAATAAAATTGAAGAGGAATCTTTGCATAAAGAAGGTAAAAATATTTCAGATAAGGATACCATTTTCAGTCCAAGTTTCACATAATCTTGCAAACAGGGAAGAAAGCAAGGGTTTCCTAGTTGAAATAACTGCTCAAAATGGCCTTTGTGGGTATGGCGAAGGTACCCCAAGGCGTTATGTGACAGGGGAAGGGATGGAAGAGTCACTTTTGGTTTTAAAAAGGTTAGGAGAATTTATTATTGAAAAAGATATTGGGAAAAAAGAGGTATTTTTTGAGTTGCTTTATGGGTTGAGACATAAATTTGCCTCTAGCCCTTCAGCTCTTTGTAGTTTTGAAATAGCCCTTTTTGACCTCTTTTCAAAGGCCAATGAAGTTCCTATATGGAAACTCTTAGTTGATCATCCTAAGTGCAAAGAAATTTCTTATTCGTCTATTCTCCCACTACTTTCTAAAGAGGCAAGGACATCCATCCTTGAGCTAACAAAAAGGTATAAGATATTGCAGATAAAGGCAAAGGCATCTGGGATCTCGGAAACAATTGATGTGATTTCAGAAATAGAAAATACCCTGGGTAATAATGCAGAAATTAGGATAGATGCAAATGGTGCCTTTAGCCCTGAAGAAGCCATATCATTAATAAACGAATTAAAGACGAGAGGTCTATCAATTCTTTTTTTTGAGCAGCCCTGTGATAAAAAAGACCTTTATGGCCTTAAAAAGGTAGAAGAAGAAACAGGTGTCTTTGTTATAGCCGATGAATCCTTCTGTAATAAGGGCGACCTTGAAAACATAATCGAAAAAGGGATTTGCAAGGGAATCAATGTAAGACTATCCAAATGTGGAGGGCTGCTAAACTCTATGGAACTTGTCAAAATGGCCAATGAGGCAGGGCTTTTTTGCCAGTTAGGCTGTCATGTTGGTGAAACGTCTATTCTTGCTTCTGCAGGAAGACATCTTGCTGCTGCTTGTGGGCCTTTTACTGTCACTGAGGGCTGCTATTCCCAGTTTTTACTAAAAAATGATCTGGTTAAAGAGAGGCTTGCCTTTGGTAAATATGGAAAAGCTGCTGTTCCCCTGGAGCCCGGCTTGGGAGTTCAAGTAGATAAAGATCTCATTGAAAAAAATTGCCAAAACGTTTGGGAGATAAGTCCTTAAAAAGTTGGGTTTTAAATTTCAATGCCTTAGTGTTTTAAGGATATTATAATTTCTTCTTTGAATTTTGTTTTTTTACAAGAAGGAGGGTAAAATATGAGGGGTTTTTACCATCCCATTTTTTAATGTCTGTGGTTAAAGATTCATCCTTAAGGCCAACATTTCTTGCTCCAAGGCCTTTTTCAATAAGTTCTCTTTTTTCTAGGAGTCTTAGAATTGAATCATAGTGCCTATATGCCTTAAGAATCACGATATTATCACAGGTATCAATTACATTTTTTAGCTCTCTTTCGCCTTTGGCTCCAGATATGATTACTAAAGACTCTTCTCCTTCAGATAGGGGTATTTTGAGCCTTGCAGCTGCTGCCTGAAAAGACGTTATCCCAGGTATTATCTCTATTTGTGCATTTGGTTCCTTTTTTGAAATAAACCTATGAAGATAAGTAAAAGTCGAATAAGTCGATGGATCTCCAAGGGTTATAAAGGCAACATCGATGTTTTTTTTAAGATGCCCCAGAACTGTATCTGAATTTTCATTCCAGGCCCTTTTAAGAAGGCCTTTGTTTCTTGTCATAGGGAAGTGGAGGGGGATTATCTTCTGATCAGGCGATAAAAGATCTTTTACAATTTCGAGGGCAAGGCTCTTGGTGGATTTACCAGACGTTGCTGAAAAAATAACCCCAACTTCATTTAGGATCCTTTGGGCCTTTAAGGTTAAAAGTTCGGGGTCCCCTGGACCAACTCCAACGCCATAAAGGGTTCCCATTCTTACAGTCTTTTTTAATGAGGCAGTCATTGGTCCTATTTTTTCGGGAAAATTTTGTACAAATATTCTCTTAGGGTCTTTACAGCTTTAACAGATCTTGGAGTTGGCCTTGAAAATAAAAATTCATCAACTATTAATATCCGTCCATTTTTAACAGCCATAATGGTGGAAAAGTTTGGCCTTTTTGTTGGCGGTGTTTCCAAATGATTCATAGGGCCTTTCTGGATTATATAGACGTCGGGAGAAAGCGAGATGATGGCCTCTAGGGAAAGCTTAACGAGCTTTTTATCTTTTTTTACTGGATTGATGCCCCCTGCCATGTTGATAATGTCTGTTACAAAGTTTTTCTCTCCTGCAACCAGAAGGCTTGGATAGCTTACTTCAAAGATTACTTTGGGCCTTTTTGAAAGGGGTAAGCTCTTTCTGATTTGAAAAAGTTGTTTTTTAAGCATTCCTATTTTATGTAATGCCCCTTTTTCATCGCCGCATAGTATCCCTATCCTTTTCATTTCAGAAAACAGGGAATCAAAGTCAACAGGATTAAAAATCGCCACTGGGATTGACATGGCCCTTAATTTTTCCACAATTATCTGGCTTCCTGGCCTTACGGACCCTTGAATGACAAGGTCTGGTTTAAGCCCGAGGATAATCTCTAGATTTGGCCGCATATGGGTTCCAACCTTTGTTTTCTGTTGAACTTCCCTTGGCCACCAGTCTCTTTTGGTTACCCCCACAAGCCTCTCACAAAAACCAAGGGCACAGACCGTTTCTGTAATTCCGCCATAAAGGCTTACTATTCTCAGGGCGGGTCTTTTAAGCATTACTTTGTAGCCGGTATCATCAATTATAGTTATTTTTGAAAATGCAATATTGGATAAAGAAAAAATAATTGCAATTGATAAAATAAATATTCTAAAATTCATCCCAGACATTACATGCTCCTAAAACAAAAAACCCGAATCCACAAAGGATTCGGGTGCCCGCATATCCCAATTTCCCTTCTTGTTACCTGGTCTTGGCCTTGGCAAGACAGGTAAACTGTCTTATCCTCGGTATCCTGACTTGTGGATCAACCTACTTCCTGGGCCTTCCCATCACCAAATGGTAACAGTGGCATATTCCAGGTTTCGTCCCCACTCACAGTGGCGGGCCCGTTCTGGATTTTCACCAGATTCCCAGAAGGATAAGACAAGGGCATTTTATAACTAAAATGTCATACGTCAACTTAGATTGACTGCGATTTCCTTAAAAAAACGTGGGTCATGGGTTGTCTCATGAATTCCCTTTATTTCTTTAAGGGCGACTTGAATTTTTTCCAGTACATGTGCCTTTCCTTGTTCTGAGATTGAGATTTCTTTAAACATTGGTTCAAGGAGTTCTTTTGTATCCTTGACAATAAAATTTTGGATATCTATGGAATCTAGTTTACCTTTAAGTCTTTTTATTTCATCTTTTTGAAGGGGTTTAAACATAAACTTTGCTTCCAAAAACAATCTGCAAAATGCCGTTGAAAGGGCAATATCTGCTGATAATTCTTCAAATGAAAGGAGGTTTGTATTTTTAAAATCAATTTCTTTCTGCCATGTTTCAAAGGGCGGCGACAAAAAGTATGCTATTCTTTTCCAGTCTTCCGAAAGGGTTATTATATCTTTAATCTTTTTAAGATCTGAAAGGGAGCAAATTGGGCTTGGATTCCTTTCATCTTTTAAAAAAAGTGGCGGTCTCTTTGATGCCTCTTCAAGCATATCTTTAAGATGGTGGGGTAAGAGGACAAAAGCCCTGTCTTTTTTTAGTTCCCTTGCCCTTGAGCTTATTGGAAGAAGAATTTTACTTGAAAGTCTTACAATTTCTTCAACAAAGTGGGTCAAAAGTGCCTCTTCAGGGGAAATATTAAGCTCCTTAGACAAATACTCAAGGCCGAGATTCAAAAGAGAAAAGGTCTTTTTCAAGGCATTTTTAAGCTGATCTGGATCATCAAGATCGGTCATGTCCACCATCAATACCTTGTTGGCCACGCCTGTGATTTCCCTTATGATTCTTTCCACAAATCTGTTTCCTGCTATTCTTCTAAAGACAGGCTCTAGCACAGGATAATTGTTTATGTACAGTGTTGGTACAAAGGCCGGAAGTTCCAGATTCAATGGCAGTCTAGAAATTGGAGAATTCTTAAGATCAATACGATGCATCTGGCCTATTTCTATAGGCACATATATATTTAAGGAATCGTAATAGTCTGGTATTCCAAAATCTCCTATACGTCCACACCTCAACCTGTAGGCAGTTTCAAGGTTTGAGCTTGGAGTCTCCCAGAGCATGGTTTCGAATATATCTCGATAGTAGCCATCTGATATTCCCAGAATGTGGGTAATCAAATTTGCAAAAAGCGGGGCAAGCTTTTGTTTTTTAAAGGCGATATAGTAACAGTTATCAAGGGTAAAAGGAGGAAGCGTGTCCTTGGCCTCCTGAATATCCATGTCATCAGGTCTCTTAACAACTTGTATAAATTCATTAAAGACCGCCGGAAATAGCCAGGGGTCTTTTTTAAGAATCCATTTAAGCCACCTTTCTAGGGCATCAACGGATAGCTCAAAAAGTATTAAGAGCCATGCAGCTATCTTTTCTGGTCTTAGTTCTGCTTTATGCCACCAGTCTAAATCGAATATAAATTGGAGTTGTTCAGGGGTGACAAGGTTGAGGATTGGCCCTGAATCCTCTATGCCTGTGGATTTAATTGTCCAAAAGAGTTCTTCAACAGGCATTGAGGCCACTATTTCTGCTGCCTTTTTCGAGGCAATTATTAGTTCATGCCTTTTTTCCCAAGGGCTTGAAAGTATGTAGCTAATTTGTTCCTGGATTGGAAGCGTATTAATAAATTCTGTTTCCTTTGGGGTGAAATTCTTCTTTCCTTTTAACCTCAAGTTATTTTCCATATGACCGATAATAAGAACAACACCATTTTATAGTTGCCATTATTGGTAATTTTTGCTTTTTAGAGGTTAATCATACTTAGATTTGGATACAAGTGGGAATTTTTCAAAATGGATAGAGGAGAGAAGGAGAATAAAATAAGGATCCTCATTGCTGAAGATGAAAAAAACATAGGGGATCTTTTACTTGAATTACTAGAGCAAGAAGGACGAGAAATAGTCCTGGTTCAAAATGGTCTTGAGGCAATAGATAAGTTGCGAAAGGGGACATTTGATCTTTTGATTACAGATCTTATGATGCCAGAAGTGGACGGGATGGAGGTGCTTCATGAGGCCAAAAAAC
This sequence comes from Deltaproteobacteria bacterium, assembly GCA_015489315.1. Classification (GTDB taxonomy): domain Bacteria; phylum Desulfobacterota; class Dissulfuribacteria; order Dissulfuribacterales; family QOAL01; genus JAADCZ01. The sequence continues at coordinate 14,295 of WFZZ01000092.1, read as the reverse complement.
TTCACCCCAAGATTATGGCCATAATTATCACCGGATATGCCTCTTTGGAGACTGCCATTCAGGCGGTAAAGGAAGGTGCCTATGACTATTTGAGAAAGCCCTTCAGATTGGAGGAGCTAAAGATAAGTGTGGATAATGCATGTGAAAAGATAAGGCTTCAAAGGGAAAATGAGAGGCTATTGGAGTATGTCAAGAAGGTGAAATTAGAAGGGACTCCAAAGGAAGTAGAGAGAGCATTTAAGTCTGGTACAGATCATATAGCAGATTCAGGAGGTCTAAGCAAAACACAAAAGGCCCTTTTTGGTCCTGAATGGTTTACTCCATACTTTTTTCAAAATGGGCATAACAATATAGACAGGGAAAAAGTTATTGGTGAAATCGAGCGTTTGGCCAAATTGAAAGCTCAAGGTGTTATAACCAACGATGAGTTTGAGCTTCTAAAAAAGAAGCTTTTTGAAAATATCCTATAATTAAAATGTCCATTAAAACATTCTCAGATAAAAATAAAGGCCATGTAGATCACGGGAAAAAGGTAAAAAAGAATTGGAAGGTCTTGGTCATAGACGATGACCCAACTATAGTCAATACTCTTGAATCCTACCTAAAGTTCAAAAAGGAATATGAGGTTCTAAAGGCCTTTAATGCCTATGAAGGTCTTGCCATTATTGAACAGGTACCAAGTGTGGATCTGGTCTTTGTAGATATCAATATGCCTGGCATGAATGGCATAGAACTAGTAAAAAAATTGAAAACAAAGGATAGAACCATAGTTTGTGCCATCATTACCGGGCAGCCGTCAATGGATATTATTATAGAGGCCATGAGGTCAGGTGCCTCCGATTTTCTTTCAAAGCCATTTAAGTTTGATCAATTTCAGGTGGCAGTTCAGCGGATGATTAAAGAGAGAAGCATACTCCTTGAAAATGAGTTTCTTACAGAAGAGGTAAAGATTAAACGAACTCTGGAACAAATGAATCTCAAACTTGAAAAGAAAATAAGAGAGCAGACTATTCTCTTTTCCATTAGCGAGACCCTGTCAAAGACAAGAAATACTGCGGATATGTATCAGACCCTGGTTGAACTTGGAGCAAAGCTTCTTGATGCAAGGCAGGCAGTACTGTGGATCAAGAGTGAAGATTCAAAATTCCTTGAGCTTGTGGCGTCAATTGGTCCCTTTGATGCGAAATATGAAAAGATTGATATAAGTTCATCCTCCCATCCGGCAGTTAAGGTTGTAAAAGAGGGCATACCCATAATTAGTTCAGGCAAAGGTCAAAGACAAAGGGTTACGGACTCCTATCTTCTGGTCCCTTTTAGAATAAGAGAGGAACTTATTGGTGTTCTTGGAATAACAGGTCCCTATCCCCAAGGGACCTCCGGGGAAGAGGCGCTTTTTTTGCTTCATATCCTTTCGGAAAGGGCCAGCCTTACAGTTGAAAATCTTCTTCTTTATGACAGTCTTTTTATGAATCTTCATGCCACCTTGCGTGCCCTTGTAAGAAGCCTTGAAGCCAAAGATCCGTATACTAAACTTCATTCAGAAAGGGTTACCGAGTACGCCCTTACTATTGCCAGGCAAATGAAATGTAATGATGAGGAAATGGAATCCTTGACCTTTGCTGGCCATCTACACGATATTGGAAAGATAGGTATTAGAGATCAGATCCTTATGAAGCCTGGAAAATTAACAGACGAGGAATACGAGATAATTAAGACACATCCAGTCATTGGAGCTGAAATTGTGGGCCATTTGGGCCTCTTAAAGACAGAAACTGCCATTATCAGACATCATCATGAGAGATGGGATGGACGGGGCTATCCAGACGGACTAAGAAAAAGGGATATTCCAAAGCTTAGCCGCATACTTGCAGTTGCGGATACCTTCGATGCCATTACGTCCAGAAGGCCTTACAGGGATGCAAAGACAGTAGAGTTTGCAGTCAACGAAATTGACAGAAATTCGGGAAGTCAATTTGACCCCGATGTGGTGATGGCCTTTTTGCAAAGTTACAAAACCTTTCCTCAAATAAATTAATTTCTTAATATTTAACAATTTATTCTTTTTTAAATCCCTTAATCGTTATAAATTAAAAAAGAATCTTTTATAAAGGGCAATATTGGGAGCGGGACAGAAAATGGATAGGGACATTAATATAACCGATGCCTTCCTTGAGTTATTTAAAGAGAGTCTAATTGGTAAAAATGCCAAGGGAATTGTCCACAACATGAACAGTCCGTTGCAAGTTCTGTCCATGCATATAGAGCTTCTTGCTATGGATCTTAAGGCCATCCAGTTACAAATTGAAGAAGAAGGTTTAACAAGTAATGCTATCTCTCAGGCAGGTGATAGGTTAAGACAAATAGACGAGATTATATCTAGGATTAATAACTTGGTAAAACTAGTTGGAGATAGAGTCAATCAATCAGAAAATCAACAGGAAGATACGCCTATAATCTTGAATCAAATAATAAATGAGATGGTTGAGTTCTGGAAATCAGATCTCTTTTTTAAACATAAGGTCCATCTTGATTTAAAGCTCCCTGAGGCCTCACCTGTTATCCTTTCAAAGGAGTCTTTGTTAAAAGATGCCCTTGATGGCCTTTTTTTTAGTTGCATTGAGAAATTAAAAGAGAATGAAACCCCGGCCCTTAGGGTTGAGTTAAATGGTGAGTCAGGAGGAGAAATAGGTATTTTTTTGAGACCTCAGGGCTCAAGATTTAGCCAAGAAGAAATAAAGGATGCTATGGAACAAAATCACAGTGAAACTTCTCTTCTCACCAAAAGGCCTGCGTCCCTTGGTCTGATCTTGGCCAAAAATAAAGCCAAAGGGCTTTTTGCAACCCTCCTTATAGAACCTGAACAACTTGCCATTATTTTTCCACCCAAAGATTAATTTCCTTCCCCATTTTAATGGATAAAGAGCACCATAAAAAATGGCTTTACAATCTACTTTTGAGGGATAGATGTCTGGACTTAAAAGTCCATCTAGGAAAAAGCGGGAAAAGGGAGAAAAATCCCTCCATAGACCTCAAAAAGATAAGACTTTTGGAAAGGCTCTTCCCAAAAAATGATACCAAAAGGCTTTTTCATTTTGCATGTGATCTTTATTTAAAGGATTGTGTTACACCTCTTCAATCGATTTTGGATAAATGGATGTCAGGTGCAAAGGCCCAGGTATGTGGTGAAGACATCCCCTTTTTCAAAATAATTTCCTGGTGCCAGGAACAGGATAAAAAACTAAAAAGAGATCTTCTTGAAAAAGAGGCACAGGCCCTTTGTAGATTTCTTGCACCTTTTAGCCATTCCACATGGCAGGCAACACTTAGGGTCGTAAAAGAAGACCTTAAAAAGGGAACCTATTTAGAATTTGTAAGGGCAAAAAGGGCTCCTTTTTTTGACAATTATCTGGAATTTTCAAGGGAATTTCTTGAGGCCTCAGATACCTTATATTTTGAGCTTGTGCCCTTATGGCTAATGAGCCTAAAAGAGCCCATTCCCCTAGAAGAAGCAAGCCGCTATGACGCAATCTATTTACTTGGAATGCGTTATGTTGATAATCTTTTCCCAAAAAAATTCAATGGAAATAAAGGAATAACCAGTTTACTTGATAAATTTTTCAAAAGATTTCTTGATATTTCCCAGTTAAGAATTCATGTAAAAATGGGAAAGAGCCAATCCTATTGTATCCCTTTAGAGATTCCCCAAAGGGTCCATGTCCTTATTGGGGATTTAAGGGGCTGGCTAGATCTAGAAGGGCTTTTTCACGAATTAGGTCACGCAATCTTTTTTGCCAACAACCAAAAGACACAAGACCCAATTTATAAAGATTTTTATCAATCCTATGCCCTTTGTGAAGCCTTTGCCTTTCTCTTTCAGATGGTTTCTATGGAGCCCCTCTTTTTAGAAAGGGTTTTAGGGATAGAAGATGAAGTGGCAAATGCGTTGTCATGTCTTCATAAATTGAAATTTTTTACCCTATCCAGGAGATATGGTGCAAAGTTCGTCATTGAATACGAAAACTTCGCGAGGGATTTTATATCCAGAGGGCAGGAAAATTATGCCAGCCTTATGAAGAGATACACCGGTTTTAGATACGGAGAAGAGACCTATCTTTTTGATCTAATGCCTGATTTTTATTCCCTCGATTACTTTTTAGCCTTTCTAGCAGCCTTTCAAATGGAAGCATATCTAAAAGCTGCCTATGGAAAAGATTGGTTTTTTAAAGACAAGGCGTCATCCTTTATTAAGGCCATTTGCAAAGAGGGTAACAGGCTTCATCTTGAGGCATTTTTAGAAAAATATTTTTCCTTTAACCTCTCTTTTGAAGAGATTTTATCCCATCCTCACCTTAAAAATTTTTTAAACTTATATGTCAAAAAAATGGCACAAAGTGTTTGACATGATTTTTACTATTTATTATGCTCGTTATTAATAACTTAGAAACTTTTTGTTTTTATTGACTTTTGTCCCTTTTTAAGGTGAGGAGAGAGGGGTATGAGAAATGAAAGCGTCCTCATAGTTGACGACTCCCCAGACATAAGATTTGCAATGTCAGAAGTCCTTAAGACCAAGGGCTTTTGTGTAGAAAGTGCAAGCGATGGCCAGGAGGCAATAGACATCCTGGATACACGCTTTTTTGATATAGTTCTTACGGACTTATCCATGCCTAGAAAGAGCGGCATGGATGTCCTAAAGTTTGTCACTGAACACTCTCCTGAAACCATCTGCATTATCATAACAGGCTACGGAACCATTCAGGGGGCAGTTGAGGCATTAAAGCTAGGTGCCTACGACTACCTGTGTAAGCCAATAAAGCCTGATGAGGTAATAATTTTAATAGACAAGGCCCTCGAGATAAGAAATCTCAGGCGGGAAAATAAAAATCTCAAAAAGGAATTAAAAAACAAATACGGTTTTAAAAATATTATTGGAAGCAGCCCAGCCATGAAAGAGGTCTTTAGCCTCATCGAAAAGGTGGCAGATACAGACAGCACAGTTCTAATTACAGGGGAGAGCGGAACAGGAAAAGAGCTAATTGCCCATGCCATTCATTACGCAAGCGACAGAAAGGACAAACCCTTTATACCTGTAAATTGTGCAGCTATTCCTGAAGAGTTGCTGGAAAGTGAGCTTTTTGGCCATGAGAAAGGTGCCTTTACTCATGCAATAAAGACAAGGATAGGAAGATTCGAGCTGGCAAACAAGGGGACTATTTTCCTAGATGAGATTGGCGAAATGAGTCCTTCCCTTCAGGTAAAGCTTTTACGTGTCCTTCAAGAAAGGAAATTTGAACGTGTAGGGGGTGTTAAGACCATTTCCGTAGATATCAGGGTGGTTGCAGCAACAAACAAAGACTTAGAGACAGAGGTGAAAGAGGGCAAATTTAGGGAAGATCTATTTTACAGGCTAAATGTAATTCCAATACACATACCGCCACTCAGAGAGCGACCAAGTGATATTCCCCTTCTGGTTGATTACTTTCTGAGAAAGTATTCCAAGGGCAAGGGTAGGAAGGTAGAAGGTGTTTCTGAAGATGCAATGAAGATTCTCATGAAGTATGATTGGCCAGGAAATGTTAGAGAACTAGAAAATATTATAGAGCGTCTGGTAATTCTTTCAAACGGAAAGACAATCAAGAAGGAAGACCTTCCGATTCAGATTATTGAAAAGGTAGGGGCCCAGATATCAACTGCCCTACCGACAGGTGAGATGGAGATTCCTGAAGAGGGGCTTAGCCTTAGTGAAGCTGTCTCAAACCTTGAAAAGACCTTGATATTAAAGGCCCTTGAAAGGACAGGGGGAATCAAGAACAGGGCTGCTAAACTTTTAAAGATGAATCGAACCACCTTGATTGAAAAGATGAAAAAGCTTGGGCTTATGCCCAAATCCAAAAAGGCTGCCTAGGTATGGATATGAAAAGCAGGTTTGCAATCTTTTTTATTTTTCTTTTTTGGGTTTTTTTTACAAGCGTGCCTTTTATTTTGGCCAGTAAAAAGCCAATGGTTGCCATAAGGCCAATAAAATGTGAGAGCCAGAAATATGGCTATCTTGGTAGGGCCATAACAGAGATGCTTATAACAAGATTGTCTTCAGAGGGGATTGATTCTTTTGTGATTTTAGACAAGGAGAAGGAAAAGGAGGTCTTGGAGGTATCGGATTTTCTTGTTGAAGGTGTTATTCATGAAAAGGGAAAGGCCCTTAATGCAGAATTTATTCTTAAAAAGCCAGATACAGGCAGGCTCTTAAAAAGATGGAAGATTATCTCCCCCAATCTTGAATCCTTGGCCAGAGAGACTTCTCTTTTTACTGCAAAGCTATCTGACAATATAAAAAATGCCGAAGATGTCTTAAGTACCTTTTCGGACTTTGCCAAGACCACCCAGAAAAATAGCCAAAGTCCAATGAAGGACGAGTTTCAGATGGCAAGAATGCATCCTGATGTCCTTGTTAGGGAAAATCTTGAAAAGGATGAGGCAAAGGAGATAGAAGAAGAAAATAAAAGGATTCAGGAAGGGAAAAAACTGCAAGAAGAACAAGAGACATCGGAAGGTGTTGAAGAAGATGACGAAAATTTCATGCCAATTCCAGATGTTTACAATCCAGAAGATGACGAAATGCCGGAAGAAAGGCCAGTAAAAAAAGTCAATAAGGCACAAAAAGGCCAAAATGAAGCGAGTATTCAAAATGAGTCTTCAGGCGGAAAAAGTTGGTATTCGTGGCTTTGGCCCTTTGGATCATCTAAAGAAAAAGAAGAAGCTCCAAAACCAAAGGCACCTCAATTGAAAAAGGATGAAGATAAAAAGGTGGTAGTCGTTAAGGAGCCGTCTGCAGTTCCTTTACCGCCGCCACCAAAGGTTGATTTCAACATTCCAGAGCCTATTTCTAAAGAGGAGTTTTATGAGGAAATATCAAAGGTTGAAGTAGAGCAGAGAAAAGAGAAAAAGGGAAGAAACTGGCTTTCCTGGCTGTGGCCCTTTGGAGCAGACGAAGAGGTCTTTCCAGAACCTGAAAAGGTTGAAAATCTTCATGAGGAAAAAGGAGTTACCAAAGAGAAGAGGGTAAGAAATGGCGAAAAAGATGTCATAAGACAGGCAATTAATAAAAAAGAGGCGTCAAATTCTAAGGAATTTTCAAAAGAACTTGAAAATATGGCAAAAAGTATAGAGGCCTCAGTCCCTTCTGATCAAAATGAATCGAATAGTGAAAAGGCAATTTCCAATGCTAAGGAAATAGAAAAAGAGCAAGTATCCCAGGTTATTAATAATTTGTCAGCTTCTCAAATGCCGACAAGGGAAAGCGCAGAGCCAAAGACTCCATCTGAAACCAATATCAATGAGGGTTCTAGGCCCCAATCTCAAATAAGCGGGCCAATTTGGCAGTGGAATCCCTAAAAAAATTCTAAAAAATAAATCCTTTAAAAATTCTTTATCTTGGAGGGCAAGGTGACTACCAATCAAAAGCTTCTCCTCTTAGGTTCAAACGTAAAAATAACAAATCTTCCAATCAAAGAAGTCAGCATGATCGCAGAGGGCAACCTTCCTGCCTATGGCTACAATCCCGGAGACTTTATCGAGCTTTTGGCAGGTGATGTCACTGTAGAAGAAGGGCGTCTTGAGCAGTGTCTAACCTGGCTTTCTTCCTTTTTGACATCCAGTGAGTTATCTCCGAAGATTCACACCATTTCTTATGGTAAAAACAAGGATGTCTTTCAGATCTTTTATAAAAGGGGAGATTTGAGGGAGGGAGAGGACTATGGCTGGTTCATGATGAGGCAGATATTGCCTCCTGGTGGAAGACCAAAGAGGCCTGACGCTCTTGATATTTCAAGGGAAAAGGATAAGGAAAAGCTTAAGGAAAATACAGGCATAATAATTGTTGACGATGGTGGCAACCCTCCTAACATAGCCAGGGAATTAAAGCGTGAAAATCCAAATGCCTGGGTCATGGCCCTTGGAATAACTCCTGCCCACTGGCAGGAATGGGCAGATCACTTTGGCAACAAATTTATGCTCTTTTGTAGGCTTTCAGACCTTGAGACAACCCGTATGGAAATGGATAGTGCTGTGGTTTGGGAGTCTCTGGTGGCCATGTGTATAAGGGCACTAAAATCTGAGGAAGTAGGGCTTTGGAGACCTTCTTCCATGAGATTCAAATGTCATATCATGGTGGAGATGTTTCCAAATGCCCTTCTCTATGTTGGGCCAAGGCACATTATGTTCAGACATGAGCCAGGAACACTGCCTGAAAGGGGCTCCAATCGTCAACAGGGTTCTGTGCCATGTTATGACACCCTTGTTACCGCAATGCTTACCCTTGATGCCTTAAGACTTGGTAAGATCCCTAATGAGAGAAGCTTTTTCTTTGACTTTTCAAAACGGGTAATCATGAATTGGAGACTTTTAAGAGAAAGGGGTTATTCCTTTTCAGGTGCCCTGGAATTTCCAGATCTTGATTTTTCTTCTAACTATCCAAAAGGTGTCCCCTGTTCTTTTCTTGAAACTGCTTCTGATCCCTGTTTTTTTGAGCTGCCACCCTACAGCCTTGAAATGGAAAAGGTTTTGGAAGAAGTCTCGTGTCAACAATGGAATGAAAAGAGAAGGAGTGCAATAAGGAGCTTTTTTACAAATGTTGAAAAGAGGTCTTCCTGCCATATAGATGAAAAGCAGGTAGATTTTGGCTACATATCGGTGATTCTTTCTGTACTTAAAAATTTAAAGGAAGAAGTAAACAGAAAGGACGGCTTTAAAGACCTAAGGATGTTTAATGTTGGAAACTTGAGGACCACAGATCCTGCTGAAATTGCCCCTGTTGTCACCCTTCAGGCGGTGATGAAGAGCTATGTAACAAGAGAGGTATGCAAAAGACCCCTTTGTATTGGGGTGTTTGGTCCTCCAGGTGCTGGCAAATCCTTTGCCGTAAAGGAAGTTGCAAGGGTAATTGCAAAGGATTTTGATACCAATCCCTTTGAGTTCTTTGAATTTAATCTCACCCAGTTTTCTGGGCCAGAAGAGATAAATTCTGCCATTGACCTTGTAAGGGCAAGTGTTGCCAAGGGCAGAGTGCCGGTGGCCTTTTGGGATGAATTTGATTGCAGATATGACGACAACGAATTTGGATACCTTCGCTATTTTTTGCCCTCTATGCAAGATGGAGTAACCTATGTCAATGGTATCCCTCGTTATATAGGAAGGAGTGTGTTTGTCTTTGCTGGTGGGGTAAAGAACTCTTATTCTGCCATGGAGTCGATTCTTGAAAACTCGGATCAGGAGACTTTAAGGCTTGTTAAGGCCCTTAAGATACCAGATTTTATGAGTAGATTAAGGGTTGTCCTTGATATTGACGGAATAGACATCCCCGAGGAGTTACTAAGAGATTCAACCTCGGGAAGCGATCTTGAAGATCTAAAAAGGATACTTTTAAAACGAGCCTTTATTATTGCTCACCAGATGGACAACCACTGGAAGAAGGCAGCACGAAAGACCTCAGGACTTCTTTTAAGGCTATTGATAGCAAAATACAAATTTGGTGCCCGCTCCATTGAGGCCGTAATTGAAGCAAGCCAGGCTGCAGATAAATTGGTCTATGGCCTTCCAGAGCTCATAAGTCCACCAAGTGCAAGAATTCATGCAGAATGGAGAATAGACCTAGAAAGGAGGATTGACAGAATTAGGCGCGAATATGGACTTAGGGGCATCTGGTAGGTTTTTAAAGAAAAAATATCTAGGCCTTTTGCTTTTTCTTTTATTATCTATTTGTCTTTTTCCCTTTGACAGGGGGATTTACCATGCCCTTTTGCCTTTTTCAGATTCTCAAATAGGTACTCTTTATGCCCATGTAGCAGATCTGGTTGGAAATGGCCTTTTTTTGGTGGTTATGGTCATTTCTTTGGGACTTTTCTTCTTAAGGAGAGAAAAGGATAGGTTTTTGCCCTTTGTAGTTTGTGTAATCCTTTCAATGGCAGCCACTGGGCTTTTTTGTCAGCTAATTAAGATAGTTGTTGGAAGGCCACGTCCTGGGACGCTTATGCCCTTAGGAATTTTCGAACCCTTTTCCTTAGGAAGCGATTTTCATTCATGTCCATCTGGACATGCAGCAGCAACATTCGCCATGTTTTGGATTTTGGTGAGGTTTGTGCCAAGGGGAAGGCCCTTTTGGTTGCTGATGGCGCTTATTACAAGCCTTGGGCGTGTAATAGGACAGGCCCATTTCCTATCAGATGTATTGATAGGAGCTACCTTGGGTATCTTTTTTTCTGAACTTTTATTTTCTCATCTGGAGGATATTCTTTTAAAATTAAAAAGAATTCTGAAAAGATAATTTACCCTCTACCCCTTTTTCCGCAATATACACACATCAACATATTAACTGGAGAGAATTTTAGAAAAATTAGCTTAAGGTTTCAAAAAAGCCCTTAATCTTTATTCTTGACCTTCCTGTTTTTTCTTGTCCCTTTTTTCTTCTTGCTCCATAAAATGAATTATACACCCGCTTCTGTGGGTGCAATAATCGTTGGGGTGTCTGCACCCTTTACTTGGATCAGTTTCACGATTATCCTTGGCACAAAAGTAATCCATTTCGGTTACTCCATATTCTGTTATTTTTTGTTTTATACATTTAGCCCTGTTAAATTTCTTGTCAAGGAGGAAGAAGTGAAACCAAAGGAGAGAATGGCAATACCTCGCCAAAAGCCCAAGGAACTTTCCGTTCAAGAAAGGATAGATAACTTTCGTGAGATTGTCTTTGGCTTTGACCATGACACTGCAATGCTTGAGGCAGAAAGGTGCCTTCAGTGCAAAAAACCAGGCTGTGTAAAGGGTTGCCCTCTTCATAATGACATCCCTGGTTTTATAAAGCACCTAAGGGAAGGACGAATTGAAGATGCCTACTGGACTATCAGAAAGACAAGTTCTGTTCCAGCCATATGTTCGAGGGTATGTCCTCAGGAGTTTCAGTGCGAAGGAAGCTGTATCAGGGGCAAAAAGGGCGAGCCTGTTTCAATTGGCATGCTTGAACGCTATGTTGTTGATTGGATGGTTGAAAACAACAAAAATCTGATGGAACCTTGTGCATTGCCTATAGACAAAAAGGTGGCCATTGTTGGAACAGGGCCTGCTGGAATGACTGTGGCCTATAATCTGGCACACAAGGGCATATATTGTACCATGTATGATAGCCTTCCGGTCCTTGGTGGAATGCTTCACGTGGGCATTCCTCCCTTTAGGCTTCCAAGGGATATTATAAAGGCCGAGTTTGATGCACTTAAGGCCTGCGGCGTAAAGATAATTGATAATATCACCATTGGAAAGGATAAGAGCCTTCAAGAGCTTAAGGACGAGGGCTTTGATGCAATCTTTCTAGGGGTAGGTGCCCATGAGAGCAGAAAGCTTGATATCCCTGGAGAGGACCTTGAAGGGGTGATGCATGGCGTTGACTACCTTCGCGAGGTTTTTTTGGGAAACAGGATAGACCTTGGCAACAGGGTGGTGGTTGTTGGCGGAGGAAATGTTGCAATAGATGTTGCAAGGGTTGCCCTTAGACTTGGCTCAAAGGATGTCTTTATCCTTTACAGGCGCACAAAAAAGGAGATGCCAGCATCCCAGGCAGAGATCCATCACCTTGAGGAAGAAGGGGTCAATATGGAGTTTTTGGCAGCCCCTGTTGCCATTCATGGAGAGGGCGGACGCCTCAACAAGATAGAATGCATCAGAATGGAGCTTGGAGAGCCAGATGCTTCTGGCAGAAGGCGGCCTGTTCCCATTGAGGGCTCAAACTTCTTTATTGAGGCAGATGCAATAATTGCAGCCATTAGCCAAAGGGTAAATCCCACTGTAGTAAATGGCATTGAAGTTAAGCGGACAAGGTGGGGCACCTTTGAGGTAAATCCTGAGACCCTTCAGACCTCGGTCCCCTGGATTTTTGCCGGAGGTGATGATGTCCTTGGTCCTCAGACTGTGGCAAAGGCTGCCTATCAAGGGCGAATTGCAGCAGAATCCATTGAAAAATACGTAAAGGGCGAACTCTAACCTTTCTTTTGGCCCTGGCTCATACTTAGGGTCAGGGCTTATCTCAATGAAAGACTATGTCTCCATCCTTAACTCCCCCATTGACCATGAAACCCTAAGGCTTTGGACCCTTGTCCTTGCGGCAAGGGGGATTCCCTTTAGTACAAAAAAGACCCAGGAAGGCTATGAAATCCTTGTTCCAGAAGAATCTTTTTATAAAGCAATAGGCGAGATAAGGGCCTTTGAGGAGGAAAATCAGTCCCTTTTTGAAAAAGGTCTAAAAAGGCCCTCACGTCCCTTTAAGTATCTGAAAAGGGGTCTTTTTAGCATCCTTATCATGGCCTCTTTCATGTCCCTTACCTTTAGATATGAGATAAGGGAGTCTTTGATGAAGGCAGGTGAGGCTAACTCCTCTAGGATTTTAGAAGGGGAAATCTGGCGAGCGGTTACTTCGCTTACACTTCATACCGACCCTGCCCATTTTTTCAGTAATGTCTTTATAGGTGCTATATTTTTGGTCTTTTTGTTTGAAGAGACAGGGCTTGGCGCAGGCTGGCTTCTTGTGACACTTGGTGGGGCCTTTGGAAACCTCATAAATGCCTGTATTCATGGCCCAGGGCATCACTCCATTGGATTTTCCACAAGTATTTTTTCTGCCCTTGGTTCACTTTCTGCAATAAAGGCCTTTCAAATGAGAAAGGAGGGCCTTAAGGAGGCCTTTAAGATTACCTTTTCGGGCCTTGCCCTTTTGGGGCTGTTGGGCACTGGGAAAGAAGGGGTTGACATTTCTGCCCATCTCTTTGGGTATCTGTCAGGAGTCTTACTAGGTCTTATCTTTGAGAAGGTCTTTGGAAAAAGGCCCCCTTCTGGAACTATTGACAAAATCCTTTTGGCCCTGGCCTTTTTAATCTATACTGGTTCTTGGGGCTTTGCCCTTTATCATAAAAAAATGTGGGTGAGGTATGACAACCATATTTGATATCCTCAAAAAGACAAAAAAGGACAACTGCGGAAAGTGCGGCTTTCCCACCTGTATGGCATTTGCAGCAGCAGTTCACACAGGAGGTGCGCCAATTTCTAGGTGCCCCTTTATTGAAGGGGTTTCTGATGAAGGGCCTAGAAGAGGGACTATGGATGACCCTGAAACTGCCCTTGCAAAGGAGCTAAAGGAAAGGGTCAGGGATATTGATCTAAAGGAGCGCTCAGAAGGCCTTGGCGGAGAGGTCGTTGAAATAGATGGTGAGATGGCCCTAAAGCTAAGATATCTTGGCGAGGACATATTCATAAGCCCCAAAAAGGTTTTTAGGCGAGACGGTAAAGAGCTAGAGCCCAGGGACCAAATACTTTTATACAACTATCTATTTTTTGGAGGAAAGGGCGAGCTTTCAGGGGAATTTGTTGGCCTTGAATCCTTTCCAAATTCCATATCCAAGGTAGTCACCCTTAAAAGATACACAGAAGATAAGATTGCGAGCCATTTTTCCTCTAGACCTGACGAGTTAAAAAAGGTGTGCGAAAGGCTTGGAGGAAAAGAGATAGCCCCCTGTCATGCCGATGTTTGTATTTTTATAAGAGTCCTTCCAAAGGTGCCAATAGAGATCCATTTTTGGGATGAAGATAAGGAAGATGGCTTTCCAGCCAAGGTAAAGGTCCTTTTTGATAAAAGGGCCCTTGATTTTCTGGATATCGAATCCCTCATATTTTCTGCTGAAAGGCTTGCAGAAACCATTACTGAGACTTCTTAAGCCTTTTTATGGCCTCTTTTAGTGCCTTTGGAAGCCTGCATAGGAGCCTGTTTTCTATTAAAAGATTTACGCCAAGGACGTGTTCATCAAGTTTTGTTATGACATAGCCAGGCCCTTCAATGTCTTTAGAGTTTTTATCAAGTGCTAATTCTCCCTTTTCACATAGCTCAATAAGTTCTTCCTTTCCCAAGGTAATGATATTTTTATGAGCAAGATCACCAAACCTTTGGATAAAATAGGTGGTAGGCTTTAAATAGCCGGCAACATTTCTCATAAATGGAAGGCCACAGCGCAAAAAATGCCCCCTTGGTAGGATAAAGTCCTCTCTTTGGGTCCTAAAAAGAAATGCCTGCCTAGAAAAGGCATAGATATCGTATTCAGTAAAATGTTCTCTTTTTATGCCAAAGCGCCAATCTAAAAAGGAGTGTATGAGTTCCCTTTCTTCATTCCTTAACAATCTTGGCAATGAAAAATCCCACTGAGTCGATTTTATGCGGGTAAAAGCGCTTGCAAAATCGGATTCTTTCATCATACCTTTTTCCCTTAA
>WFZZ01000091.1 GCA_015489315.1 Deltaproteobacteria bacterium | reverse complement strand
TTTATTTATTCAGCTTTCTTTATCCCTTGGCCTAGGCCTATTGATTGCAATTTTCGGCGCATATATAAGGGATATTCCAAACTGGCTTCCAGCCATACTAAATTTGTGGTTTTTTGCCACACCAATCTTTTATTCATCAGATCAAATCCCAAAACATTTTTTATGGGTACTTAAATTAAATCCCATGGTTCCAATTTTGGCCAGTTATAGGGAAATCTTCTTTTCGAATTGTCTTTCTCCAAGGAACCTAATTGCCTTATCCAAGGTCCTTTTGTTTTCAATCCTGTTGATTTTTCTTGGACTTTTTCTTTTTCGTCGCGGAAAAAGGTGGCTTTCTGATGTCCTCTAAGTTGGGTGATATAGCAGTAAGCGTAAGTAGTCTTTCTAAGGAATATTATTTTTTTAAGAATAACTTTTGGCGCCTTTTATGGGTTTTTGCCGATATTGCGAGATATACCCATAAGTTTTCTGCCCTAAACGATGTAAACTTCAGCATCCATAAAGGAGAAAGTTTTGGAATTATCGGCCAAAATGGTTCTGGTAAGAGTACCTTACTTAAAATAATCGCAGGAACATCTACACCAACGAGTGGAAAGGTTGAGACATGTGGCAGGATTGCTGCCCTTTTAGAGCTTGGTCTTGGTTTCCATCAGGATTTAACAGGGATAGAAAATATTAAATTAAATGGTCTATTTTCAGGGCTGACAGAAAGGGAGATTACTGAAAAGATAAAATTTATAGAAGACTTTTCAGAGCTTGGGGAGTTTTTCTATAGACCAGTGAAGATGTATTCTACTGGTATGTTTATGAGGCTTGCCTTTTCAATGGCCATAGCTGTTGAACCAGAAATCTTGATTGTAGATGAGGCCCTTTCTGTAGGTGATCAAAGATTTCAAAAAAAATGTATAGATTACATAACAAACTTGTTGGAAAAGGGTATTACTCTGCTCTTTTGTTCTCATGATCAATATACTGTGGAAAGGCTTTGCAACAGGGTGCTATGGCTAGATAAAGGCCATGTGAAAATGCTAGGAAACAGTAGAAAGGTTGTAGCTGCATATCAAGAAAGTTTAAAAGAAAAGGCCAAAACCCAGGCCCAATCCTTTGAAAATCCGCCGATAATTATTGAAGATATAGAGCTTTATTCAAATGGAGTAAGGATTGATGCTTCAAAGCCTCTTGAGCCTTTTTCAGAATTGGAGATCAAGATAAAATACCATTCCTTGGATAAAAATGAATTGAACTGCCATTTTGGACTGGGTATTTATTCATCAGATGAAACAGAGATGTTTGCCACATCCACTGCCATAGAAAACATAGAAGTTAAGAAAGTAGGACCTGGAGAAAAGGGATCTGTCCAGATTTTTTTCCCAAAAATATTGTTGCTGGATGGAGAATACACTGTAACGGGAATAATTCAGGATGACACAGCCCTTCACGTATATCATAGACTTATAAAAAATTCAGCCTTTAGGGTCCTAATGCCAAGATTTGAAGCAAGAGGCGCATTTTTTATGGAGCATAAATGGAGACTCAATTAGATTAATAAAGGTCAGCATCTCCTATTGTCCAGTGAAATTCGTTCTTTTTATCCATGATTCCGTTTGAAAAACTTTGAATAGATGGAACAATTCCAAGGGGTTCTTTTTTTTGTATAAAACCATTTTTAAAAAAAGGATCTTTCCAAAAAGAGTCTTCTGACAACCATGTGACAATTTTTTGTCGAGTCTCCAATAGAATAAGTTTTAATAACATTTCCAGGGCCCTTTTACTTTCAGCCAAAAAATCCATTACTATATCTTGTTCTTGTGTCTTTTTAAGGACTGCCCAGGCATAGATTTTTGACGACCACGGCCTTTTTAAGGTGTAAAAAATATAATCTCTAGAAAAAATAGGATGCACCCAATAACGCCAAAAAATATATTTTTTATCTTTAATGATGCAAAATGGCGAAAAATTTTTCTTCACCTTTTCCCATAAAGAGTCGACTCCCTGAGGGATATCATCTTTTTGGGGAGAAACTTTCTGAAGTGTAAAAAATAAGGATTTAATTTTTGAGGAATTACTGGAAGATTCAAGAAAAATTGCCTTTGGCAAGGTTCCATATTTAATAACCATCTGGCCAAGCCTTGCATGTCTTTTTCCAGGAAGTCCCCAGACAAAAGAGACCTTTTCTTTTTCTGTATTTAAACTTAGGGATTCGTCAAAGGGTGCATTTTTTACAAAGGTTTGCCAAAAAATACGAGCTGTTTTTACAAAAAGACCGGTTTTACCACCAATGGCCCAACGGTACTTGGGATGGGAGTAAATATCAACAAACTGTAACCCTATTATTTTTTGATCATGAAACCAAGTCCTTGTTCCCAAACCCGCATAATGGACTGCCACAGTGCCATTTTCATCAAGACATACAATTGTCCTAAAGCCACCAGGATTTTTGTTGTATTTCCAGTGCCAGTAATCAGGGTTAACTTTTTTGTTGAAGGCCTTTTCCCAAGATGAAAGCACCTGGTCTTGGTCTTTTGGGCAAAATTCCCTCACTGTAAAGGTACCACGAGTGGTTTTTATTTGATGAATTGCACTGTTATTCATTTTTTTTGGGAGCAAGGGCACAACCCCTACATGGAAAAGGCACAGTTCCTTTTTTTAAATTTCTTCTTAGGTCGAGGAAATCAGAAGATTCCCATATTTCTTCCAGGTCCTTATCTTCAAGATTTCCATAAATTGTGTAGGGTTCCAAAAGGATTTTATTTTTTATGTCATAACGAGGGGCTGGATGGCCTAAGTTACAACAAGCAGATACATCCCCTTTAAAGGAAATAAAGACAGTGCTAACTGCTTCAGCAAGACAGTCATCTTTAGGAAAGTGTTCCAATGCATAAGTCCTGACTTCAGGATGTTGTAAATTTAGAGATTTTTGGGCCTGATTGAGTTTTTTTAGAATAAGACTTGGTTCAATATAGTAATTTTTAAAGTCCATTTCTGAAAATGATAGATATTTAGGGGTTATAGATACGGAATTAACCCCTAACCTTGAGGCCAAAGACAAGAAGTTTGTTAAATCTTCTAAATTTGGCTTCATGGTTACAATGCTCATGTCAATCCAAAAGTCTGGATTTACTTTTTCTCTCTCCAAGCTCAAGTTTTTTATGTTGTTAATTACAGTATCAAAGTCACCTCCCCTAATTTTTCCATATATTTCCTTTGAGCCCGCATCCAGTGATATACTTAATCCGTTCAGGCCAGCACCCAGTAGGCCCTTAACACGTTCCTTGGTCAAAAGTGTGGCGTTAGTTGCTATGTAAACAGTCGCTCCCGATTTAGATATACTATAAATCCTTTGTTCTAGCTTTTTGTCTAAAAGGGGTTCTCCCCAGCCAGTTAAAATGGCAATCATGTCTTTTTTGATATGACCAAGGCACATTTCAAAAATTTTTTCCGACATAATGCCTTTAAATTTTGGCCCATAATGGGTAGTCGGACACATTAAGCATTTAAGGTTACAACTGCCAACAGTTTCTATTAT
>WFZZ01000090.1 GCA_015489315.1 Deltaproteobacteria bacterium | reverse complement strand
GTCATGGATACAAAGAATACACAAATCCTCATAGTTGACGACGAACCAATCAACATCAGAATACTTACCGGGATGCTTTCTCAAGAAGGCTACCGGATACTTCTACACGCCAGTAGTGGCCAGGAAGCCCTTGAAGTTCTTAAAAAATGCACCCCTGATATAATCCTTCTTGATGTAATGATGCCAGAAATGGACGGCTTTGAGTTATGTAAAAAGATAAAGGAAAGAAAGGACAAGGGGTTAATTCCAGTTGTCATGGTAACTGCCCTTCAGGATAAAATTCATAGACAGATGGCCCTAGAGGCAGGGGCAGATGATTTTCTCACTAAGCCCATTGACAGGACAGAGCTTATAATCAGGATAAAGTCCCTTGTTCGCATAAAGCAGTACTCGGATGAGCTTCTAGAAAGCAACAAACTCCTTAAAGAAAAGAAAGAAGAACTTAAAAGGCTTGAAAGGGCTAAGGAGGCCCTAACGCATATGATAGTCCACGACCTTAGAAGTCCTCTAACGAACATCTCTATGAATCTAGAAGTCTCCTTGATGAAAATTGGAAAAGACGAAGAGATAAGGCGCTACCTGGAGAATGCTAGCTACCAGTGCACATATCTTGACTCTATGATCCAGGGGCTACTTGATATCTACAGGATGGAAAAGGGGAACCTTACACTTAAGAAGCAAAAGATAAGGCCGGAGCCAATTATAAAGGAGGTGGCAGAAAGGTTCATCCCTCAACTTGAATCAAAAAAAATACATCTTGATCTAAAGTTTCCTGAAAACTGCCGGCCCATCCCAATGGATAAAGAACTTATCTGCCGGGTGATTGGTAACCTCCTTGATAATGCAATAAGGCATACTCCGTTTGAGGGGAATATTGAAATAGGGCTTGAAGAGAAGGATAGAGAAAAAAAACTTTTTTTCTATGTTATGGATAGCGGGAAAGGGCTTGATGAAAAATACCATGAGCGCATATTTGACCGATTTGAGCAAATAGAGCTCAGGAAAGAAGGCATAACCAATGGTAGCGCTGGCCTTGGCTTAAATTTTTGTAAAATGGTCGTTGAATTACATGGTGGAAAAATATGGGTATCCAATAGATCCGATAATTCAGGGTGCATATTTTCCTTCTACCTGCCATACGAAGGGTAAGGGCCTTTAAAAAGACAAATCAAGGCCTTAAACCTCGATTCTAAGCTATTCGTAAAATCAACCTGCTGGAATAATCTTTACCCTTATCCCCTTAAATGCAATCTGTCCAGAGATTGGGCATCGGCTATCAAGATTGGTGACAAAGTTTACTGTTTCAAAATCGCATTTATTCTTGGAAAAGGGGCTACCCTCACCAAAGGTATTAGGGATAAAGACGGTATCCTTCCTTATGCCATCTGTAAGTCTTGCACTGGCAAGGCACTTTCCATGCCGGCTTTGAATAATAATCTTTTGCCCATTAAGAATATTTAGGCCTTGGGCTGTTTCAGGATGAATCCAGCACTCCTGACAGGGCGAGTATTTATTTAGCCTTTTTATCCAGTGGCAGGTATGCCCCATTATGGCCTCTGAAGGCTTTCCTGTTGTAAGGAGTAATGGATAATCCTTTAAATCCTCACCGGTTTTAAGTTCTACCTTGAACATATAAGTCTTTCCCTTCTGGAAAGGACATGGGACAGGTGTATTTGAAATCTCGATGGTCTTTACCTTATCATTTGCTATATCCACATCCGTATAAAATTCAGGGAATACAGGCAGCCCTAGTGCCTTAAATTTTTTATCAAGTTCATCTGTCCAAAATTCAACCTTTTTTGAAGGGGTAAAAAATCTTTTGTCATGGAAAAGGCCCTTTCTCTCTTCAACCTTTCCATCCTTAACAGTTATTGGCGCACGAAGGCTATTGTCCTTTTTTGAAAGAAAGTTTTTGACAAGATATCCGCCCTTTTTGCCACAAAGGTCCTGAAGAAAAACAGGGTCCTTCATGGCATCTGTAAAGATATCGCCAAACCCTACCCTTTTCCCAAGCTCAATCCACCACCACCTATCAGGTTTTGTATCAAAGGGTGGTTTAACAAGCTGCGGGCACCAGACAAACCTGCTTTCATCAGAAACAGGGGATATCCCCCCAGCCTCAATCCAGAAGGCTGCTGGAAGCATAAAGTCAAAATAGCGGGAACAAATATTGGGAACTATCTCATTGGCAACACTTAAATCAAGTTTCTTTATGAGATTTCTAATTCGATCCTGCTGGGGCCATTGAACAAGTGGAGTGCCTGTTGAAATAAGGGCTCTTAGTTTGTATGGATAGGCATCATCTTCCAGGGATTCGAGCCACATAACAGGATTTTTACCAAGTTCCCTCTTGGTCTTTGGAATCTTTTCCTTTGGGAGCGGAAGGGAACCAATCTTATAGGCGCCATTATTAAGGCATGCAAAGCCATTTCCCTTTTTGCCATACCGCCCTGTCATGGCAGCCAAAAGTGAAAAGGCCCTGTGGGTATGGACTGCATTTTCATGGTGGCTTATCCCGGCATTTGCCACCATAATGAGCCTTTTTGATTTGGCAATCAAAAGGGAAAGACGTTTAATTTCCTCCTTTTTTAGGCCAGTTATGGATGATGCCCAGTCAAGGGAAAAGTCATTTTTGGTTAAGTATTCCCTATATTTTTCAAAGCCAATGGAATATCCCTTTATAAACTCCTTATCAATAAGCCCCCTTTCTACCAGGAATTTGCTTATGGAAAGGGCTAGGGCCAGATCTGTCCCGGGTTTTATAGCCAGATGAAAATCTGCCATCTTGGCAGTCTCAGAACGCCTTGGATCAATTACTGTGATTCTGCATTTGCCCTTTGACTGTATTTGCCTGAGCCTTTTAAAAATGACAGGCTTTGTCGCGGCCATGTTTGAACCAACAAGGATATAATCATGGGCAGAAAAAAAGTCATCATCTGTATATATCCAGGGAGTGTTTCTTGATCCAACCACGGTCTCAGTGCCAATTTTTCCTGAATAGTTGCAAAAGGGCCCTGTCTTTTCATAGTTTCTTGTTCCATAAAGCTTGCAAAAGGCCTTGCTGATGTATCTTGCGTCAAAGGCGCTTCTTCCTGATGCCCATACACCAAGGGCCTCTCCACCATACTTTTTTCTGATTTCAATGAGTCTCTGGGCGATTTCGTCAAGGGCCTCATCCCAGCTAACTTCTACCAGTTTTGCATCCTTTCCATATCCAGAAACCCTTTTTAAAGGCCTTTTAAGTCGAATGTCGCTATTTAAAAGCTCAAGGGCTCCAAGGGGCTTTAGACAGATCATTCCGTGTGTAAGTGGATCATCTGGATTTCCAGTGACGTGCACTGCTCGCCCATTTTTTATATATACGATCATGCTGCATCCGCATTGACACCACATACAGCCTGTTACATGTCTCTCACTCCCCTTTAAAAGGTCACTGGGGACAAGAGCCTTGGCCTCTT
>WFZZ01000089.1 GCA_015489315.1 Deltaproteobacteria bacterium | reverse complement strand
TTTTGCCCGTCCTCGCTCTTACTAGCCCTGCCCCTGGCTGCGGTAAATCAACTGTGCTTGAGGTATTAGAGGGACTGGTTTTTCGAGTATTTGCCAGCTCAAACGTTACGGCTGCGGTGCTTTATAGGTTGATAGACAAATATTCGCCTATGACTTTCTTGCTCGATGAGGCAGATGGTTATCTTGATGACAATCAAGCCTTACGAAATGTTGTAAATGCCGGTCACAAAAAAGGCAGAAGCTGCGCTACATGGCGGACAAATATGGACACAAATGACCCTCAATTATTTTCAGTCTGGTGTCCCAAAGCAATTGCCAAATTGAAAGAATACGACCCGGCCATTGCTAGCAGAAGCATTATGGTCCCAATGCAGAGAAGGCCAGAGAATGAACGAAGCAAGTTTAAGCGCATCCCCCGTAAGACTTACTTTGATGATGTTCGTGACATAAGACGCAAACTTCTTAAATGTGCATCTGATATTAATCTAGACGGTCCTTTCAATATCCCGGAAATGCCAAATGACAGGGTAATGGACAATTGGGAGCCGTTAATAGGCATTGCAGACAATGCTGGCGGTGAATGGCCCCAATTAGCTAGAAAGGCAATGATTGCGCTAGAGACAAAAAAGGCCCGAGACGCTCTTGATCTTAATGAACAGTTACTAATAGATATTAGGGATATTTTTGAAAGATTGGGTAATGACAGGATTGCATCCAGGGACCTGGCTGAAAAACTAAATGAATTAGAAGA
Organism: Deltaproteobacteria bacterium; assembly: GCA_015489315.1. GTDB lineage: Bacteria > Desulfobacterota > Dissulfuribacteria > Dissulfuribacterales > QOAL01 > JAADCZ01. The sequence goes on along the minus strand of WFZZ01000089.1, from coordinate 2,763 downwards.
AAAGCCCTGGCGTGAAATGAGAAGGGGCAATGGTGTTAACCCAAACTGGCTTGCCAGGCATTTAAAGCCGTTCGGGATAAGGTCACACACCCTTCGCTTTGATAATGCCAAAGCTCAAAAAGGCTATCTTCTTTCAGATTTCGAAAAAGTTTTTATTCGGTATATCCCCTCTGTTCAAAGCGTTGCAGATGAAAATTGTAATAACGCTGTGCAACGTTTTGAAACGTTTCAGCAACCCCACTGCAACGTTTTGAATCGCCCTGAATCCCGCATGGATAGCGACTTGCAACGTTGTAACGTTTTAGCCCCCCCTACTAAGGAAAAAAAAGAAAATGAAGACGATCTTGATGACTTTGTGGAGTATGTCATATGACCAGTGAAATTTTAAAACAGGCAATTAACCAAGGAGTGATCTTATATATCCGTCCGGATAAAAACTTAGGAATTAAGTCAAAAGGGGAAATAGACGGTTCCTTTTTGGGCCAAATAAGAAGGCACAAAAAGGCCCTCATTGATTTCCTGACTGACTATCCGGTTTATTCGGTAGAAGCGACCTTAAAGGTGAAACCATATTGCACACGTAAAGACCTAGATATGAGCCTGGAAAATTGGGACTGGGTTCGAAGACAAGCCTGGTGGGCTGGATATCGGATAGGCGTGGATGACATAAGTCATGGTGAACATTCCAGTCCGGAAAGGGCTCCAAGTATATGGATAGTGAGGACCAGGCACAGAGGGGCAATTTTTATTTCACAAATTGAAATTATGAAATCGCTTATTAGAAAGACAGAAGGAGAAGTAAATGAAAACACTAAATAAGGTTTATCTACTTGGACGGCTAGGACATGACCCTGAATTTAAGGCAGTTAATAACGGAGTTAAGCTTGTAAATTTTTCCCTTGCAACTGAGACAAACATTAAAAGGGGTGACAAATGGGAGACACAGACTGAGTGGCACAGGATAGTTGCCTTTCAGGGATTGGCGGACCTTGTAGAGAAAAAACTTAAAAAAGGTTCCAGGGCCTTTATAGAAGGACGTATTCAAACTAAATCCTGGACTGACGATAACGGGAATAAACGGTTCCTTACAGAAATAATTGCCAAAAACCTTATCCCTTTGGATACAAAAAAATATATCGATCCATTTCAAATTGAAGACGATATATCCTTGTAATCCAGAATATATTCCATTGGTTAAATTTTTTACTTGGATAGGAGACAAAGAATGACAAAGGACATTGCTACCTTGGATTATATAGAAGAAGACTATAAGGCCGTTTCAGAATTTAGCCCTGTAGAAACTGCTTTAAAAATAGAACAGATAAAGGCACAGGTAACACTCATACAAAGAGTAATGCAAGATTTAATGAAAGAAGGTGAACATTATGGAGTTATTCCTGGAACATCTGGAAAACCGGTTCTATTGAAGGCTGGTGCTGAAAAGCTAGCAATGACCTTTAGGCTTGCACCAAAATATGAAATTACCCGCCATAACTTACCAAACAACCATAGGGAATATGAAGTAGTTTGTCACTTATTCAGTATAGCTACCGATAAATTTTTAGGTTCAGGAGTTGGCTCCTGTTCCACCTTGGAAAGTAAATATAGATACAGGCGAAGCCAGGAAGTATCAACCATAAAACCAGTCCCAAGGGAATACTGGACATTGCGAAATAAGGATCCGGACAGGGCACAACAATTACTTGGTGGTAAAGAATTTGGAGTAAAAAAGATAAATGGTAGTTGGCAAATAATTAAACGAGGACAAAGGAAAGAAAATCCTGATCCAGCAGATTATTGGAATGTAGTGAAGAAAATGGCCAAGAAAAGGGCCTTTGTAGATGCAATACTTACCGTAACGGCTGCGAGTGACATCTTTACTCAGGACCTGGAAGATTTTCAAGAGGAAAAAGATATGACTCAACCTGCTTCACCTGATGATAAAAGGATGACTGAAAATGAAGCTTCTTGCTCTTGATCTTGGAACCAAGACAGGTTGGGCCTTAAACAGCCCTGATATTTCAGGTGTTCGAGATTTTTCTATAAAAAGAGGTGAAAGTCCAGGAATAAAGTTTTTGCGTTTTAAAGGTTGGTTAAAGGAAATGCTCAAAATAGCTTATCCAGATATTGTGGTCTTCGAGCAAGCCCACCATAGGGGAGGTGCTGCAACGGCGGTTGCCTATGGATTCCAGGCCCATTTATTATCCTGGTGTGCTGAATATGGAATTGAACATTTGGCATGTCATACTGGGACCCTAAAGAAGTTTGCAACTGGTAAAGGCAATGCAAGTAAAAAGGCTATGATGAGAGCTTATAGTGAAAACTTTGGTAGGGAACCTGTTGATGATAATGAATGTGATGCAAGATGGCTGCTTGAATGGGCTATTACTGAACTAGGACTAAAATAACCAGGGATAAGGAAGATAATTACGGTCCTGAATTCAGAAATACTATAAATGGATAAAGGTAAAGCCCTTGAACTTACAATTCTGGCTTTAGAAAAAATTTTTTTTGCGTTACCCCCCCTCTGAAAACGTTACAACGTTGCAGCCCGCTATTGATGAGGGCTAGAGGCCAATTCAAAACGTTGCAGCGAATACCCTGAAACGTTTCAAAACGTTACATAGCAAAATGAAATGGTCCCCAAAATTTAGACAGTTTTTTTGAAGTTTTTTGTTCGCCTTCCTGTCCATCAAGCTGCCTCGGAAAATTCATATACTTCATCAGGAGTCCTGTTATCAAGACTCTGGTGAAATCTTTCCT
>WFZZ01000088.1 GCA_015489315.1 Deltaproteobacteria bacterium | reverse complement strand
GCCCTTACCTCGTAACGGGAGTTTGTCTGGTCGTATGAGATCTTAACTAACCTTGGGGACTCTAGGGATACCGCAAGGGCTAGGCCCTCTTTGCCGTTTTCTATCACCCCGTATGGATAAAGGGAAACAGGGAGCCATCCGTCCCAGACCCCGCTAACGACATGCTCATACTTCCAGGAAAGGCATGAGGGAAAGGGATACTCAGGAAAGGGAGCAACCGGCACATTTTGAATGAGGCGGCTGTGATGCACATCATCCCACCACCTCCAGGCACCCGAATCCCCAGACTCGCTTCCAGTAATCAAAAGGGGAAGACCCCAAGAAAGCTCAAGGGCCCTTTCCTTTTGCAAGGTATCTTTTACCTCTATATGGATTCTTACATGGTCATCCATTGGGGTATAGGTGGCCTTAAGGGTCAGACCGTCACTGGTTGCGCCTGTCTGGACAAGGCTTCCGTTCTTTTTTGTCACGCTTCCAAAGACCGGCTCATCCCTTTCAGGGCTTTCTACCAAGGATATGTCATCCACCCACATGAATTCATCCTGGAGCCTTGCCACCACAAGGATCTCCATTTCTGCAGCCTTTGGCGGGGCATGAACCTCGCCGCTAACTCTTCTCCAATTCCTGGCGTTCCAGTGAACCGGGGCCACAAGGACAGGGCTTTCGTAAATGTCCTTCCCGTTCTTATCAAGCCACTTCACATAAAGGCCGTTTGCTTTAAGGGACTCCCTCCACATCTTGTCCTGGTAAAAGGTGGGGGTTCCTGAAACGCCCTGAACGTAACCGCGGCTGCTAAGAAAATAGCCTGAGACCCTGTAAAGCTTTCCCGGTGTTACGGAAACGGGCCTTGAAAAGACTGCACCTGCTCCCATTTCCTCACTATTGAGGCCATGAAACCTCAGGGAAAGCCGGCCGCTTCTTTTGACTGTATTATCAAAAGAGACTGTCGTATCCTTTATCATCAAAGGAGTCCATCCCTTACTTTCATCTTCAAAACCTGGATTAAAAAGAAGATTAGGTGAATTTACACTCGCTGCAAGGCTCATGTCCCGGATCATAAGAAAGGGCCCCTTGGCGGTCGACAACCTGTGGCCGCTAACTTCAAGGCTCATCAACCGTCCGTCATTTGTTAGGCCAAGGGAAAGTCCGTTTCCAGTGACAATCGTAAGTGGTGAATTCGCTGCAGATGAGACCTCACATAAACTCATAAAAAAGGATACACAAAGGGTTAAAATAAATACTTTTAAAAGATAAAGGGGAGCTTGAAACCTAAGAAGAGAGCGATTTTTTCTGTTAATGGATGGATTCAACATATCTTTTCTCCTTTCGCACAACCCAAAAAGGCCTTTTTATGGGTTATACGGCCCAGGGAACCAAACATCCCCTCTTAAAAGAAATTTTTTTATTTTTAAAAGGTCTTAGGTCGGATGAAGTGATTAAGAAATAAACAGGGGACTTGAAAATTTCCGAATTGGCCTTATTGGCTTCTTAAGCTTGCTTTAGGAAAAGACTAAGCGGGCAACTTTAAAGTTGCCCGCACTCCCTGGGTTTAAGTTGGAGGGTTAGAACCGGAGGGAAAGAAAACAGGTCAAAGACTGGTACTGGCCTCCCAAGTCTCCATAGACATATGGACTCCTGTCATTGTAATCCGTATAGCTGTAATTCAATGACACGGCCACATTTTTCATCACCTCGTAAACCGCATTAAAATTAAGGTCTGTTTGCGTATAAAACAGGCTAGAATAACCAGGTGCCCTGTTCAAATATTGATGAGTCTCCATAGGCCTTTTTATTAAGGCCATTCCAGAGATCAAAGCGAAGACGATACTTGAAATGAAAATTAATATCTGAGGCAATGGCACCCTGTGGTCTAAAAGAACTAAAGACTGCGGCCAAAAATATGATGAAATAGAGTGTCTCGTGTAGTTTAATCATCAATTTAATATTATTACATTTTACAAAATTTTTTAATAAATTATAAAAATCAGTTTTAAATACCCGTTAATGAAGTTGCGGGGCACGAATCTTTCCTTTATGTTCCCTCAAGGGAACAAAATAATCAAATATTGAATACCTTTAGGGAACAATCTTTTTATGAAAGAAGCGCTAAAGACCTTAATTTTACACTTTCAGGAAACCGGGGTGCCAGAGGACCTTATACCCCGCGAACAGGGGCTCTCTCCGTTTCTTGAGACCAGAAATGCAGTGGTCATTTCAGGGCCCAGCAGAATCGGATTAGGTAGTGAACTTTTTATGCTGTTTCAGTACCTTCTTTAAGGGTCTCAATTGAATGCTTTTTATGTAAATTAAGTCTTTCTCACCCTTTGCCTTTTCTTTTTTCTTATTTCAAATCTTTTAAATGGATCTGGTTCAAGCATATCCAGTAAGTTTTTAAGCTGTGATAGTGCGCCAACTACCGACAGGGCGGCAATCCAGGTAGCAAAGGAAACCTTTCCTCCCCTCCCCTTTTCCATGTCAATTATCACAGGAAGGGAAACTGCAATCTTTTCTGCAAGGTCCTTTTGTCTTAATCCAGCAGATATCCTGAATTCACGAAGAATTTCACTAAATTTTTCAATAATCTTTTCTTCATCTGGAGAAAGGATAATCATTCTATGCCCTCATTATGTCTTTTTAAAAAGGAATCAAGTTTTTGAAGACGCCCTTTTACGGATTCCATAAGCTGTCCAGACCCCTTTACTTTACTTATCCTCTCCAAATAGTCATACATAAGATTTTTCGCCCGTTGCATCTCTAAAAGAGCATCCCTTATCTTCATCTTTTTCCCGGCAATTAAGATTTCTTCTGGTTTGATCTCCGCACTCTTTCCATTTATGGGTATGGTATGAGATGTCATACCCCATAGATTCCCCACCAGGTCATAGGCAGGGGATAAGTTCAAGGTCCTTCCATCCCATAACAAAGAGATATTTTTAAGATGATCATCTGTATTTACTATGCACCAGTTGACCAGCATCATCTTAAAAAACTGCCTGATACTTTTTTCTGGACTGCTCAAATATCTTCGAAGGGTCGCAGCTATTTTTTCATATCCAATTTCTGCCATGTGCATACCGCCAAGAATGGTGCTCAAAGAGATTAAAATCCTGCGTCCTTGATTTGGAGAATTTCCAACAATATCAAAGCGTCTTATAGCAAGGGCCTTACCATTCGATAGCTTAATAAGTCTTCTTTCAGGAACAGGAATCCCCATCTTTTCAGCAAAGGCCAAGCCTTCGTATTCAATTTCTGAAACGGTTTCAGGGGAAGGATCGTTTTGAGACGGAAATTTTACCAGCCAGAAATCATTCTTACTGTCTATAAAGGAGGCCTTGGGCCTGGCACCTCCTGCACTTGTCCCTGTAATCCCAAGATATTTAAAAATAAAATTGGCCTTTCGTATCTCAAAAGATTGGACTTCATCAAAGCATTTTTCGAGATAATCTAAGGGAATCCACCTTGGTGGTTTAGGCTTTTTATCTTCAGGAAGGCAGACTAGTCCACCCACAACTGATGTGTCCATGAAGGAAAGTGCAGATTTCCTCTCCTTAAAAAAGTCAAATTTGTGTTTCTTTGAAAGTATTGCAAGGCCCCAGGTATCAGGCAAGATGTCATCAAAGATCAGCAAGGGACTGGAAAGACCCTTACTTGAATATATTTTCTCTTCCAGTTTTAGATTAACCGGATCTATCGGGAATGAATCGCTTTTATTTAAATAATCTGGCAGGTAGCGAAAATAAACAATTTCATCCCTTAAAAGCAACTGTCCTGCCTTTTTATATCTCCCACTAGAGTCAATCAACCAAACATTTAAGAGCTTCTCAGGCATGGAAAAATAATATAAATTTTATTTTATATTGTAAAGTAATTTCGAATTTAATATAAAAAATTATTAATGTTCTTTGGTATATTTCTTCTATTCACTTACTCGGCATAACACGAGGCTACACGATTTCACTTTTTTCAATAAAATTTTTTATTCATATTTTTTGAACCTTTTTCTTGCTTTTTATTACCAAGGTAATAAAAAAAGCATATACACGTGTTGATAAAAACTTTTGACTTAGGTTTGGCAAAGGCGGCAAGAGGCATATTAAAGCCTTTCCAGTTCCATCATTAGATGAGCTAGTTCTGCCTCAATTACTTACTAACATGAAAATCATGTAAAAAGCTACCCGCCAATACCTTTGTTTAATGCTTAATATGCATATTCCCGTCGGCCTAGCTGACCCTAGCTGATTTTTTTATGTGTGTAGGACTTTCTACTACTGGAATTTAGAGCCCTTTTCCCAGAATAGGTACTTTAAGTAAAAAAGTCAGGAGGAAAAATTATGCACCAAAAAACAAGACGGAAAATCTGGTCGATTTTGGCAACCTTTTTGGCCATTTTTCTTCTTGCTCCCTTTGCCCTTGCCAAAAGCGGCGAAAAAGGGACCGTGCAATTGATAGGCTTTTGTGTAGCAAATGGCAAAGTATTTTCTGCATCTAAATCCAGATGCCAAATGAAAAAAGGTATCTTTTTCAAAAACCGCAAAGAGGCCTTTGATGCCTGCGACCCACTGGGCTGGTGCCTTTCAGGAAACACGGTAACCCACGTTAGAAAATCCGCCTGTGTCAGAAAAAAAGGGCGCTTTTTTATCAACAAGGCCTTGGCAGATAAAGAGGCCAGGGCCTTGGCTGCCAAAAGACAACATGGAGTCAAAAAAAACCTTGCCCCTGGTGCCACTTTAACAGACTGTGGCAATATTGCCAGAAAACCGGCTCCAGAACCCTTTCTGCTGGTAGAGCAGATTTTCCTGAAAAATGGGACAATTCACCTTAAATTGAAAAACCAAGGAAAGGGGCGACTTGGCCGACAACTTCAGCTAAAAGGCCGACTCATAATAAGGGTTGGTTCTAAGGCAAAGACCTGGTCCCTTTCTCGGATCAATTCCCTTGCCGGGCTTTCACCGGGCCAGGCTGTTACCTTTGACTCCGGCATCAAGATCAAAAAAACCACCCAGGTTCAGGTTTCCTTTGTCCATGTTCCAGGCCGTGGCAAAGGGACTGTGCTGAAGCCTCCAGAATTTGCAAAAATTCAAACAAATAAGCCCCTTGGAGAAAAAAAGAAATCTGTACTTATCCCAAAACCCACAGTGATAGGTGGCAAGGTACGGCCGAACGGCCAACGGCCAAAACCAGTACCAAAATTTCTCGATTTAGGTATCAAGATACTTTCTCCCACCTCTAGGGCCAAGTTTTATGCCGGTGAAACCATTCATATACGCTACCAGGTAACGGACCGGGATTACAGGGGCAATATTATTTTTGTGGTAGCCGATAGTCGCAGACGAGAAGCTGCACGCGTGACCGTTCCACAAGGGAACAATCAAGTTGCCATGACACTTCGCAATGATGTAACCGGAAATGAATTCTATGTCGAGGCCTTTGGCTCGGACGTCGTTTATGGCGAAAGTGATCCATTTGAGATTCATCCCAACTCGGCTAGAGTGGAGTTTTTGGATATGGAACATAAAGTGGCCCATCCTGGTGGCCGTATGTTAGTAAGATACCGGGTAAGCCGACGTATTGCACCTGGGACCATCACCTTTGAGCTTCACTCTTTGGAGCATCGAGATGGCGAACCCCTTGCAACTACCACGGCGTCTTACCGGCCGCCGCTGCCGGAAGGCGGTCTTTCCCAAGCTTATGAGACTGTCACCCTGGATGTGCCCTCCGGAATACCTGATGGCGACCGCTATTTTCTCAAGGCCCTTATCGGTGAGCACGGCGAACGAGGCATCTCCATCAGCCATCCCTTTGCCATCCGGGCATTTGGAGAGGGACACGGGGAAGAGGGTGTCATCTCTATCCAGCCAGTGGATATCATCCGCGAAGACGGCCCTTTTTTGGCGAAAACCGTTAAGGCTAAAATAAATGTGCAAGGGACTGACGCCCCCCTCTCTAACGTGAAGATTCAGGTTGAATGGTGGAAAGCAAACCATCACCCGGATTCGTCGGTTCATTCTTCAATTATTGATGCGACATTACAACCAGGATTGAACGAGGTCGTGCTCGAAACCTTGGGGGTTCCCGGCCTGATGAGCGGTCTGACCGACGAGGCCGCGAGAGATCTTATCTGTGGTCGGAGATACAAGGTAACTGTCGATCCAGATCACGATTTCGGCTCACATCCAGAGTGGCAATACGAAAAGACAATATATTACTACGACTCTCAGTTTAGGGTCCGTGTCATCTTGACAAGAAGTTATCCTGGATATGAGAGAAATAGCAGAGAACTTGTTGATACCGGAATCAATAATCCTGGTGCCTGGCATTCAATGCGTATTTCTTCTTATCCCCCTTATAGATACCACAGCGCTGATTATTCATTAACAATTTATATCGAAAATTACGGTTGTGAATCATTGCACGCCTCCAGACCTTTTACCATAACCAAATCTTGGACCCAGACAGCGGGAGATCGGAGACGAGGAGGCAGGCTTGGCGAATATGAAACAGTTACCAGAAATGCCTGTGAACATGAGAGCACTACAAGTGCAAACGGAAACAGAAGACTCGTTATAACTTGCAATATCACAATGGATTATAGAAGGAACGATGCGAAGATCACAATTACTCCTTATGACTCATTATTAGCCCGTTATCTTGGCGGTCCAATGGAAATAAGAATTGATTTTCAGCCACCTGATTTCAACAGGGGTTGGTGAAGCTAGAATTATCTAGCAAGCATGGTGCAATAATAGGGAAGAATATCATTCATGGATAGGTTTGAAAATAAATAGGAGAGAAAAATGGAACTCACCAGGAAAATTTACCTTTTGATTTCTCTTTTGGTCATCTCCGCGGCCCTTGGCACGGAGGCAAGGGCAGATGATCCTCCACAGCTCAACTTAATGCCAGTGCGGGTTGAGTTTATCCGGCCCAATTCTACCTGTGACTATTACAAAGGAGAGACCATGTCCATAAGGTTCAGGCTGGTGCGTTTACCCGGTGCAAGTATCCCTCGCACGGCAACAGCGGTGAAGTTGGCCATAATTGATGCAGGCGGCAGGGGCTACCATTTGCCTTCAGTGCCTTTTGTGGAAGGGCATCCGCTTGTTGCCAGCTTTTGGATCCCCAATAGCTTTAGGGCAGGTACCGCTTTGATAACGGCCAACTTAGAGGATGGACATGGCGGGGTCTTGACCAGAACCATTGGCAGAGCTCAGTTCAGAGTTCACGAAAACCATTCATTCATCTTGGCAAACGTAGGCCTTAATGAGGGTCATCCCGCGCTTAAAGTCGGGGACAGGATTCATGTAGAATACCAGGCAATGACAAGGGTAGCTCCCTGTAAAATCACTTTTATTCTAAAAAAGCCAAATGGTAACAGGATCTTAAGCTCGGTAGTCAGGGATTACAAACCTGGCGCCCCTGATCAAAGGCGGCCAGTGTATTCCTTTGTATTTCCTTACACCCTGAGTGCGGCAGGAGAATATGAATTGTTGGTGACGTCAACCCCTCCGCTTTTTGAGGAAACTCGTCTGACATTTCGGGCAGTAGTCCCACTCCAAACACTTCATCCCCCTCTTGGTGCAGCACGCTGGAGCATTGACATCATAAGTCCCCATCTAGGAGTTACAGGGTTTTGGTCCGGAGGCACTGTGCGCGGCATAGCATGGCGTTTACGCGGCCGGTACCCCAGTAGGCGGGCTTTCACCGTGACCCTTGAAGATCACCAAGGCCATAAGGTTTTTGATATACCCACACTTGGGAGGTTAAACTGGAGGTCATCGGATGCCACCTATACCTTGCCGTGGCAGGTGCCCGAGGGCTTGGATGGGGCGTACCGAATCAGGGTTATAGAGGTTAATAGCGGTGTAACCGCAAGAAGTGCTGTTTTTACCATAAGGGGAATTGGCGAGCCCTACTTGAGATTTACCTCTCCCAGAAATGGCCTTGTGGTACACAATAACCAGACCGTCTCAATCAGATGGGAGGCCAGAAATTTCCCTGATCGCGGCACGAGTCGGGAAGCCACTGTCACAATATCCCTTGTGACTCCTGACAGGGAAATAAGGCCCCTGGTTTTCAACGTGCCAGTACACAGGCAGTCATTTTTGTGGACCGTGGATGCCAACAGAAGACCGGTTGATTTCCATGGTTCAAACCAACTTGTAGGGGTGCCTCCAAGGCCTGGGAGGGGGCGCATGGGAGGCGTCTTTTATCCGGCTGGGGAATACAGACTCATTATGGAATGTCCAACCTATGGAATTAGGTTAGAGGGACCAAGGTTCAGGATAGAGTAGTGTTAAAAGAAATCGCATATTCTTCTATTTTTCTGTATTGGTTGCCACTAGGTTTACTCCATGTATCATTTAAAAAAATAGCAAATTACCTAACGGCATATTTATTAACTTGACTTAAATGATTCCATGGGAATTCTAATTAAAGCATCTGAGATGTTATGACTGTTAATTTTTTATAAGAAGGAAGACACCTCTAACATGTACTTCTAAGTAATGAAAGCGAGAAAAGGAAGCGGTTTTGACCAATAGGGGATATCTAAATTAAAGGATTTGAACCATGACCTTGGATAACCTATAAAAAAATTTAATTCGCAGAATCTTACTTTTTGAACTAAATGCACTTAAACTAGAAAAATGAGCGGTGCTTTTTAGGGCACCGCTCTGAGGTAAAAAGCCAGAAGGCTTAGGAATGACTACTAATTTATTTTAGTTATTTTTTCATCCAGGCCTGCCACTGTTCGGCATTTGGTGCTGTAAGAAGATCCGTATCAACAGCTGCAAATTCTCCTGGATGATTGACCTTAACTGTCACATAACCGCTGGTCATGCCAAGGATTTGTGCAGAGCTGTCAGGTCTAAAGCTTACATCTCCAGGCACCATGGTTACGATAGTTGGATTAGCTCCTGAGTATGGCAGCCTGATGATTATTGGCTCACCAACACCCTTTCCTTCAGCAAATCCAACCTTGGCAACAAAGCCCTCGGCCATGCCCTTGTTATCCAGATATATCTTTTCTGAGGCCGGCTGGTAGCCACACTCCTCAATCTCAGGCTTAAGCTCTGCTGGGATATAGAAGTATAATTTCTGATTCCAGGGGCTTGTTACAACCTGGCGTACAAACTCCATGTTTTGCTCTTCTTTGCTGAGCTTTGAGGTATCTATTCCCTCGATTTCACCACCCTTTACAGTACCTTCAGCGACTATGTAGAAAAGCTCCTCTGCATGGTGCTTGCTAAGTTCAAGAACATCTTTTGCCTCTGCACCAAGTACTGCCAGCCCATCTGCCTGTATTGGTTTGATGTAATTGACCTCGCCATCCACTACGAAGTAACCGTTGGGGTTATTGAGCACCATGCCTGAGCGTTTCATCCAGATTGGAGCGTCAGCTGGCACATTTTCTGGAGCATACTTGAGAAAACGCCCTTGATCGTTAAACCAGGGTGGTGCCCATGGAACAAAGGTAATAATCCTGTCTGTTATCCTGTGAGCACCAGGATTTTTCTTGTAATCGCCATGGCAGTCGTAGCAGCTTTTGGCGCCAAGGGCCTTTTCTGCCGGTTGCACGCCGTGGGAATCGGAAAAGTAATGGGCTGCAATGAAGATGGCTGGCATCGGATTTTCTTCACCTTCGGCCTTAAGGACCTTTATAAGTGCCTCTTGCATGGCCCTTACATCTTCTGGCCACCAAAGGTCTGGGAATCCGTCACCTGTATGATCAAACATTACATAGCCACTGTCCTTTAGGATTATCCTGCCAACATTGGGATTCCTTGCCCATGTGGGATCATTAGGTGGAATATTGACAAGTTCCCTTGGATCAACTGCATTTACTGAAACCCTTGGCAAGAAATCCTGGATGGCAGCGTTCATCTCCCGGATATAAAGAACTTTCGCTCCTCCATATGCAAGATCACTCATATCATGATCTGGCTGGGGATTTGCATCAACCCATGTCATTATTGTGATGGGGTTACCTATCACAATCTGGGGATAACCGTACATACCGTTTGCCCAGTAAAGAGGAGGTTCGTTCTCAAGGTCGTGTTCTGGATCAAACTGTAGAGGAACGCCCATGGCCTGTGCGCCTTTCAGACTCAACTGGTAGAAATACTTCATGAAGTCAAAGTTAGGATTTGTTGGCATCCCATTTACAATAAGCCCTGGATCAGCAGATCTATTCATCTCAAAGTATCCTGCCATCTGAGAGACATAATCCATGGGCTGGACGCCATTTCCGTCAGCGTCAATGTGCTGGGTGAGCATATCAAGCTGGCTAAGGCCATAACCTGGGCTTGTTCCGTAAATCGGATTGATTCTGTATGGCCCTGGAAAGGCCATTGCCTTTCCGTCTCCGCCTGGAAGAACATTGTATCCAAAGCCATTGTCGAAATTGACAAAGTATCCAAAGGTGTCATTAAAGGCTCTGAAACGCCATGTCCTCCTGTATGGCACATGACAGGTCTGACATGCAATCTCCGCCATGTGTCTTCCGGTGTTTTCGCCAAATTTTTCCTCGTGTGCCGCTGTCGGATTCGGCGCTTCGGGGTCACCACCATTCAGGTGACAATAAGCACATGTCTTTGGTCTTGGATTGTTATCAAGGTCATTTCTAACCATATGTGCTGTATCAGTGCCCTTCAGGACATTATGTAAGTCCTCAAGATTTCCCGTAATCCTGAAATGGCACGATCCACATCCGTGTTTTTTATTAGACATATGGACGTCGAAGCCTGATGCCTCTTCGTCATCTGTAAAGTTTATGAATGCACCATTTTTGACCCAGTCAGCAGGCATACCAAGTCCAAAGGGCCTTACATAATCCCATTCACTATTTCCTTCGTCTCTATACATCACATGGCACTGTCCACAGACGCGAACCCACTTCCATGAATTCCTGTCTTTATTTCCACCAAACATCTCCATGTGGATAGAGCCGTCACCCAAATCCGAAACATTGTAATAGGCCTTTGCCACCCAATCGTTCCCTTGTTTTACAATCTTCACATAGGTGATTGGGGCACCATCCTGATTGAAATCAAGGCCCATCAGTTGGGCAGTTGGCATCATGTAAAAGAGATAGGGCAGGGCCTCATGGAGGGCCGGCTGTATAGCAGAGGGATCAATCTTACCTGCCTGCATATCTGCAAGGACCTTTGCGGTATCCACTGCACCGGTTGCCGGATTGATATAGGTGGGATCTCCCTGCATGGCCCTCATCGCACCATACATGGTTGCGCCCCACGCCATTCCAACCATTCCCGTATAGGGGATACCTTGCCCCTCAACAAAAGGGCCGCGCAAATAGTCTCTCACCGAGGCCTGGGGGTTGTCCCAGTCGGTGTAGAACTTGCCCGGCACATAGGCCCTTAATGGAAAAGGTATTGGAAGGAGCATCCCGGATTGAGAGTCCTTTATCTGATAGCCATAATTAAAGTCATTAAAAAACATGGCCATCATGTCATCCATGGTACTGTCTTCCCCCAGGATACCCTTTTCTTTCAGATAGTTGAAAAGACCCGCAAACAGTTGCTGGAGCTCGGGATAGGATGCTTGTAGCCTTCTCATCTCGTCAGCAGAGCCGGCTGGGTTGGGCGTAAATTCTGGTTTAATTGATCCAGAGGCATCCCAAATCTCTTTCACATTGGACCCGTATATTGCATATGGGAGCTGAACGCCCTGTGAATGCATCTGTTTAAGGGCATCAGTCCACATTTTCATCATCTCCCCCACGATATCCGCAGGAAGTTTCATAAGAGGTATCAAACCAGAAGGACGCGTCATCCTTTGGGGGGATGAAGTGTATTCCAGTGCCGTTTGGGCCTTAAGGCCTGGCTCAAGTGGCATCCCCATAGAAATTTCAGTGACCCCATTTGCGTCTCTTTTGGCAAAGATAAGGAGCCTTGGCCTGAATGGTTGGGCCTTTAAGCCATCAGCGGCATGAAGGGCATAAGGACTTTCTGGATCTATATGACACAGCAGACAGTCTGCCTCCATGACTCCTGACTTTTTCCAATCCTGGGGCTTTGGATCGCCAATATCTTTAACGGTCTGCTCGATAGACTTATGACTTATCAAGGCATAAGTAGTGGCTGTTGGGGGATAATCATAAAAATCCCTGTCATAGGTGTGGACTGGGCTAAGGGATGGATCATCATATGGAGTAACGGTCCCATCTTTCTGGACTATACCCTCTGCAGGTCCGCCACCTGGATGACAGGAGTAACAAACTGCCATCTCATCGGCAATTCCCACATCAAAGAAATAAGGTTTACCTTCACTTGTAAAAGGGTCCTTAAGGCTTCCTCTTTCCCTCTTAGCCGCCAACTGGCGGTAAGAGGGAGGTCACCATGCACCGAACTGCCCGGGACTTAGAAGATGTCCATAGGCATTTGCAAGGTATTTATAAAGGGTGCCGTCATTTTCCCTGTCGGACCAGTGGTCACTGTAATTTTCACCTTTAGGGCCAACACCTTCACGAAAGTGAAAGGCCCTTGTAATTGCTTGATAATCATGGCATTTCCCGCACGTCTGTTTGGGGCTGTAGGCAGGGCCAGCCTTGTAAACAGAGCCATTGGCAGCCGTAATGGTGTCGGTAGAACTCAGCTCGTTAATAATTGGATTGCCATTTTTATCAAGCAATTTTACGGGTGGATGTCCGTAGGAAAGTATGGGGAAAAACAAGATTGTCAAGGAAAGTATCAATACCTTTGGTAAACTCGGCGTCTTTGTCATTATCATTCCTCCTACTAACAGTTTATTCCTGTTTCCCTCTCTGCTCCCTTTAAGGCTGAGAAATTTATAATTCTTTGAGGATGTTAAATCATTCACCTACAGGCAGGAAATGACCTAGGGCAAATGTTCATGTGACTAATGTTAATTTAGAGGTCAAATTTTTAATATGAATATCTTGTTAATTCTAAATTTTATTAATATTGACAGCTAGATAAGCCAGAACAAAATTTGATCACAAGGAACCGACCAAAAATAAAATAGACAGTAAGTCTTAAAAGAAGTGAGTCATAAAAGGGATTAAATGCCCTTAGAAAGGGCAATTAGCTTTTCCCTATCAAGGACCTTTATATATCGGCTCTTTCCAGCTGGAATGAGTGTGATTATCCCATTTTCACACATTCTTTTTAATGTCCTTGAAATGACTTCCCTTCTTGTTCCAAGAAGTGAGGCGATTTCAGTCTGACTGACAGTACATAACATATCATTGTTGCAGTTGAGATGAATACACCGAAGTAAAAAGGATGCCAAACGCTCTGGCACACTCCTAAAGGTAATATCTTGGACAATAGTTGAATAGGTAAATATCCTTTTAGACAGACATCCCATAAATCTATTTACGAGATATGGTTGTTTGGAAAGTATGGACATTAACTCCTTTTTTGAAATACAAAGAACAAGTGAATCCTTTAAGGCAAGTGCATTTGTAAAGGCTAATTTGGAAAACAAACTTGCCAGACAAAAAACCCCGCCTGATTCAATATGCCAAAGGGTGAGCTTTTTGCCTCTTTTGTCCTTTTTGAATATCTCAACTTTACCATGTTCTAAAATGTAAAGTCTTTTTACTTTATCTCCCTGTCTGAATATAAATTTGCCCTTTTCAAAAACTTCCCTTTCTAGACAAAAGACAATTTGGGAAATAATACCTTCTGGAAGCCCTGAAAATTCTGGAAGCTTGCGGATAAAATTAAAATCAGGGCCAAGACTTGGGACCTTATTTTCAAATTCCATATGTTATTGCCATAAGAGGCATAAAAAACTCAGCTATTATTGGTTCTATCATAAAGCCTATCAATATCTAATATTAGAATTTGTCTTCCCCTACGTTTGATCAATTTGTCTTTTCGAAGGGACTTTAGCACCCTAGAAACCACTTCCTTACAGGTACCAAGCATTGCTGCCATCTCATCAAGTCTTAAATCAACAATATTGCCTGAATTTGCACTTAAATAGAGGAGTTTTTTTAAACGAAATGTGATATCATGAAATGCAATATCATCTGTAATGGCTGAGTAACAGGCAAGTTTTCCAGATAAACACGACAGTAGATCGGTTCCTATCTCTGGACACAGTGAAATAAGCTTGTTCACAGTAAACCTGTCAAAGGATATCAGAGTGGAATCCTTCAAGCAGACGGCATTAGCAAAGGCCCTTCCCACATAAAGACTTGCCAGACAAAATAGCTCCCTTTCATGGCATTTCCAAAGAGTCAACCTGTGGCCTTCAAGGTCATCCTTATAAATTTCTATGCATCCTGACTTCACTATAAATAGCCTTTCTACTTTCTCACCTGCCCAGAATATTCCTTCTCCTTTAAGGTAGTTTCGTTTAAGACCCTCTTTTCGCATAAGATCAAAGGCCTTTCCTGTGGCATCCCTTAAGACAGGTATGGACTTTATAAATTTTAGATCCGTATCGCTTAGCATTTTTAAAACTGTTTCGTCTCAAAAAAGACTTACTAACATAAATTAAAAGGCGTAAACTGACTTCCTTCCTAATCAGGAAATCTCACCCTTTGCACCCGTCATTCCTGCACGTCTTCTTTGTTCCAACCATTTCCTTCCCCTTTGCCTTAAGCCATCAAAAAGCTCATAAAATATTGGCACATAGATAAGGGTCAAAAATGTTGCCACCATAAGCCCGCCAATTGCAACCACAGCCAAGGGAGAGAGCCTTTCAAGGCCAAGGGCCCTTTGGGCTGCAATTGGAAGCATTCCAACTATGGTTCCAGAGGCAGTCATAAGGATTGGGCGGGTTCTTACGCGAACCGCCTGCTCTATTGCATCCTTTAAATCTGCACCCCTTTTTCGGGCCTCTTCCACAAAATCAATAAGGAGTATGGAGTTATTAACTACGATACCTGCAAGGAGTATCATTCCCATATTGGCTGGCATACAGGCATGTCTCCCAACGAGCACCAGCCCCCAGGCACCCCCAATCATTGAAAGAGGGATGGCTATCATGATGGTCACAGGATTTATCCAGGAGCGAAAGGTGGGGGCAAGGGAGAAGAATAAAAGGATGACGGCAAGCCCAAGGGCCTTCTTGAGCCTTCCTCCAGCTTCTTCCATGTTCTTAAACTCCCCTTCAAAACTGAGCCTGTAGCCTGGTGGAAGACTAAGACCGGAAAGGGCCTTTTTTATCCTTTCATGAAGATGGGTTATGGAGGCCGTTGATCGATAACCGTAGATGTCAACGCTTGGCTCAAGATTTTGCCGCGTAAACTTGGTGCGTGTAAAACTCTTTTTAAGGGATGCGATCTCCCTTAAAGGGACAGGGCCAAGAGGAGATGAGATATAGACCTTTTCTATATCGAAAATGCTTTTTCTCTCCGACCAGGGGTAGCGCACCCTTATGACATAGCCGTCTTCTCCAGGAACCCTCAAGACCGAGGCAGGCGTGCCCTTTATTGCGCTAGTAAGTTCCCTGCTTATGGTAACAGGGTTAAGCCCATATCTTTTCGCCTTTTCTATATCCACATTTACAAGGACCTCCACCTTATCCCTTGTCCAGGAACGCGTAACGGTCTTAAGGCCCCTTACCTTCATAAGTCGGGCTGCCACTTTATCTGCCAGACCATCGAGTACCTTGGGGTCAGGCCCTGAAAGCATGATGTCAACAGGGGCTGCGATACTTGAAAGAGGGGTTGCACCGAAATCAAAGACGTCAAAGTTTTTAAGCCCTGGAATCACCTTTGCCTGTTTCCTTATTTCATCTTCTATCTGCCAGATGGTCTTTTTCCTGTGGAATCTATCTATAAAATGCACTGTAATAAGGCCCTGTTGAGGGATCTGCCCTGTTCCAAAACTCACAACCCCAGGTTCTGAACCAACAACAGTGGAAATCCTTTCAACCCCCTCCATGTTTTGAAGGATATTTTCAATTTTTTTGGCAATGTTCTCCATTTGATCAATGGAAGAGTCGGATTCGGCCTCAAAGGATATCTTGACAATTCCTGTATCCATTGGAGGCATAAGATCCCTTCCTGCAAGGGGCATAACAACCCTCATGCTTATCACAAAAAGGGCAATGCCAGGCATTATAAAAAAGACCTTGTGTCTTAAGGCAAAGTGGGCAAGTCTTACAAAGAAATTCCTTACAGGATCGAGAACATAGATACCAAAAAGGTCAATTATGGACTCAAGACGGTTCTTTTTTGAATTTGGCTTAACAAAATATGGGGCAAGTAGCGGAATTACCGTTACTGAAACAACATAACTGGATAAAAGTGCAAGGGCCAGGACCACGGTAAACTGTCTTAATATCTTCTGGACATAGCCTCCAATAAACATGATGGGCACAAGGACAATAACGGTTGTATAGGTCCCTGCCCAGTCAGCAAGAAGGATCTCGTTAAGCCCATCCCTTACTGCCTTAACGATTGGCTTTTTAAGGCTGTGGTAATGGCGTTCTATGTTTTCAATAACTACGATTGCATCGTCAAGAAGGAGACCAACTGCCACAATTACAGCAGTCAAGGTCACTATGTTAAGCTCATAGCCAAAGACATACATGGCGGCAAAGGTCATAAAATAAGTAAAGGGGATGGATATGGCAGCAAGAAGAGAGATTCTCACATTTGCAAGAAAGAGAAATATCACGGCAACAGTCATAATTATGGCATCTCTTAAGGCATCAACCATGTTTTCGATACTTGTCTCTATGATGGTCTTTTGGGTGTCTGCCACCTTGAAATCTATCTCCGGATACTTTGCTCTTATTTGAGGCATTGCCGCTTCCACCGCCTTTATGGTGGTGGTGACATGCCCCTTTTCTGGCCTAAGGATGTTTATCCCAATGGCAGCCTTTCCGTTTCCTCTATAGAAAGATTGCCTTTCCTTAAAGCCTGTCCGAACTTCCGCAATGTCTCCAAGATGCACATCTCCCCCTGGCTCATGGGCCACCACAATTGATTTTAATCTCTCCTTTTTAAGCCTTTCCCCTAACGTCTTTATTAGATATTGACCCTTTTTACGGATAATGAGCCCATCAGGGATGTTTAGGT
>WFZZ01000087.1 GCA_015489315.1 Deltaproteobacteria bacterium | reverse complement strand
GGCTAGAAAAAGTCCTATTAATCCCTTTGTAAAGTATGAAAGGCCGGAAAAAATAAGGGCAATGAAAAGAGTTTTTTTATCTTCAGGGTATTTTAAAAAGGATAAATAAAGGTTTATTACTGCCAGAAAGACAAAAAGCGAAAGGGTTACATCAAGTGTTGCCTTTTCTGACTTTAGCCAAAATTCCGGGGTTGCAAATAGTATCAATCCACTAAAAAATGCCTCCTTTTCACCAATAAGCCTTTTCACATAAAAAAAGACGAAAAGAATCAAAAGTGTTCCTGAAATAAGGCTTGGAAGAGCCAAAGAAAGGGCATTTGGCCCGGCCAGTATCTTGGAAAAGAATGCCTCTAATAGAAAAAAAAGAGGGGGATAGTCAAAATACGGCCTTTCATAGGCATGAGGTATCAAAAGGCCCTTTCCGGAAAGGATATCCCTTACAAAAAGACCTGCCCTGATTTCAAGGCCAAACGGGTCCCTAAAAAAGAGAAGAGTTAGTGCTGATACAAAAAAGAGGGAAGCAGCCTTAAAAATCACCCTCTCTTCCGGTTCTAAAGGCCCCTTCCCCTTTCTAGGCATAAAAACTATTATTGAATACCCTTCTATATATCCCTAGGGCTTCCCAATTCGGAAATGGCAATATCCCCTGATTCCACATAAAAGGTAATGGTCCTTCTAAGGGCCTCTTTGAGGCCAACCTTTGGTTCCCAGCCAAGTATCTCTTTTGCGTTGGTTATATCTGGAACCCTATAGCCTACGTCCTGATAATCAGGCCCATAATATTCCTTGGCAGGAATCTCTTTAAATTCCACTTTTTCTGCCAAATGACTGAGTTCAGGAAATTCAGAAACTATCTCAACCATCATCTCAGCAAGCTCTTTAATGGAATAATCATTATAAGGATTTCCAATATTAAATATCTTGCTGTCGCATCTATTGTCCTTGTTTTCTATTATCTTAAAAAGACAATCAAGACCATCATCCACATAGGTAAAACAGCGTCTTTGCCTTCCTCCGTCAACAAGGGTTATGGGCTCGCCCCTTAGGATGTGGCCAAGGAACTGGGTCACCACCCTTGAGCTTCCCTCCTTGGGGGTTGAAAGGCTGTCAAGGCCAGAGCCAATCCAGTTAAAGGGTCTTATCAGGGTAAACTGAAGGCCCTTTTGTTTTCCCATTGCCCAGATGACCCTATCCATCATCTGTTTTGCACAGGCATATATCCATCTTTGTTTGTGAATGGGGCCGTAGACAAAATTACTTGTCTCTTCATTGAATTTTTCATCCTGACACATGCCATAGACTTCGCTTGTTGAAGGAAAGATGACCCTTGTCCCGTATTTTGCGCACTGTCTTACAATTCTAAGATTCTGCTCAAAATCAAGCTCAAAGACCCCGAGTGGATTTTTTACATAGCTTGCAGGTGTTGCTATGGCCACAAGTGGTAGGCAAACATCACACTTTTTCACATGATATTCTATCCACTCCTTGTTTATAGAAATATCTCCTTCAAGAAAATGGACATTCGGATGGTTGACCCGTTCACCCAAACGGTCACAAGATAGATCCATGCCGTAGATTTCCCAGTCGGTCTCCTGGATAGCACGCCTTACCAGGTGACTGCCAATAAAACCGTTTATTCCCAATACCAAAATTTTCATGAACAATTCTCCTAAAAGGTGACTATTATTTCAAAATAATGCCTTTTTGAAAGAGTGCTTCAGGAAGGTTTTCTTTTTCAGATGGCCTTTTGGAAAGACTTGCCCTGATTATCTCAAGGCTTCCCTTTCCTGTCTTGACAAATACCTTATTTCCCTTTTTGACTACTTGTCCAGGTCTTCCATCAATATCATCTTTTTCAGAAAAATCTGCCTCCCAAATATAAAGTCTTTGTCCCTCCAGCTCGCAAAAGGCACCTGGATAGGGCCATGTAACAGCACGAATCAGATTATAGATTGAAAAGGCGTCATTTTCCCAGTTAATCCTTCCGTCTTCGGGCCGCCTTCCTCCAAAGTACGTGGCCTTTGAATGGTCCTGGGGAATGCGGGGAGCAGTGCCATTTAATATCATGGGAACATAAGTCTTTATAACCTCGTATGCGGCGTCCTCAAGCTTTTTAAAAAGAGTAACTGCATTATCTTTAATATCCACTTCCACCCTTTTCTGGGCAACTATGTCACCGGCATCTGCCTTTTCAACCATGTAGTGAAGGGTTACCCCGCTTTCTCTTTCACCGTGTAAAAGCTGCCAGTTTACAGGACATCGCCCTCTGTATTTAGGAAGTAGGGAACCATGAAGGTTAAATGCGCCAAGCCTTGGTATATCGAGAATGGGCCTTTTTACCATCTGCCTAAAATAGCAGGAAAGGATGAGGTCGGGATTGATTTCTTTTAGAAGCCTTATCCATTTTTCTTCATTTATATCTTCGGGGAAGTAGACGGGTATGTTATTTTTTTTTGAAAGTTCTGCCAGGGAATCAAACCAGACGTTTTCATTTGGATTATCCCTGTGGGTAAACACTGCTGAAACCTTGACCTTTTCATCTAAAAGGGCATCCAGTGCCCTACATCCCATATTGTGATAGCCAAGCAAAACGACTGACATAACCGTTTCCATCTTAATTTTTAACTATCTTATACCACCTTTTTGAAACTTCAATAAGCCATTAAAAGACAAGATAACTAAATTAGACAAATACTATCATTTTTATAAAATTGGTCTTGACTTTTAAAAAGTAATCAGATAAAAAATATCACAATTTTGATCCACCCATAATCATTCAAAATCTTTGGAGATATCTATGAGAATAACTAAAGCGGGAGATTATGCTATAAGATGCGTCTTATATCTTTCTTCCAAGGGAAAGGGAACCCTTGTGAGCAAAAAAGAAATAGCTGAAAAGTGCTATATCCCGCCCCAATTTTTATCAAAAATCGCCCAAGACCTTGCAAGGGCAAGGGTAATTGAAATCAAGCAAGGGCCAAAGGGCGGGTTCATTCTTATCGAAGAGCCAAAAAACATAACACTACTCAAGGTAGTTGAGGCAATTATTGGAGAGATATTCCTGAATGACTGTGTAGCAAGGCCTGGAAACTGTGAAATAAGCACTTGCTGTATTATTCATGATGTATGGTCTGACCTAAGAAATCAACTTCGTGAGTCTATGGATCGCATCAACTTTGAAGAACTTACCAAAAATCCAAATTCAAATCCTTTCATTCAATAAAAAATGGGAATGAATTCCATAAAAACACTACCTAAAAGTGCCCTTGAATTCTACATCCAGGGCTTTAAGTCCATGACCCTTGGAAAAACACTTTGGAAAATCATTGCCGTAAAGCTCTTAATTATTTTTCTGGTTTTCAAATTCTTTTTCTTTCCTGACATCTTTAAAAAACACTTCAAAACTGATGAACAAAGGGCAGAGCACGTAATGAAAGTCCTTACACTTCAGGCCAAAAGCCCCTCAGGGCATAAGAAAAATTCTTTTTCTAGAGGAGGTCACCTATGATTGATCAAATGGATCTAAGTTTGGTCAATTGGGCAAGGGCACAGTTTGCTCTAACTGCAATGTATCACTGGCTTTTTGTCCCATTGACGCTTGGGATGAGTTTTCTTTGTGCCTTTTTTGAAACCATTTACGTGAAAACAGGAAATGAGGAGTGGAAAAACCTTACAAAGTTCTGGATGAAGCTTTTTGGTATCAACTTTGCTATTGGTGTCGCCACGGGTATCATCCTCGAATTTGAATTTGGGACTAACTGGGCCAACTATTCCTGGATGGTTGGCGATATCTTTGGAGCACCTCTTGCCATTGAAGGGATTGTTGCATTCTTTCTAGAAGCCACCTTTTTTGCAGTGATGTTTTTCGGATGGAACAGGGTTTCCAAGGGTTTTCACCTCCTTTCAACCTGGATGGTAGCAATCGGCTCAAACCTTTCCGCGCTCTGGATTCTTGTGGCAAACGGTTGGATGCAGTTTCCAACAGGCATGGCCTTTAATCCTGATACAGCCAGATTTGAGATGAAAAGCTTTTTTGATGTGGTCTTTTCTCCTTATGCAATAAGTAAATTTTCTCATGCCACCACCTCTGGTTTTGCAGTTTCATCCTTTTTTGTTATTGCAGTGTCCTGTTACTTCTTGGCCAAAAGACGCCATGTCCTCATGGCCAAAAGAAGCATAGCAGTAGCCTCTGTTTTTGGACTGATTGCCTCCTTGATGGTTGCATTTACAGGAGATGAAGCAGCATATGTTGATGCCCATCACCAGCCGATGAAACTTGCTGCAATGGAAGGCCTTTGGGATGGAACCACCAAGGCTCCTGTTGTGGCCTTTGGAATAATTAACGGCATGAAACAGCCCGGAGACTTTCAAGATCCATTTGTAGTTGAATTCAAGGTGCCAGGCCTTTTATCCCTATTGGCAAATAGGGACCCTGGCAGCTATGTACCTGGAATAAACGACCTCGTTTATGGTAACAAAAAAATGGGCATTACAGGCGCGAAGGAGATGCTTGAAAAAGGTAAGATGGCTGTAAAATTCCTTGCTGAATACAAAGAGGCAAAAAAGGCAGGGGACATGCAGAGGGCCTCCATGGCGCTTCAAAAGTTTAACCAGGTAAAGGAATACCTTGGATATGGCCATCTTGAAAAACCTGAGGATGCAGTTCCCCCTGTTTCCATAACATTTTATGCATTTCACATAATGGTGATTGTTGGATCACTTATGATCCTAGTTTTTATCCTATTTCTTGTATCAACCATAAAAAATACCTTAGAGAAAAATACATGGCTTTATCCCATTGGTGTTGCCCTCTTTTTCCTTTCCTTTATTGCTGGGCAGGCTGGCTGGGTTGTTGCCGAAGTTGGAAGGCAACCCTGGGCAATTCAGGGTCTTTTGCCGGTTGCAGTAGCAAGGACCGATATAGCAGCCAGCAATGTAAAGCTTACCTTTTTCATGTTCTTGGTAACCTTTACGCTTCTCCTCATTGCCGAGGTCAAAATAATGTTAAAACAGATTCAAATTGGTCCTAAGGAGGTGGCATAATGATTGGCAGCCTTGATCAAAGCATACTTCAGCAACTTTGGTGGATTTTGGCATCCATAGTTGGCTCCCTTTTTCTGTTTTTAACCTTTGTCCAAGGGGGGCAGACTCTAATCTGGCAACTTGGCAAAAACGAGACGGAAAAATCATTGATTATAAATTCCATTGGAAGAAAATGGGAGCTTACTTTCACAACCCTGGTGCTTTTTGGTGGAGCACTTTTTGCCGCCTTTCCAAAGTTCTATGCAACAAGCTTTGGCGGTGCATACTGGGTTTGGATTTCAATCCTGTTTACCTTTATTGTTCAGGCAGTGAGCTTTGAATACCGTAAAAAGCCCGATAACCTCTTTGGCCCCACCATCTATGAGGCCTTTTTATTCATAAATGGAGCTATTGGAATACTCCTTATTGGGGCTGCTGTAGGCACCTTTTTTACAGGCTCCAATTTCGTATTAAACGAATATAACCTTGTAAAATGGACCAATCCTTTAAGAGGACTTGAGGCTGCACAAAATATCTTCAATATAAGCCTGGGGCTTTTCCTTGTCTTCAATGCAAGGGTTCTTGGTGCCCTTTATCTCTTAAACAATATTGACTTTACGGGTATGGACGAATTTAGAAGGCGCACCAAAAATGCTGTCTTTCATAACTTTATTGCCGAACTGGTATTTTTGCTGATAGTGGTTGGTGGGCTTTTGACCATGAGCGGTTTTCATGTTGACCCTGCAACCGGCCAGGTCATTAAGGTTCCATTCAAGTATCTCAAAAACCTGTTCTCAATGCCGCATGTGCTACTAATTCTCCTTGTTGGCCTGGGGCTTGTCATTTACGCAGTTTATGTGACTTATCTTAAGGATAAAGATAATGGAATATGGTTTGCCGGAATTGGAACAGTCTTAGTTGGGCTTGCAGTCTTTTTCACTGCAGGGTTTAACAATACCCCATTTTACCCGTCCAAGGTTGACCTTCAATCAAGCCTAACCATTTATAATGCATCAAGTTCACATTATACACTTACTGCAATGACCTATGTTGCACTCATTATTCCTGTGGTACTAGCCTATATTGCATATGTTTGGTATCAGATGGACTCTAAAAAACTTAGTCAGGAAGAAATTGAGAGTGCTGAGGCAGAAAACTATTAAAGGAGGAAAAAATGCAGGCAGTTTTAATAGTTTGCTGGATAGTTACCATAGTGATATCCCTTCAAGGGGCACAGGCCATTTTAAAAAAGACCAAGCTCCTTTAAATAAATAAACCGAAAAAAGGGGCCTTGGGCCCCTTTTTATTTGGCCATTTATAAAGTTGGACATAAAAGAAAATTAAGTTATTTTATGGAAAATAGCTGAAAGGTCTACTGAAAAACCCTCATGAAGAGAAAACTTGAGATAATACTTGCACAACCCCGTGGTTTTTGTGCTGGAGTTAAGCGAGCTATAAAGATTGTGGAAACCGCACTGGAAAAATACCAAGATCAGGTTTGGGTACTACATGAAATTGTCCATAACACCCATGTAATCAGAGAGCTTTCAGAAAAAGGCGCCAAGTTTGTTGAGGATATTAACGAAATCCCGGATAACTCCATCACCATCTATAGTGCCCATGGAGTTTCAAAGGCAGTGGAAGAAAGGGCTAGTCAAAAGGGGCTAAAGGTCATTGATGCCACATGCCCCTTGGTGAAAAAGGTCCATCATCAGGCCCAAAGGTATCAAAAGGCCGGGCATGAGATCATTATCATTGGTCATCATGGCCATCCAGAGGTTGAAGGGACCCTTGGGAGGGTTGAAGGTCCTGTAGAGGTTATTTCTACACTTGAAGATATAAAAAAACTCAGGGTAAGAAATCCCCAAAAGGTGGCCTATGTTACCCAGACAACTTTAAGTACCGATGATACAAGACATCTTATTGACGCCCTTAAAGAAAAATTTCCTAACCTTAAAGGACCTGAACTTAAAGATATTTGTTATGCAACCCAGAGCCGTCAGGATGCTGTTAGAAAACTTGCTAATAAAATCGAAATATTATTGGTAGTAGGGTCAAAAAATAGCTCCAATTCCAATAGGCTTCGGGAAACAGGGGCATCAAAGGGCCTTTCTGCCTATCTAGTCAATGATGCCACAGAGGTTGACCTCACCTGGTTTGAAGGAAAAAGTATTGTGGGAATAACTGCTGGGGCATCTGCTCCAGAAGTTTTAGTACAAGATGTAGTTCAAACCTTGAGACAAAATTTTGACGTCACTATAAACTCTCAGAAGGGCAAACAGGAAACAACTCAGTTTAAACTTCCTGATTTCCCCGATTTCTGATTTTTCCATGAAAAAGGCCTTAGTAAACAAAAACGAAAATCCTTCAAAGGGTATCTTTCTCGGGCTTGTGGCAGTTTCAAGCATTGTGCTTGGGCTTTTTTTAATATCTTTATGGGTGGTCCCCTACTACGGCTTTGACGCCATTCATCCCTTTGCAAAATGGATTGCTGGCATAATCATAGCCTTTGCCCTATTAATTGTCTTGTGGGCAAGCCTTGGACTGATTATTAATGCCACAACAGGAAAATATCTTCCTTTTTTTAAACGACTTCGTGGGGTCACTGTTAAGCTCTTTTTGCCCATTATGACCCTCATTGGAAAGGCATTCGGCCTTTCAAAAAATGTAATTCGATCATCTTTTATAAGGGTCAATAATGACCTTGTCCTTTCAGAGGCAAAGACCTATAAACCTGATGAGCTTCTTATGCTTATGCCTCATTGTCTTCAAAACAGCAGATGCAAGATCAGACTCACCTACAATGTCAGAAACTGCAAAAGGTGCGGGAAATGCTCCATTGCTGGGCTTCTGGAACTCAGTGATAAATATAACATCCATCTGGCAGTGGCCACTGGTGGAACAATTGCAAGGCGGATTGTTAAGGAAAGAAGACCAAAACTCATATTGGCGGTAGCCTGTCAAAGGGACCTTGCAAGTGGAATTCAAGATACATATCCTCTCCCTGTATATGGCATTGTAAATTTAAGGCCGCATGGGCCATGTCTTGACACCCTTGTCCCCTTGGATCACCTTGAAGCAGCCATAAGAAGATTTTTAGATTCCAGATTTTACCCGGAAGTGTTAAATAAAGACCCTGTTACCGACCCCATAGGATAAATTAAAGAACTTTAGGAGAAAAGATGTCCATTCCGTTCATTCAAAAAGCACGACTTGGTGCATATAT
Source organism: Deltaproteobacteria bacterium (assembly GCA_015489315.1). Lineage (GTDB taxonomy): Bacteria > Desulfobacterota > Dissulfuribacteria > Dissulfuribacterales > QOAL01 > JAADCZ01. Next base: position 34,786 of record WFZZ01000087.1, on the reverse strand, counting down.
CACAAAAAAGATGATTACTGGGGAGAAAAAATTTCCCCTGGTGCTAATGCTTGAACCCCTTTTTAAATGTAATCTCAAATGCAAAGGATGTGGCAAGACCGCCTATCCTAAAGAGATACTTGAAAAAAGAATGTCTGTGAGTGAATGTGTTGAGGCTGTGGAAGAATGTGGTGCACCTGTTGTATCTATTCCTGGAGGGGAGCCGCTCCTTCATCCAGAGATCCATAAAATAGTTGATGAGCTTATAAAGAGAAAAAAATTTATCTACCTTTGCACTAACTCGACCCTTTTAAAAAAGAGAATCTCTGATTTTTCGCCTTCTCCCTATCTGACCTTTAACATACACCTTGATGGCTTGAGAGAACGACATGATGCCTTGGTAAATGCCCCTGGAACCTTCGATAAGGCTGTTGAAGCAATAAAGTTCTTGGTTTCAAAGGGCTTTAGGGTCACTACAAACACCACCTTTTTTTATGGTGAGACTCCTGAATCCGCTGAGAAATTCCTTGATTTTTTGACCAGCCTGAACGTGGAAGCTATGACCATATCTGCTGGCTTTAGCTATGAAAAGGCCGAGGCCCAGGACAATTTTCTAAACAGGGAAACAACTATTGAACTATTTAAAGGCATTTTTAAAAGATCAAAAGGGAAAGGGTGGAAATTTAATCACAGTATTCTCTATCTAGATTTTTTGGCAGGAAACCAGGACTATAAATGCACACCTTGGGGCAATCCCACAAGAAACATCTTTGGCTGGCAAAGGCCATGTTATCTTTTAAATGACGGATACGCTCCAACTTATAAGGATCTTATTGAAAATACCGACTGGGAAAAATATGGACACCATAAGGACCCGAGATGTAAAAACTGCATGGTTCACTGCGGATATGAACCATCGGCCGTGATTGATACTGTAAAACATCCCTTAAAGGCGCTTATAGTAACTCTTAGAGGTCTTTATAAAAGCTAAATGCTATTATTCTTCTCCTTTATTGTACAAAAATGAACTAATTCTTGCAGCCTTGTCTGGTTCCATGTTTGCAAGTATCCTTGCCACTTTTTTACTTTTCATGATGGAAAAAAGCTTGGTAACAGTATTTTCATCCATTTTATCAAGAAGTGCGGCAGCCCTTACAGGATCCATAGAACTATATACTCCAGCAAGATGTTGAAGCCTTGTTTGTTCCTCTGCTTTGTTCCTTTTAACGGGACCTTCAAGCCTCCTTTGAAGTTCTTTCAGCTTTTTGAGTTTTTCCTCAATATCCTTTTCTAGAAAACTTAAATCCTTTTCCCTTTTATCAAGTTCCTGTCTCTTTTTCTCTAAATTTGACATCTCTATCCTGAGATAAGCCAAAAACTCGGGATGACAGCATCCTTCCTTAAAATAATGTGATAACGTCTCTTTATATTTATTTTCTGACATCTTTTGGGATGCCTGGACAGGGGCATCATGTCCGAAGGGGGAAAGATCAAAAATGAGGCATGCGACCAAAAATGTCTTGATGGTAACGATAAAGAGTAAAAGTTTCACCCAACTGCTGAAGGAGGACCTCTTTATCATTTTATACTGCTCCTGGTTCGTGCTTCACCTAAAGATACTAACTCATCCAATTCCTTTTGAAGCCTCATATCTTCTTCTTTCAGATATTCCTTTAATGCCCTTTCTCTTAAATTTTCAATTAATTCGCAATCTGTATGCCTTTGTTTCAGATTTCCACGAGCCTTAATAACATCAATTTCAGCCTTTTTTAATCTTTTATCCAATCGCTTTATTTTCTTTTCCATTTCTTCTAAGAGCTGGACCCTTATGACAAATTCAGATGACATAATTCCCTCTCCCATCTTTTTATTTAGCTCTCCCTTTTCTTCCAGAAATTTTTTCTCCAATAACTCAAGTTCCTTTTTTATCCCATCCCTTTTTGAAATGGCCCTAACAAACTCCATTTGAGCCATCTCAAGCATCCTTTTTCTAATCCTCAAAAGGGTCTCAAACCGGAATCTAAATGCCATCTATTTAAATATTTCCATCATCAGTTGAATACTTTCCTGCAAACTTGATGGCTCATCAATGTCCTGCCTTAAAAAGGCCTTGACATTCTCTATCTTATTTAATGCAAAATCTATGTCAGGATTAGTTCCCCTCGTATAGGCACCGAGATTGACTAAATCTTCTGCACGAGAATAAACTGAAAGAACCTTGATAATTTTTTGATAGGCATCTATCTGTTCAGGACTTGCAATATCTCTCATTATCCTGCTAATGCTTGAAAGTATGTCAATAGCTGGATAATGGCCCTGGTGTGCAAGATCACGACTTAACACCACGTGGCCATCAACAATACTCCTTACAGAATCGGCTATGGGCTCGTTCATATCATCGCCTTCAACAAGAACAGTGTAAATTCCTGTAATACTACCCTTTTCGCCCTTTCTTCCTGCCCTTTCAAGAAGCTTTGGAAGTTCTGCAAAGACCGACGGGGTATAACCCCTTGATGTGGGAGGCTCACCTATTGAAAGCCCTACCTCCCTATGGGCCATGGCGAACCTTGTAATAGAATCCATCATAAGTATCACATCAAGACCAAGGTCTCTGAAATATTCAGCAATAGCAGTTGCAAGATATGCCCCCCTTAGCCTTAACAATGGTGGCTGGTCAGAGGTTGCAACCACTACTACTGATCTTTTAAGCCCTTCCGGACCTAAATCCCTTTCAATAAAATCCCTGAGTTCCCTTCCGCGCTCACCGATCAGTGCAATGACGCTTACATCTGCTGCCGTATGCCTTGCTATCATTCCCAAAAGTGTACTTTTTCCAACACCTGACCCTGCCATTATGGCAATTCTTTGACCCTTTCCCAAGGTGAGACAAGAATTTATGGCCCTAACCCCTACATCAACAGGGGTGTCAATCCGGGGTCTGTCCATTGGATTTAGCGGCAAGGCATAGAGAGGATAAAAATTTTCAGTATCGAGAGAACCCTTGTTATCAATTGGGCTTCCTGTGGCGTCAAGAACCCTTCCTAAAAGACCCTCTCCAACTCCTACTAGAGCCCTTTCCTGACTAACCCAAATTTTACTGCCTGGTTCAATACCCCTCATATCCCCTAAGGGCATTAAAAGGATTTTGTTGTTCTTAAATCCGACAACCTCTGCCTGAAGTGTTCCACGGCCTCCTATCTCAACCCTGCAGATTCCTCCGATAGGAACTCCTGGACCCTGTCCTTCAATGACCATTCCAACTACTTGCTTCACTATGCCACATGAACGAATAGGCTGATTATTTTTAATTATCCGCAAATATGGACTTAGATCCAAATTTAGCGTTTCCAGAAAGGAGGATTTATTATCCATCTATTCTTTATTTGAAACCTTTGCTGAATCGACCAGAATTTCATCCGAAAGCTCAAGACCAGTCCTATCCTTGAGCTCTTTTGCCAAATCATCTAAAAGACTTATCCATTTAGACTCAATAGAAGCATCAACTAAACCAAATTCGGTCTCTACCATACAACCACCCCTTTGAACTGTATCGTCAGGCCTGATCTCTATCTTGTTTCCTCCGGGTGTATTTAAACCTTTTAAAAATTCTTCATCTAGGTTTTCGTGGTCTCTCGGGTTCATGTGAATTATAAGAGAGCTGCCGTCTATGGTCCTATCAAGAGTTGATCTCAATACCTTGCCAATTAATGTCTTATCTTCCTGAACTTCCTTTTCAATAATCTTTTTTGAAACTGCAAGGGCAATCTGGACCATCTGGGCCTCATACTTCTTTGAAAGTTCTTTTGTTTGTTCTTTAAAACTTTCTAGAAAATCCTTAAGATGCTGAAGACCAATTTCAAATTGTTTCTTGCCAATTTCAAGACCATCTTTCTGACCTTGTTCATAACCTATTGCATAGGCATTGCTTTCAATCTCTTCTGCTTCTTTTTTAGCCCTTTTTAGAATTTCCTCAGCCTCTTGCTTCAATCTTTCAGCCTCTTTTCTTGCCTCATGAATTATGTGTTCTCTTTCAAGCTGGGCTTCTTTAACTGGATCACTGAGAGTAACATCTTCTTCTTTCTCTACAGAACTTCCGTCTTTTTCATCGCTGGCTAAGAGCGAATGCTCTTGTCCATTTTGAGGAATAAAAAAAGAAAGCTCATTAAACCCTAGTTCCTGTTCATTCTCGCCAGGGTCCCTTTCCAATCCGCCTTCATCTATCTCAAGTCTAAAAAAATCACACCGACCTTTTTTTATTATTCGTGCCATATCCCTTTAGACCAAGACTTCGTCTCCACCTTTTCCACCAAGAACAATCTTTCCTTCACTTTCAAGACGTTTAGCTACCCTTATAATGGCCTGCTGTGCCTGTTCAACATCCTTTAATCGTACAGGTCCCATTACCTCCAAATCTTCCTTCAAAAGCTGTGCAGCACGCTCAGACATATTATTAAAGAATTTGGCCTTAAGCTCTTCTGACGCTGCCTTAAGTGCAAGCTTCAATTCATCTGTACTAATCTCTTTAAGTATGGCGACAATGGCTGAATCATCCACATTGAGAAGGTCTTCAAACTTGAACATGAGCTTCTTAATTTCTTCGGCAAGATCTTGGGAGGTCTCCTCTATCTGTTCAAGAAGGCTTTCCTCCAATGTTCTATCTAGATTATTAAGGATTTCAGCGACCTTTTCAGCCCCTCCAACCTTTGTTGCATCACTCATCTCAACAGAAAAGAGTTCTTCTTCAAGGACTCTGTCTATCTCCGCAACTATCTCCGGGCTTATCTTTTCAAGATTTGCAATCCTAAGCATCACATCTGATTGCAATCGTTCATCAAGTTCTGAAAGAATCTGAGCTGCCAAATCCGGGTCAAGATGGGCCAGTATTACTGCAATGGTCTGGGGATGCTCGTTACTCAAAAAATTTACAATTACCTTGGGTTCAAGACTGGAAAGCTTTTGAAATGTTGAAGGATGAAGTTGCCTCATAATATCTTCATATATCTGCCTTGCCTGTTCTTCTGGCATAGAACTAAAAAGAACCTTTTTCAGAAAATCCTCAACAGGAATAGCCACCTCACCCTGAACCAAGGACATCTTTTCCCTAACTTCATCCAACACAAGTTGAACAGCCTCGCCAGGAATGTGTTGAATTTTTGCCATTAAGGTAGAAACCTTTCTCACCTCTTCTTCTCGAAGATATTTAAAGACCTCAGCTGTAAAGGCCTCACCCATGGCAAGAAGAAATATCGCGGCCTTTAGTGGCCCATCTGGCCTGGTTAGATCAAGCTCTTGAGAAATATCTACCATATGTTATTCGCCCTCTATTACCTCATCAGACTCTTTCTTCTTTTCCCTTAGCCATACTTTTATGAGGGCTGCTGCCCTTTCAGGATAGTCACTGGCAAGATCTCTTAATTCATCTGTTACATCTGGTATGGGTTCCATGGGGGGTTTTAACGCCACCTCACCTTCAGAAACCTCGCCCTCTATTGCCTCAGGAGCTCTTCCTTCTTCCTCTTCCCTTGGACTTAAGACATATCTGTTGATGAGTGGACGTACCACCACAAATATGAAAATCAGTGCAAGAATAAGATTTGCAATTGGTTTTATCAAATGTGTAAAGATATCCATGGCCTTTGCCAACTTGCTTTGTTTCTTTCCCTCTGGAGAAAAGGCTACATTGACAACGCTAACCTCATCTCCCCTTTCTTCACTAAATCCCATGGCAGCCTTTACTATCCTTTCTAGACTTGCCATCTCTTCGGGATTTCTTGGTACATAGACGGTCTTACCCTTTTTTTCTTCATACTTTCCATCAACCATTACGGCCACAGAAAGCCTTTTCAGACTGCCAATAGAGCCTAGGATTTCTCTCTGAATTCGGCTTATTTCGTAATTAGTTGTCTCCTTTTTCTTTCGAACAACTGGCTCTTGTGTTGATATTCCAGTATTACCCTGAAGTTTATCCCTTAATCCCCCTTTTACTCCAGGGATACCCTGGCTTGTACCTTCACCTTGAATCTCCTCAAGCTTTTGTTCACTTCTTATGGCAATGGTATCCGGATCATATCTGTCCTCATTTGTCTTAATTTCATTAAAATCTATTTCTGCACTCACTCTTACCACTGCCTTTTGTGGCCCCAAGGCGTCTTCCAACATGGTCTGAATTTTGTGCTTGAAATAGTCCTCAAGCCTTCTTTGATATGTCAATCTGAGGTTTGCCTTCTCCTTTAGTGGATCCTTTACTTCCATCCTGGAGTCATAAAGGATGGCCCCTGAGGTATCCACAACTGTGACGTTATCTTTTTTAAGCCTTGGAACTGCGCTTGCTACAAGGTGGACTATGCCCATTATCTGGCTTTGAGACAGTTCCTGTCCCCTTTTAAGCTCAAGAACAACTGAAGCAGTTGGCTCTCTTCTTTCATGGACAAAAAGTGAATCCTTTGGTTTTGCTATGTGAACTCTGGCTGTTTTTACCTGTGGAAATCTTGATATGGTCTTTTCAAGCTCTCCTTGAAGAGCCCTTTGATAATTTACCTTTTGAACAAAATCTGTGGTTCCAAGGCTTGTCTTGTCAAATAATTCGAAGCCAACTCCATTCCCCCTTGGAAGGCCCTCACTTGCAAGGGCAAGCCTGATATCATAGACCTTCTCTTCAGGGACCTTTATAAGGCTTCCACCATTTGAAATTTTATATGGAATGTCATTTTTCTTAAGCCATTTGACTATTTCCGCTGCATCCTTTTGATCGAGATCAGAATAAAGGGTTTTATAAGTAGGGGCATTTATTATGAAAAAAAAGATGATGAAACTTGAAACGGCAAATGCTACTACCGCTCCTGCTATGATCTTTTGCCTAAGGGATAAATCCTCATAGAACTTTTTAAGCTGTGCAATATAATCTGATGCAGTTGCCATCTTGGCCTCTCATTATTCGATATCATTAATTAAAATTGTAGTCTCATTATCTCTTCGTACGCGCTCAATGCCTTATTCCTGAGTTGGACAAACATCCTGAAGGATATATCAGCCTTGTTTATGGCCATCATTACTGTAGGAAGATCAACCTGTTTTCCAGAAGCAAGATCAAGGGAAAGTTTTTCTGCTTCTTTTATGTCTTTATTTACCTGACTTATTTCATTCTCTAGAACCCTTGAAAACCCGGCTTCATCTCTCTGATTCCTTTGACTATCTGAAATATCCCTTTTAATGGGAATTTGATTGATATTGTTTGAAACTTTCATGTCCATTATCCAAAACTTTATTTTATGAGCTCTAAAGCCTTGACTGCCATTGACTTGGCAGTATCAAGAGCTGACAGATTCGCTTCATAGGCCCTTTGGGCCTCCATTAAATCAACCATCTGCTCCATAACATTCACATTTGGAAGCCTAACTATTCCATTTTCATCTGCATCAGGATGGGTTGGATCAAAACGTTCAATAAATGGAGTCTTGTCATCAACTACCTCTGCTACCTGTACCTCTTTAAGGGCATTTAATAGCTCACTTTCAAACCCCTTATCTATATCAAAATCTTTTTTTGAGACTGGAATGGCACGAAAAACAACAGACTTTGCCCTATATGGCCCTCCGTCGAGTGTTCTGGTAACATGGGCATTGGCCAGATTCATGGAGGCAACATTAAGCCTAGTCCTTTCGGCCATAAGGCCCTTTGCACTGATCTTAAAAGCAGTAAAAAGATTCATTGCCTTCCTCCCTCGGTGATGGCATTTTTGATAAGCTCGAGCTTTTTGGAAAGCATCTCAGTAACTATTTGATACTGAATGTTGTTTTCTGAAAGCTTTGCCATCTGCTCATCAAGGTCAACATTGTTTGGTACGCCCCTTTCCTTACTTTCGATTATTACCGCAACGGGTTCATTTCCATCTGGCGTAAGATGTCTTTTATTTGTAACCCTCAGACCAATTTCACCACTTTTTGACTCTTCTGGTCGTTTATTGGGATATTTTTCCGCCATATATGACTCCATGAGCCTTTTAAAATTGACATCCTTTTCACTGTAGCCAGGGGTATCCACATTTGCCAGGTTGGATGAAATGACCGATTGCCTCTTAATCCTAAGACTTAAGGCCCGTTGCATTATGTCAAAAACCGGTCCAAAGAGTCTATCCATGCTCCCTCCTAAAGAACAAGCCCCATGGTCCTGTATTCGGCCAGTTTGTTTCTAAGGGTACGAACACTTATACCTAAAAGCTTGGCTGCATGGGTCCTGTTGCCCTTTGTCTTGGAAAGCGCCCTTTTTATCATTTCCTTTTCAACTTCTCCAAGGTCAAATATATCCTTTCCAAGACTTGCTCCCTTATCATGGGCTGAATTATTTTCATCCAATTCAAGCTCATCACCGAGCAAATCTTGCAGGGTTATTTCCTTTCCCCTTGCTAAAAGAACCCCCCTTTCAACAATATTCTTGAGTTCCCTTATATTTCCATTCCATTTTCTTTCAGAAAGTTTTTTAAGACAATCTTTTGCAAATTTGAGCCCATTTTTTCCATATTCTTTTACAAAGTGCTCGCGGAAATACTCTGCCAAATAGCCAATATCTTCCTTTCTTGCCCTTAATGGCGGAACCTTAAGAGGAATCACATTTAGCCTAAAATAGAGGTCCTCTCTAAACTTACCTGCCCTAACTGCTGCCAAAACGTCACGATTTGTCGTAGCTATCACCCGTACGTCGATTGGAATAGGAGAATGACCACCTACTCTGTCAATTTCATTTTCCTGAAGGACCCTCAAAAGCTTTGCCTGAAGTGGCAAGGCCATTTCGGTAATCTCATCTAAAAGTATGGTTCCACCATTTGCCAGCTCAAATTTTCCAAGCTTTTTCATAATGGCACCTGAAAAGGCACCTTTTTCATGGCCAAAAAGCTCGCTTTCAAGGAGGGTCTCTGGAAGGGCCGCACAATTTATTGCCACAAAAGGCCCTGAAGCCCTGTCGCTATGCTGATGAATATAACGTGCTAAAAGCTCCTTACCTGTACCACTTTCTCCCTGAATCAAAACAGTGGCTTTGCTTTTTGCTACACTTTTTGCCTTTGAGAGAATGTCCTCCATAAGAGGACTCTTTGTTAAAATCTTGTATCTGTCAAAATTATGACTCAAAGAGCATTTTTTATTAAGGCCATTTTCTGACTGATTCTTTTCTTCTGTTTTTTCTTTTCCCGGTGGACGACTAGCCAGGGCCCTTTTAACTACGAAACCAAGGACTTCACCTGTCCAAGGGGGTAGCCTAAAATCTAGTGCACCCAGCTCCATGATACGCTGGGCATCTTCCATGCTTGCCTCTTTTGAAAGAACAACAACTCTGGAGGGCTTTGACAACTCTTTTATGGCCTCTAAAAATTCCAAGGCATCAAATAATTCCCTTTGATGAAATAGCACTGTCAGGTCATAGTCATTTTGTTCAAATAGCTTGACACTAAGTGAGATATCAGGAGATGTAGTAACTTCGAGTCCAAGGGCTTCTAAGTGACTTTGGACCTTAAGCCTTTCATTTACACTTCCTCCTACTAAAAGAACCCTTTCCATTTCCCTTTCAAACATCATAGAGAACCTTCTGCTTCCTTAATAAACTTATAGTATTCCTCTTCTGCCTTTGCTGCCTTTTTCCAGATACCAGCTCCATTCTTAGATAGGTCCTTCCAATCTTTTATTGTCTTTGATGCCCCTTTTTGTTTGGCTTTAACTAAAAGAGTTCGAAATGTTATTGATGGACTTTCCTTTTCGAGGTTTTCTAAAAAATTATAGGCATATCTTGCTTCTTTAATTTCATCCAAGGAATAGGCCTCGTCACCCCAAAATCGTAAGATATCTCTTTGTCTATCCTTTTTAAGGAAGTGACTATTTTCCTTAAATATTTTTCTTACCATATCCCATTTGCCAAGAAGTATTCCACACCTTAATGCTTGGTAGGTATTTTGAGCCTCTGGCTTTATGGAAACACTGTCGTAGGCCATGTTAAAGGCAGCCTTATAATCTCCCTGCCATAGTGCTAGCTTCGATTTTAGAAATAAAATCTTTGAGGTCATGGAGGAATCAGGACAATATATGTCCAAAAGAGCAAGTGTATCTTCAGATATCTTTACCCTTTCTGCCCGAAATACTTCAAAGGTCCAGTTGATTAAAAGAGGGCAACGTAAACTTTTTGACGGCCCCATATGCCACGCTTTATAAAAGGCTCTTAGACTTGGATTCCTAAAATTCAACTCTGAATACGCCCTTGCTAGATAATAATAGTGATCTGGAACCCTTAATTGATCTATTCTTTCCTTATTAAAGAGATAAAAATTGGCTAGATCTTCAAATTTCTCTTTTTTTAAAAGACTCCTATCTATTGCTAAAAGGGCCTTTTTTGCCAAGGAAATAGTCCCTTCTTTTGGTTTAAAAAAAACTATATATCTCCAATACTCACTTATTGCCTCTAATGGTCTTTTTTCATTTAGGAGCTGATTCTGAAGTTCAATCCATTTTTTATTTAAAGCAGCTTGCAAAAGTTTCTTAATATCTTTATTAAGACCGTTTTTTAGTAATGCAGTACTTTTGGCTACAATAGCTTTTAAGTAATCAGTAGAATACTTTCTTTCCAAAAGTCTTTTTTGTGCAAGTTTTGCAAGATTTAGGATACTAGATGAATACGGATTTTCTGGATCACTTTTAAGGAAGTGATTAGCAAGTTCGAGACACTTTAGATAGTCACCCTTTTGAAGTTCGAAATCTACATATTCCTTTTTGACTTCTCTAGTAACTGGATGTCTTGGAAATTTTTTAAGAATCTTTTCAAAGATCATCTCAGATGTTACAAAATCCGGAGACTTGACCTTCCCTCTTGTATACTGTGAAAGTCTTTTTCTTGCCTCTTCATCCATCTGAATCATTCGAAAACGCGCAAATAGATATTCAGGTTGACTTATATAATCTCTTCTAATTAAGGCATAGTATTTTCTAGCCTTAAGATAATCTCCCTCTTTTCTATATGTTTCTGCAATTGAAAAAAGTGTTGAAGCCCTAGCACCAATTGATCGTGTAAGATTTAGATATCTCAACCAATAGCTAATTGCCTCTTGGGGCCTGTTATTCAAAAGGGAAAGCCTGGCCTTAATATCCAAAAGCTCTGGAACATCAACTTCAGCCCTAATGGTTGATGTTTCGATTCTCTTTACCACCTTTTCTGCAATGTCTTTTCTGCCCTTTGCCAGTAGATTTTTAGCAAGTATCACCTTGATGGTCTTTGCAGCAATAGTGTCAGGAAATTGACGAATTATCTCTTTATAAAATTTCCTTAGTTTCCTCTGATTTCCAGTAGCTTCATAATGATGAATAAGATTGCTCAAAGCCTGATTTGTCCACTGACTGTTGGGATAGTATCTAATTACTATTCTCCAATGTGCTTCTGCTTCAGGCCAGTAAGATACCGCACTATAGGCCTCTCCGAGTATGAAATAGGCCTCGGGTATTCTCTTTGAATTTGGATAGGCCTTAATGAAATTTTTAAGCATCGAAATTAACGGCCAGACTGTTTGCTTTAATCTCTGAGGACTAGTCTGATAGTCCCTCCAAAAGCTTTCTATCTTTGGCTCTATAGTCTTCCAGGCAAGCTCATCGTCCCTGTTATTTATGGCAAGTAATGAATTTGCCGTTAAAAAAAACAGGAAAAATGAAAAAAGAAAAACGCTTATAATTTTATATATCTTTGTAGTACAGTGCGTTTCCATGGCATCGATCTAAAAAGCAAGGTCAATGCCATATCCTATTTGGGGGGAGATTTCCTTGATAAGAAGTGTAAGAAAAAGGGGATTTGTCAAAATCTGGACACAAAAAAAGACAAACAGTCTAAGCCGTTTGTCTTTTTAATTAAGGTGGTTATAAAGATTTATTTTTTCTTTCTAGACCTTGTATTCTTTTTCTTAGCCTCTTCCTTAATTGGTAAGCCCTTAGATTTTAGATATTCCAGAATGGGGTTTGGCCTTTTTGCCGTTTTCTTTGGAAGATCGATATGCTTTCTTAATTCACTGACAATTTTTGACACTTGAAATTTGCTAATACCTAACTCTTCTGCTATTTCACTTGCAGTCATTTCAGCATAATGTTTATGAACAAATTCTACATCTTCGACTGTATAGGGCCTGCTTCTTTTACGTGCCATGATATTAGTCCTCCTTGTTTAACCTACTTTAATTTAAGGCTATTACAATTGTCTTATTATGTCAATAAATTAGATAAAGATTATGCAATTTTTTGTAATTTTAATTAATATTAGGGAGGACCAAATCGTTAAGGCAAGAATGATCTGTTAAGTCAAATTTTATTGGTGTTATTGTTATAAATTTCTTTTTTAACCAATATATATCTGTATCCACCTGGAGTTCTTTGACCTTAGAGGTACATTGCCAAAAATATACATTACCTCGTGGATCAATTCTTTTTTCAAATTTTTCATTAAATGGACTAGTAGATTGCCTTGTAATTTTTATTCCTTTAATCTTATGTGCAGGTAGTGCAGGAACATTTACATTTATTGCTTTACAACTTGTATTTGAATTATAAAACCAGTTGACTATATCTTTAACAACAAAGGCTGCATAACAGTAGTTTAAATCACTGAAGCTAGCAATAGAAATAGCTATGGCCTTTATACCCAAGATTGCTGCCTCTGTTGCTGCTGATACAGTTCCAGAATAAAGACAATTAATCCCGACATTAGCCCCCCGGTTTATGCCAGAAATAACAATATCGGGCTTTACATCTAGAAGTGAGTTTATTGCAAGTTTCACACAATCAGCAGGTGTACCATTAACTGCCCACCCAAATATCTGACCCTCTTTGAAAACTTTTCTAACCTTAATTGGGTCCGAAATTGTAAGGGCATGGCCCACTGCACTCCTTTCTCCATCAGGTGCTACCACCATAACTCTATGCCCATCAGCCTTAAAAGATTCATAAAGGGCACAAAGACCAAGGGCATGAATACCATCATCATTGGTCAAAAGTATTTCCATTGTTAATTGTTTAAAAGTGTTAGAATCTTTTTGAAATTTGATATTGGTATCTGACCAGGTGCAGAAAGGGCATCTTCATCAAGGGCTGAAAATGATAAAAAACTTCCAAGATACAGGCAAAAAAGCCTTGAAAATTTACCCTTTTCCCCCATGCAAAATGAAATGATTTTCAAATCCTTGTCTTTTGCTCTTGTAAATAAAGGAATGAGATTTAAAAAATCCTGCTCTTTTTTTGCCATGGTGACAATCTTAATGATGTGTGGATTTAGAGATGACATCTTGTCAAAAAGGGCAAGCAAAGCTTGGGAATCCTCGGTTTCTTCAAAATTATGGTATGACAAAATTACCCTGGCACCCTTTTCCGTGGCACTTTTCAAAAGATGTTCAATGTGCCTTATCTCTGTCTTATATTCTATATCAACATAGCGAAAACCCGATTTCAGGGCATCTATCAAGAGACCAATTCTTTCCTCCTCAGAGCCATTGAAGGAGCCACCTTCCCAAAAGGCCCTGTTGGTTGCAATAAGCGGCCTTTTTGATTTTTTGAAAAGGGTGCCTAAGTCAAGGGAATCTCTTTTTTTAATTAGATCCAGACGGATTTCTATAATGTCACAAAGCCCATTGGCAGCCTCTAGCCGCCTCAAGACTTCTTCTTGATCCTTTCCAAATACTGAAATACAAATCATGAAAATATTTATTTAAAATAGGGGTCTGAATCCACATCTATGGTATTTAAGTAATTAGTTATTGCAGTGTCATAGGCACTTGTGGTGGCAAAGACCTTTCTGGCAAGCTCAAATCTTGTCTTAAGGGTGGTTTCACCATTGTTTTCCTTCATCTCTTTAATAACCTTGTCATAATCAGAAGGATCAACCACGACAGTAACAAATTTAAAATTCTTGGCAGATGATCTTAGAAGTGTAGGCCCACCTATATCTATATTCTCTATTGCCTCAGTCAGGGTTACTCCTTCCTTTGCCACCGTCTTTTCAAAGGCATAGAGATTGACAACCACCATGTCTATTTCAGGGATGCCATGCTCCTTCATCTGGGAAACATGCTCTTCATTGTCTCTTAGGGCAAGGATACCACCATGAACCTTTGGATGAAGGGTCTTTACTCGTCCATTCATCATTTCAGGAAAACCCGTAAGCTCTGATACATCTTTTACATTGACACCAGCTTCCCTTATAACCTTGGCCGTTCCACCTGTTGAAACTATCTCGACTCCCATCTCTGATAACTCTTTTGCAAGTTCAGCCACACCTGTCTTGTCAGTAACACTTATAATTGCCCTTTTTATCTTGGCCATTTTTTACCTCCCTTATTTTAATTTAAGTACATTTCTAACTAATTAAGATTCCTGAAACTGGATGAATCAATCTTATACTTTCTTAAAAGCCTCTGAAGGCTTTGGCGTTCTAAGCCACATTTTTTGGCTGCCAGTGTCACGTTGCCGTTTGTCTTTTTTAGCAAATTGGTAAAATAGGCAGTTGAAAAGAAATTAAGTATCTCTTCTTTTGCCTGCTTATATGGAAGATGAGATACACAAGGCATAACAATACCTTGATGAGTTTCACTTCCTCCGTTTTCCTTTGGAATGTCTGTTGGCCAGATAGTATCCCCTTGGGCCAAAAGAACTGCCCTTTTTATGGCATTTTCAAGTTCCCTGACATTACCCTTCCATTCCCTTTGTAACAGGCATCTTATGCTTTCTGGCGAAAATTCAAGGCCTTCCTTACCATATTCCTTTGAATATTTTTCCAGAAAGTGCTGGGCCAAAAGAGGAATATCTTCAGCTATCTCCCTAAGTGAAGGCATGTGTATGGAAACAACATTTAATCTGTAAAAGAGGTCTTCTCTGAAGGTTCCCTTTTCTATTTTTTCCTCAAGATTCTGATTTGTAGATGCTATAACTCGCACATCCACATTTATAGACTTGGTACTCCCAAGAGGCCTTATCTCCTTTTCCTGAAGGACCCTTAAAAGCTTTGTCTGTATGGAAAGGGGAATATCGGCAATTTCATCTAAAAGTATGGTTGAGCCATTGGCAGCCAAAAAAAGCCCTTCTTTATTGGATGTTGCGCCTGTAAATGCACCCTTAACATAACCAAATAGCTCACTTTCAAGGATATGTTCAGGAAGGGCTGGGCAGTTTACTGTTATCATCTTTCTGTTTCGCCTTCTGCTCATCTCATGAAGTGCCCTTGCAGCAAGCTCTTTTCCAGTACCACTTTCTCCCCTAATGAGAACAGTTACATCGGCGTCTGCCACCCTTGAAATTAACTCGAGTATCTTTTTTAACTTGCTGGATTGACCAACAAAACCATAATTTTCCTTAGACCCTTGAAGTTGCTCTTGTAGCCTTCTATTTTCTCTTAAAAGGCTTGTTCTTTCAAAGCCCTTTTTAACCGAGTGAATAACCATGTCATTATCAAAGGGCTTTTGAAAAAAATCCAAGGCACCTTCCTTTAAGGCCTGGACTGCACCCTCAATGGTGGCGTAGCCCGTCATAATAATGACAGATATGGTAGGATCAAAGGCTATGATCTCCTTCATAAGAGAGATGCCGTCAAGATCAGGCATCTTTATATCAGTTAGCACTACATCGTGTCCTCTTTTCTTTACAAGGTCGATGGCTTCATAGGCGGAAGCTGCAAGATCTATCTCGCAGTCCAACTTCGGGGCAATGACACGCTTTAATAAAGAAAGCATGTCTTTTTTGTCATCAACAATAAGAAGACTTTGTTTCGCCATGATGGCCTTGATTTATCTTTCTTAATATCCTTCTACCCAGTAGTTAGGGGATTCCTTAGTTATTATTACATCATGGACATGGCTTTCTCTAAGGCCAGCCGGGGTAATCTTTACAAAACGAGCATTTTCCCTGAGTTCCTCAATGGTTTTACAACCAAGATAGCCCATGCCAGCCCTGAGACCTCCAACAAGCTGATAGATAGTTGCTGCAAGCGGACCCCTATATGGTACTCTTCCCTCAATCCCTTCTGGAACAAGCTTTGAGACAACCTTGACATCGTCCTGAAAATAGCGGTCTTTGCTACCTTCCTTCATAGCTCCAAGAGAGCCCATTCCTCTATAAACCTTATATTGACGTCCTTTATAAAGCTCAAGCTCCCCAGGGCTTTCATCCGTCCCTGCAAGAAGGCTTCCGATCATTACGCAGTGAGCGCCGGCTCCTATGGCCTTTGTAAGATCTCCTGAAAACTTTATGCCTCCATCTGCGATTACTGGTCTTTCATATTTATTGGCGACAATTGCGCAGTTATGAATTGCAGTAAGTTGAGGCATTCCAACGCCTGCAACTATCCTTGTAGTGCAAATTGAACCAGGGCCAACCCCAACCTTTATAGCATCTGCTCCTGCCTCCAAAAGGGCCTCAGCACCCTCTGATGTCGCTACATTCCCGGCAATAACCTGAAGTTCTGGGAATTCCTTCTTAATCTCTTTTACTGCAGAAATAACATTTGCAGAATGACCGTGGGCTGAATCTATTACTATTACATCAACACCAGCCTCCATTAACGCCCTTGCATGTTCAACTCGCTCAGGACCGACTCCAACTGCAGCGCCTACCCTTAGCCTACCAAGTTTATCCTTACAGGCATTTGGATACTTTTTTATCTTCTCTATGTCCTTGATAGTTATTAGGCCTGTCAAGTTCCCATTTTCATCAACCACCAAGAGTTTTTCTATTCTGTGCTTATGAAGAAGCTTTTTTGATTCTTCAAGGGTAATACCTACAGGGGCTGTGACCAGATTTTTGGTGGTCATGACATTTTTGACTTCCTGGTCAAGATTTGTCTCAAATCTCAAGTCCCTATTAGTCACTATTCCAACAAGCTTTCGCCCTTCAACAACAGGCACGCCTGATATCCTGAATTCTTTCATTATTTCAAGGACCTGCCACAACTTGTGTTCAGGGGTCACAGTAACCGGGTCTATAATCATTCCACTTTCAGATTTTTTGACTTTTTCAATCTCCTTTACCTGACGTTTTATTGACATATTTTTATGAATTATGCCTATGCCCCCCTCACGTGCAAGGCTAATAGCAGTATCTGCCTCTGTCACTGTATCCATAGCTGCACTTAAAATCGGAATATTAAGACGTATCTTTTTGGTAAGCGGTGCAGAAACATCAACCTCTGCAGGTAAAACCTGGGAGAAAGAAGGAACTAAAAGTAAATCATCAAATGTATAGGCTTCTGGCACTGGATGGTTCAACATAAAATCCACACTCCTTTTCAAGTGCGAAGGCCAAAAATCCAAAAAGGATGCCTCCGTCACTAATGGTTATCTTTTTTAAATCTAAATATCTAATAATCTCAATCAAAATTGCAATGCCTGTGGGGAAAATATCTGCCCTTTCAGGTTCAAGCCCCTTCACTGTCTTTCTCTTTTCAGCAGAAAGGGAAAAAACCTGTTCAAGCAGGTCCTCTAATTGATTCAAAGAAACCTTGTAACCCCTAACTCTTTTAGGATCATAGGGCCAAAGGCCCTCCAAAACTGCTGCAACTGTTGTGGCAGTTCCTCCAGTTGCTAAAGCAGAATTGACCTTTTGTTTTTTTAAACCAGCTCTTTGTATCTCTTTTAAAAAAAATTCTTCAACAAATAAACGAAACCCCTTAAAATCCACTATCTTTCTTTTTTGGGCCATTTCATGGACAGAGACTGCTCCCATGGAAAGGCTGAATAACTTTTCAGGCCTTTGTTCCTTACAAAAAACGATCTCAGTGCTTCCTCCTCCCAAATCAATCATGGCCCAGGGGGATGACAGGTCAGGAACAGTGAGATAGGCGCCTCTTACTGCCAACTCCGCCTCTTTTTGTGGAGAAATTATATCTATTGCTATGCCTAGTTTTCTTGCCTTTTTTAAAAATAAAGGGCTATTTTTTGAACGTCTAAAGGCCTCGGTTCCAATAGCCAAAAATTTTTCTATTTTTTCCTTTTCGATTTTCCTTTTAAACTCCAAAAGGGCATCTATACCTCTTTTTATGGCATCTTGCCTAAACTCACCTGTTTCCAACAAGTCCTTTCCAAGACGTACATTTTTTCTTAAAGAAAAAATTATCTCCGGCCCTCTCTTTGTGACCTTTGCTCCTACAACTCGAAAGGTCTGTGTGCCAAGGTCAAAGACAGCCACTTTACAACTCTTTGATATCCCTGACATAATAGTCTCTATCTCTTTTAAGCTCTTCGATCTTTTCTAGATTGAATTCGTAAAGCCTTGTGGTTACAACATCACCGTAACTTTTAAAATGACTTGGCGCACCGCATAGACTTTCAAAGAGCCTTGAAAAATCAAGATTTCTTCTGGAAACAGCAGGAAGGTATTCTTCGTGTCTTTCTGTGGGCACGAGAAACCCTTCTGCGATAAGTCTTTCTAGAACCCCATCTATTTCCGTAAGGGGATGCCCCAGTTCGTCTGCCAAAAAATCCGGAGTAATTGTCTTTCCAGTATCGTGTTGCTTATATGCAAGCTCCATAATGTCAATAGCAAGACCCAATTTTTTAATGGGAGAAAGAGGCCTCTTGATGGGCTTTAGCCTTTTATAATTCTGAATTGCATAAGAAGCCTCAGCCCCTATAAGAAAAACTATCCATCCAATGTAAAGCCAGAATATAAAAAGAGGTAATGTCGCAAAGGACCCATAAATTGCATTGTATCTGGCTACACCAATTTGCAATTTAATGTAAAGGGTCTGGACTGCGATCCATCCCACTCCACCTATCAACCCTCCAACAAATGCAGGCCCTACCCTTACCCATGTATTTGGCATGAATCTGTAAAGAATAGTAAATGTTCCAATTATCAAAAAAAATGGAAGAAACTTAAAGACAAAGGTCAGTAGCCAGGATATTTTTAAAGTTGCAGCAATACTTTCGATAAAAGATTTATTCTGTGTGGCAGTAATTGCCCAAAAGGCAACATTCACAGAAAGTGGCAAAAGGACAATAAGTGCTATGTAATCAATAACCTTTCTTCCTATCTCTCTTGTGCGCCTTGTCTGCCAAATGGTATCCATGGCCTCTTCAATGTGATACATTAGTGAAACAATAGTGAGGAGAGAAGCAATTATTCCAAGCCATCCAAGGGCGGCAAAGTTTGTCTTATCAACATAATCAAATATCTTATCAATTGCCTTTTTAAGATGTTTGGCCTGGACACTTTTTAAAACTGGTGACGGTCGGGATTTTATCTCACTAGTGCCATTTACAGCACAGAGGCTTTTATCATCCTCTAACGGCTTTGATGAAGAAATCTCTTCAAGCTCTTCAAGCATCCTGTAAGCCGCCTTTTTCATATAGTTATCAGCGCCAAGGCCCTTAACAAGGGCTGTCCCCATTGCTAGAACTGGAACCAAGGATAATATAACCGTGTATGTAAGGGCACTTGCCCTGAGCTCCAGCTTATGCTTATTAAAGCCTATGGCAATGATAACAACTATGCGCAAAAATGCCTTTAATACCCAATCAACTCCCTTTTTCTTTTTTGAAAGATTCTCTGACCAGAGCCAGTGGGAAAATTTGCTGTTCATGAAGGGTACCCTTAGGTCTTGGGAATTTTTTCCTATATACTACAGAATAATTGAAAAATTAAGGATTAAAAAATTACTATTCATAAAACTTTAAAGAAAGACTAAAGAGACCTTTAGCAATTGAAAAATTTACATTACAGGGCTAATCTTTTTAACAAGTCATTTTGATCTTTCTATTGACAATTAAAAAAAATTCATTGTAGGAGGAAAAGATAATGAATAAAAAAATGATTTCCTTTTTGGCAGCATCAGCCTTTTTAAGTATGTCGTCTTTGGGATTTTGCGGAAATGGCCCTGAAACCATAAATCTTAAGGAAAAATTTTCTGTAAAAGGCAATAAACCAGCAGTAATTTCCCCCATAGAATGCATCAGGGAAAACTTGGATGCACCAACTGTCATCCCACTGATAAAGGCGGGCCTTTAAAGGTAACGATTGAAAAGACTACCGGGATAGGCAATGACTTTCACAAAAAATTCTGCTGGCCATGCCATGTGGAAAAGAAGGTTCCGAAGGGCAAATCTTGCTCTACTTGTCACAAAAAATAACGTTAAAAAATATAAACTTGCCATGGGTCTTTTGAAAATAAAGGCTCATGGCAATAAAAAACTAGGAAACTAATGAGTTTCAAATGAAAAGCCACATAGTAAAAGATTTGGTCGCCTCTGAACTCAAAAACTATTTGGAGAAAACTTCAGAAGACAAATATCTTCTTTTTGATGTAAGAGAACCTAAGGAATATAAGTTATCCCATATACCTGGCTCGATTCTCATACCCTTAAAGGAAATAGAGACCAGAATCTTTGATTTTAATCTTCAAAAAGACCTTATTTTCTATTGTAGAAGTGGCAGACGTTCAAAAATTGCTGCAAATTTTATTGCTGACATGGGCCTTGAGACAGGAGAGCTTTACAATTTGAAAGGTGGGATTTTATCCTGGGAAGGTAAGATTCTAAAGGATTTTCCGAATATTCGACTCTTTGATTTTAATGATAGTCCTCCATCTATCCTTAAGAAGGCCATGGAAATGGAAAAGGGAACAGAAAGATTTTATGGCCTTCTTGCTAGGGGGGAAAAAAATAAAGGGCTTGCTGATTTCTTTAACAGGCTTAAAAAACTTGAACTTTCCCATGCAAAAGTCATTTATTCTATCCTTAAAAAGATTAGTCCCGATATTCCTGAATTTAACGAATTGTATGAGTCCTTGGGTGATAATGTGCTTGAAGGTGGAATGGATGTGTCCCAACTCGTAGAACAATTTTTAGACGATAACTTATCTTGTGTTGATATATTTGAAACTGCCCTTGATATCGAATTTCATGCCTATGACCTTTATAAGAACCTATCCTTTCTGGCCAATGACCCTGAAGGAGCTAGGACTTTCCTGAAAATGTCCCAGCAGGAAAAGGGTCACATAAGGATAATATCTCATTATCTATCAAGATGTTTTTAAGGTCATATTTTTTCTAGTTTTTTCTTAAGGGTACCTCTAAAAATCCAATTCTTGGTATCTTAATGCTGTGTAACTGACTGATATTTCAGTAATTAGGTGTCGAGCAGAAACAATTTTTAGAGATTCCCTTAAATTGATTTGCATTAATAGAAGCTAATTGACCAAAGGGACTTCATAGTAGGTGTCTTCGTTTTAAATACGGTGAAAAGGAAAGATTGGTGGAGGCGGCGGGAGTCGAACCCGCGTCCGAAAGCATTCCACTCAAGCTTCTACGTGCGTAGCCCAGATTTTTTATTTTCGCCCGGAAAGCCCCATCTGGGCAAGGTCTTTCCAAGGCTAACCTGCATACATTTTAACCCTCTCAAGCGCAGGTAGCTTGATCGGGCGAGCCTGCTAGTTTAGCGCCCTGACGGTCAAGCAGGCATAACCATCAGGACGTGGCTGCTTTATGCAGCCAGTGCGTACTCGTAATCAGAGTCGGCGTTTGTGTTTTTTCCGCGTTTTTAACGAGGTCGCGGACCCCGGCACGCCACTTGAGCTTCCATACCCTCGTCGAAACCATGTCGCCCCCAAGGTTTCAACAAGGAATAACCAAGCTCACTTGACACAAATTGAAATTAAGTATGGAGCCAAAAAAAGTCAAGGGACAAATTCTCAAAACTCCATCCCACACTTGTAAAAAATTTAATCATATTATTCATAATCATATTTGCCGGTGTCTCAATGCCTAGAGCTTTACCCATTTTTACAATGGCCCCATTTATAAAATCGATCTCGGTTTCTTTTTTGCAAAGTCTATCCTGAAGCATGGAAGATATATTTTCACTTGTATCCTTACAAACCTTTTTTACAAACTCCAGTATCTGACCTTTGTCTAGCCCTATATTTACACCTTGTTTCTCCATGACCTTATAAGCCTCATAAACAAGAATAGATTGAAGTTCCAAGAGCCTTTTATCCTTTAATATAGCACCGTTTCTTATTCCACAAAGGGCAGTAATTGGATTGATGCCAACATTCACAATGAGCTTTTTCCATAAAAAAGGTAATATATCCTCTACAACCTTACACGTTAGTCCAGATTCTTGAAAAAGCTTACAAATATCTAAAAGTCTAGAATCAACTTCGTGATCATTTATCTTTCCAATTATTGTATCTCCTTCACCTGCATGTATAACTGTAGTGTCATTCTTTTTATTGGCACCATGCATAGTAACGCCAAGTGCCAAATTATTGGCTGATATCACCTCTGACAGAATGTCACCAGCTCCAATACCATTTTGTAAAGTAAGAACAAGGGTATTTGAGTCACATAATTTAACCAGGTTTTTTAGTATGGCTTTTGTTTGAAAGGACTTTACCAATATGAGGATATATTTTTGTTTGCCTAGTTTAAGGGGATCTGTTGAAGCTTGGGGATAAGCCTTTTGAATCTTTCCTTGTTCTTTTAGGCTAATCCCCTTTTCATTTATAAGTCTTGCGCGCTCTTCCTTATAATCCAATATGTAAACATCTCTGCATTTTTGCCAAAACTTGGCCGCAAAAAAAAGTCCCAAGGAACCCGGACCTATTATGGTTATCATGGTCTAAAATCCAATTTTTTATGTGAAACAATTGTTAATCTTGACATTGGTAAATAGTCCGATTACAGAAAACAGACCTGTTAATATTAGAATTTCAGGTTAATCCAAATAAGCACAGGAGGCAATCCATGTTAGTTAAGGAATGGATGGCAACAAACCCTATTGTAGTGGATGAAAATACCTCGATAATGAAAGCTACCCAGATAATGAAGGAGCACGGGATTAGACGAATACCAGTTGTTCGTGATGGAAGACTCATAGGAATTATAAGTGACAGAGATATCAAGGAAGCTGCGCCATCCAAGGCCACCACCTTAGATGTTCATGAACTTTACTATCTCCTTTCTGAAATCAAAGTAAAAGATATAATGACACCAGACCCAATTACATTAAAGGAAAATGATTCTGTAGAAAAGGCAGCAGTGATAATGCTTGAAAACAGGATTAGTGGTATGCCTGTTGTTGATGATGATTATCATGTAGTTGGAGTCATTACAGAGACTGACGTCTTTAAAGTAATGATTAGTATTACTGGTGCCTATAAAAGTCCTATCCAAATAGCATTTGAAATTGAAGACAGCCCTGGTTCTTTGAACACCCTACTAAATGATATTCGAAAAAATGGCGGTAGGATAGTCAGTGTGCTTACTTCTGAAGACAACATGCCAGAAGGAGCCCGTGAAGTGTATGTGAGACTTATGGATATGTCTGATGACGATCTAAATAAACTTGTTGAACATCTAAAAAAGGAATACAAGGTACTTTTTGTTATAAAGGAAGACCTTTCAAATATACCAAGGAGAAGAAAAAAATAGGACCTTAGACTTAAAAGGTCACAATCTATTTTAATTATTATTTTATGAGAGAATATTTCATTCTTGACGCATTTTAAATTTTCTTTTAATTATAAATGGTTATAGAGACTTTTCTTGGTTATTTCATTTTCGGGGGAAAAGGGAGTCTATGACCTTAACTAAAGCGGATCTCATAAATAAACTTTATGAATCAGAAGTCCTGTCCAAATCCCAAGCAGTGGAGGCAGTAGAAACTGTAATTGAAATAATAAAAGAGACTTTGGAAAATGGTGAAAATGTTCTTATTAGTGGATTTGGAAAATTTACAGTAAAGGACAAAAAGGCAAGAAGGGGCAGAAACCCTCATACAGGCGAAGAATTGATACTTGCTCCTAGAAGAGTTGTGACTTTTAAGCCATCAGGAGTACTTAGAAAAAAGATAAACAAAGCCTAGATATTCTAAGTTTCCATTTCATAACAAAGCTGCCCACAGGCTGCACTTATGTCTCTCCCCTTGCTTTTTCTAATAATTGTTGTATAGCCCTTCGATTTTAAAATCTCCTGAAATTCCATAATATTTTCAAAATCAGGGGCTCGGAATTCGAGCCCATCGACTGGGTTAAATGGAATAAGATTAATCTTAGATGGAATTTCGGCCAATAACCTTGATAGCCTTTTGGCATCATCTAAGGAGTCATTTATTCCTTTGATGAGTAAGTATTCAAAGGTTATTCTCCTTCGTTTGGGAAGATTATAATTTTTACATACAGATAAAAGTTTATTTATTGGATATTTCTTATTTATAGGCATAAGCTTATTCCTGATCTTATCGGTTGTAGCATGAAGTGAAATGGCAAGTCCAACATCTGCCCTTTTCCCAAGTTCGACAATCTTTGGAACAATCCCACTTGTTGAGACAGTTATGCGTCTTTTTGAAAAAGAAAGGCCAAGGTCATCTGTGAGTATTTCAATTGCCTTTAGAACATTTTCCAAATTTGCTAAAGGCTCTCCCATTCCCATGAATACTATGTTCCTTACAGGAAGACTTTTTGATAATTCTTTTTTTACAAAAAGGGCCTGACAGGCTATTTCAGATGGTTCAAGATTTCTCTTTAAACCCATAGTTCCTGTTTTACAAAAAAGACAACCCATACCACAACCCACCTGACTAGAAATACAAATGGTAAAATGATCTTTTTCTGGAATAGCCACCGTTTCTATTACTAAACCATCTTTAAGCCTTAAGGCCCACTTAATTGTTCCATCTTGAGATAATTCTTTTTTAAATGGTTTAAGCGAATATATAAAACAAGAATGGGAAAGCTCTTCTCTAAAACTCTTAGGCAGGTCTGTCATCTCGTTAAAGGAGTTAACCCCCTTTTGCCATAGCCACTTAAAAAGCTGCCTTCCACGGAAGGCAGCTTCATTCCTTTCTTTAAAAAATTCTTCTAGTTCTTTTCTAGTCTTTGAACAAATATCTATCATTTGAGCTCTTTTAAGAGCCTTTCAGCATCCTCCTTTTCTGGAAATTGTTCCTTGGATTCAAGTGCAACCTTTAAATATCTCTTGGCTTCATTCTTTTTACCCAATCCCTTCATTGCAATAGCCATATGATAATTAATGGTTGGCTGATTTGGCGTTTTCTTAAGTGCCAAAGATAGATCAGCTACTGCAAGGTCATAATTGCCTTTCTTTACCTGTATCCAACCAGATGTATCTAAGATAAAAGGCTCCTCTGGTGCCACTTCCTTGGCCTTTTGTATCCAAATAAAGGCCTCTTCAAGATTATTTTTTTCGGCAAGAATCCATGCCAAGTTATTTGCAGCAGGGGCAAACTTTGGCCTAATCTCAAGAAGTTTTCTATATGTCTTTTCTGCATCCTTAGTTTTACCAAGTTGCTGGTAAATTGATGCGATTGCCATATAGGCCATGGCAAAATTAGGACGTTTTTTTATAAGCTTTTCGTATTCAGATATGGCATCGTTTGCCTTTCCTGTCTTTACATATATTCTTGCTAGGGCCACATAAGGGGTAATCAAGTTATCATTTAAAGAAAGTGCCCTTTTAAAGGCTTCCTCGGCCGCATCTAGCTTTTTTGTTGCCAAATAAATGCGGCCTTCAATGGTTGGATAAATTGCATTTTTAGGATTCTTTTTTTCAAGTTCCTTCACTATATCAAGGGCCTCTTGATATTTTCCATCTCTTAAATAAATGCCAACTAAACTGTAAACTGCTGGAATATAATTTGAATCCTTTTCGATTATCTCTTTAAGAATCTTAATTGATTTATCCTTTTCCTTCGTGGCAAAAAGGGCCCTTGCCAACATATATTTGGCATTGAGGTCGTCAGGAACCTTTTTAAGGAGTCTATTTAGGTCATCGATTGCCTCTTTAAACTTTCTCTTATTCATCATACAGGCGGCATGAAGCCTTAAAACCTGTGGCTCATCTCCAATCCTCTTTTTGAGAAAATTCAACTGAAAGAGACAATCATCTATCTTTCTTTCACGAAGATAAACATCTGCAAGAAGTAACCGAGCCTTTAAGAAGGTTGGGGCTTCAACCGTGCAAGAAACAAGATCTTCTTCTGCACTTTTGATCTTTCCAACTCCCAGGTATGCCAATGCTCTAAAATACAAGGTTTGGGGATCCTTGGGATTCTTTTTTATTACCTTGGAAAGATCATCCAAGGCTTCCTTAAATTTTCTATCAAGAAGTGCAAGACGACCTCTTACAAGAAGTGCAACTGGATGCTCTGGCGCCTTTTTTAATACCTTGTTTGAAAGCCTCTTGGCCTCTTTTATATTATTCAGATTTAAATTCATAAGGGCAAGCTTGGCCGTAATATTGAGATCCTTTTGTGAAAGCTCATGGGCCTTTTTCAAATATTTTAGGGCATCCTTTGGTCTATTCTCGAAGGTCAAAAGGTCTGATTTCGCTACATAGGCAGGAACATATTTTGGATTTTTCTTAATAATATCATCCAAGAGCTTATCTGCTTCACCCTTATACTTGTGCCTAAAGTAAAACTTTACAAGGGCCATTGCAGCTCCTACATCCTTTTTAGCTGCATCTTTCAAAGTGGCCTTTGCCTCATCAAACTTCCCCTGAACTTCCAAAACACCTGCCAACATTAGCTGGACTTGTATCTTCTCCTTTGGAGTTTTGCTCACTGAAAGTGCTTTTTTTAATAGCTTTTCTGCCTCTTTGAATTTTTTCTGCTGGGTTAAGATGTTTGCTGTACTTAAAAAGACCTTTCTATTTTGGGGGTCTAATTTTCTGGCCTCTTCAAGAACCTTTAAGGCGTCAGAAAGCTTTTTTTGTTTTGTAAATAAAACAGATTTTAAGATCAGCGCTTCAACATCTTTTGGCTTTTCTTTTAGAAGATAATCTATGTGCTTCTGGGCCTCTTCATATTTTTCTGCAAGAAGTAAAATCTGAATTAGCTTAATTCTTGCATCCCTGTTTTTTGGATCAACATCTACTGTCTTTCTCAATTCAGATAAGGCTTCTCCGAAATTGCCTATTTTCAGATCGGCAAGGGCAAGCTGATAGTGACCAGGTCCATATTTTGGATCGATTTGAACAACGTTTTTAAACTCAATCCTTGCTGACCTAAAATCGTTCTTTTTTACATACTCCATCCCTCGTTTATAATGTTCTGCCTTTTGTTCTTCAGGTGATGAGCAACTTGCAAGGGTACAAAAAAAACAAAGGAAATAGAGCACAAAATAATAACTAAAAATCCTTTTGATAAATGATCTATTCATAACTACCCCCTAATTTTCATTTTTTAAGGATGGCTGACCAGTGGATTCTAGGACACTCATCCAGAAACGACTTTTAAGATTTACTTGTTTCCTCTTAAGAATTGCGCTATCCAACGGAATATGAACATATCTGTCATTCCAAAGGCTCACCATCATATCTGTTTTTCCTGCCATTGCAGCATGGACTGCATTTTGGCCTAGATTTCCACAATAAAGACTGTCATCTACATTGGCAGGGACACTCCTAATGATGTAGCTTGGATCAATATATCTAATGAAGACCTCTTTACCCTTGGAAGAAAAGTATTCAAGAAATTTGTCTTTTAAAAATTTACCAATATCTCCAAGTTTAATATTGCCTGAAAGATCCTTTTCCTTTGGCTGGTCTTTAAAAAACTTTTGACCCGCTCCTTCGGCAACAACTATTACTGCATGGCTCCTTTTTTCCAGTCTTTTTTCCACCTCTCTCAAAAGCCCCTTTTCACCTTCAAGGTCAAAATCACTTTCAGGGATAAGACAATAATTTACTTCTCTAAGGGCAGAAGAAGCTGCTGCTGCAATAAAACCCGAATATCTTCCCATTAATTTTACAAGTCCAATACAATTTGGAGCACCTATGGCCTCTGTATGAGCACACCTTATGGCCTGACATGCCATCTCCACTGCAGTATCAAATCCAAAGGTCTTTGTGACAAGATAGATGTCATTATCAATTGTCTTTGGAACTGCCACAACCGCAATCTTCAGATTTCTCTTTTCTATCTCTTCCACAATCTTTTTGCTGGCCCTAAATGTCCCATCTCCACCTATGGTAAAAAGAATTGAGATGTTCATCCTTTCAAGGGCATTAACAATCTCCTCAACTGGCTGAGGCCCCCTGGAAGAGCCGAGAACTGTCCCTCCATATTCATGAATCCTAGCGACTGTGTTGGGATTTAGATCCATCACATCAAGACCATATTCAGGTATAAATCCCCTTAACCCAAATCTAATTCCCAAAACTGTCTTTACTCCGTATCCGTAAAAGAGGGTCATAACTATGGCACGGATAACATCATTAATGCCAGGGCAGAGTCCCCCACAGGTAACTATGGCACATCTTGTCTTTGAAGGGTCATAATAGATATTTCTTCGTGGACCAGCCAACTCAAAGGACGGCAAATGCCCTTCTTTAACCAATTGTTCAATATTTCTTTTTGAGGCTAGAAGAAGGACCTTATCGCTATCTTCAACAAAACAGGAATAGTCTTTTCTTATTAAAGGTGATGAAACCGTGCATTTTCCAAGGGTCTTTATCTCCGTCTTGATCTTTTCTAGTTCCTCTATTTCATCAACAAAGCTTGATACTAGACATTGAGTAGCCACCTCTTCCTCCTATTGCCTTTTTTAATTTTTAATACTACAAGAATGAAGCCCTTTCCATATATTAAACGGGAGGTTTTTAAATTTGGTTAAATGACTTTTTCTGGAAAGATAGGCATATTTGATTCAGGAGTTGGGGGATTTAGTGTTGTAAAAGAAGTCTTGAAACTTATACCTAATGCACCAATTGTATATTTTGGTGATACAGCAAGGACCCCCTATGGAACAAAAAGCCCTGAAATATTAAAACGTTATGCCCTTGAAGACGCAAATTTTTTAATTAAAAAAGGGGCATCCATAATTGTTATCGCCTGTCATAGTGCGGCAAGCTGTGCAACTGATTTTTTGAGGGAAAAATTGGACTATCCTATCTTTGAAGTGGTTACGCCATCAGTAAATGAGGCATGTAAATTAAGCAAAAATGGCAAGATAGGCATTATCGGAACAAGGGCAACGATTATCAGCGGCATTTATGAAAGGCTTATTCCGCTAAAAAGAAGTGATGCTAAGGTCTTTCAAAGGCCATGCCCCCTTCTTGTTCCTCTTGTGGAAGAAGGTTGGCTAAAAAGTAGGGAAACAAGGATGATTGTTAGGAAATATCTAAGACCTTTAAAAGAAAAACAAATAGATACCCTTGTCCTTGGCTGTACCCATTATCCTCTTTTAAAGCCTGTCATCAAGGAAAAGGCCGGGAAAAGAATAAAAATTGTGGACCCATCAAAGGAGGTTTCAAAACTTGTCAAAAATTACATAGATAAGGAAGGTGGAGTTTCAACAAGTAGTTTTGCACAGCATGAATTTTTTGTATCTGACCTTCCAGCCCACACTACTGAGATTGTAAAAAGATTTCTCGGAAAGAAAATTCCATTGAAAAAGGAAACCCCAAAAGACTAATCTGTCATTTCATGTTTTTAAAAATGGACCTTATGGCTTCCAGGTCTTCGATGGTATCCACATCAATTGGCGCATTCTTTATAATGGCAACCCCAATCTTGTAGCCATTTTCCAACACCCTTAACTGCTCAAGCCTTTCTGTCTGTTCAAGGCTTCCGACTGGCCAAGACACAAATCTTTCCAAAAGCTCCATGGTATAGCAATAAAGTCCAAGATGTCGCAAATAACATCTTTCTTTAGGATCAAAAACCCGGTCCCGGTCATAGGGTATAGGAGACCTTGAAAAGTAAAGAGCCCTTGAATCCTTATCTAGAACTACCTTGACCCTGTTGGGGTCCTGGGCTTCAATAAAATTTATAGGCGTTGCTACAGTTGTCATTAAAAAATCCTTTTCTCTTTTAAAAAGAGAAACCATTTTTTGGACTGAAAGGATATCTAAAAGCGGCTGATCTCCCTGACAATTTATTACAACATCTTCCTTTGAAAGGCCAACCTTTTGGGCAGCCTCAAAAATCCTGTCTGTGCCAGAAGGATGCTCTCTACTTGTCATAATGGCATTAAAGCCTGCGTCTTCCACCACCTCTTTTATTTTTTCATCATCGGTTGCGACAAAGAGACCTTTTATATCAGGAATAAGGGATGCGCGCTCAACCACCCTTAAAATCATTGGTTTTCCACAAATATCCAGAAGGGGTTTCCCAGGAAGCCTCTTTGAACCATATCTTGCCGGTATGATTATAAAAAAATCCATGACTAATTTTCAGTTTCCCTTTCTAACTCCAACAATAACTCATAAATCTTCCCAGATGGTATGGAAAAGACCTTTGAAAACATCTTACTTAAGGCCTTTGTGCCCATTTCTTTCTTACCTAAAATTACCTTCAAAATTTCTTTAATTTCTTCAGTGACTTCAGCTTCTTTTTTAGCATTTGTTTTTATTGGGGGTAAAACTAGTGTTATCTCACCCTTGACCTCCTTTGACTCCAGACTTTTTAGAAGGACTGACAAAGGAATTAATTGATATTCCTCAAACCTTTTTGTCATCTCCCTAGCAAAAAAAATCTCGATATCACCCAAAAGTTCAAGCATTAATCTTAGGGACTCTTTTAGCCTATGAGGAGCCTCAAATATGACAACTGGAATATTCATCCCCTTAATGAATTTAAAAAATTGCCTTTTTTCGTTATCCTTTGTTGGTAAAAAACCGCCAAAAAAATAGGCGTTTGCCCGAATACCACTAACACTTAAGGCGCAAGACACTGCAGAAGGACCTGGAACCGGCAAGATATTTATTCCTTCTCTTCTAAGGGCGCTTACAAGCTTTGCACCAGGGTCTGAAATGCCAGGACTGCCAGCATCTGTCAGGTAACAAACATTTTTTCCTGAATTTACAGTTTCGAGAATGAAATTAAGTCGCTTTAACTCATTGTATTCATGGCAGCTTATTATCTTTGCTCGGATTTCTAAAAAATTTAGAAGTTTTGAAGCCCTCCGGGTATCTTCAGCAGCAATGATAGAACAACTTTTTAATGTCTCAATGGCCCTTAAACTAATATCCTTTAAATTTCCTATAGGAGTGGCAACTACGTAAAAGATTCCCTTATCTTTTTTCACGTCCGTGCCTGCCTGGCAACAACTACCATTCGCTGTATGGTAGTAATGAAGGAAAAGATAGAAATTATGACAAGGATTGGATTTATCCAACCTGTGAGTATGGCAAAAATGAAAAGGACAATCCTTTCAAATCTTGTAAGAATGCCCACACTGCACTCATATCCTAGGGCCTCTGCCTTGGCCCTTGTATAACTTACGAAATAAGAACCAGAAAGGGCAGTAAGTACCAAAACTGCAGAAATAGGCCCGTCTTTTAAACTATCCATCATGTAGTATAAGAGTCCGCAATAGATAAAAAATTCCTCATATCTATCAAGAGTAGCATCCAAAAAAGCGCCATAGTCCGTTTCAAGACCGCTGTCTCTTGCCAGCGTCCCGTCAAGGACATCCAGCGGACCAAAAAGAATAAGTACTACTGCACAAGCTACTGGATGCCCAAGGGCCAACAATATGGCAGCTAAGATATAGGCAAACATCCCTATTATTGACAGCATGTTTGGGGTTAGACCCAGTTTCCCAAGAAAACGGGCACTTGGAAGGAGTATTGGTTCAAAAATCTTTCTAAGCTTGTCGCTAAAACTTGTCTCTTCCACCTTTTTATGCCCCTTTAAAGATTCATGTCAGAGAGCACCCTAGCACACCTTTCACATACGTCATTAAATCTTTCATCTGTACCCACATAAGTGCTCCATTGCCAACATCTTTGACACTTCTGGCCTTCTGCCTTGAGCACTAGGCAGGAAAGTCCCTTAATATCTTCGCTATTCCAGATATGACCTCCTTCAATCTGTTCTTTATCAAATTCATCTACAATCTCAAGCTGTGAAACTATAGTAACCATCTTTAAAAGTTCTGAAAGAGTCTCATCTTTTTTTAAACCAAGCTTATCTGGAATTTTTAAAAGAAGCTTGGCATCAAGGGCAAGACCGATTCGTTTTTCATTTCTTGCAAGCTCCAGTGCCTTTGTCGCTTCATTTCTAATAATCCAAATAGCTTCCCAAAACTGTTCCTCTTCCTTTGTTAGCAATCCATCTGGAAATTTAGGAAAGCTTTCAAAAAAAACAGACGCATCGTTCTGGCCTGTAAGATGAAACCAAGCCTCGTCTGCAGTAAAGGACAATACTGGTGCCATATTTATAATAAGGGCCCTTGAAATTAGATAAAGGGCAGTCTGAGCTGACCTTCTAGCATGGCCTTCCCTTAGCTCACAATAAAGCCTGTCCTTCAATATATCCAGATAAAGGGCGCTAAGATCAACAGTGCAAAACTCTCGAAGTTTATGAAATACCACGTGAAACCTATATTCATCATAACCCCTTTGAATGGCTTCCATGACCTTGGATGTCTTCCAAAGTGCCCATTTATCTATAGGCTCAAGCTCTTTTAATTCCACCCTGTCGGTCTCATAATTAAAATCTGAAATATTGCTCAAAAGATATCTCACCGTGTTTCTGATCTTTCTATAGGCCTCTGTAAGCCTTTGAAGTATCTCATCTGAAATCTTGATATCATCTCTATAGTCTTCAGCACTTACCCAAAGCCTTAAAATTTCCGCCCCGTATCTTTTTATGAGCTTTTCAGGAGGAATTACATTTCCCACAGACTTAGACATCTTTTTCCCCTTGCCATCCACTACAAAACCGTGGGTAAGAACCTGTCTGTAAGGAGCATTCTTTCTAGTGGCAACAGCTGTTAACAAAGAGCTTTGAAACCAGCCCCTGTGCTGGTCACTGCCTTCAAGATACATATCTGCTGGCCATGAAAGCTCGTCTCTTTCCTCCAATACAGCTGCATGACTTACGCCTGAATCAAACCAGACATCAAGAATGTCTTCTTCCTTTTGAAAATCTGAGCCACCACAATTTTGACACCTAAAACCTTCTGGCAAAAATTCTGAAACGGGCTTTAAAAACCAGGAATCTGCCCCTTCTTTCCTAAAATTTTCTATTATTTTATCCCTTACCTCTTTAGTGAGATTAGGTTGCCCACAGGATTCACAAATAAAAACAGTTATTGGAACACCCCAAGCCCTTTGCCTTGAAATACACCAATCAGGACGCCCCTCAACCATGAGATAAATTCTATCTCTTCCCCATGCTGGAATCCATTTTACATTGTCTATGGCCTCCAGAGCTCTTTTTCTAAGGTCATTTTTTTCCATAGAGATGAACCACTGGGCTGTGGCCCTGAAAATAACAGGCCTTTTACAACGCCAGCAGTGAGGATAGCTATGACTTAATTCTTCAACATGGACCAAGGCACCCTTTTCTTTTAGATGATTAATTATGAGAGGATTTGCCTTGAATATATTTTCACCGGAAAAATGCTGGACCTCTTTTGTAAAAAAACCCCTGTCATCAACAGGAGAATAGACTTCTAGATCATACTTTCTGCTACTTTCATAGTCTTCAGCACCATGACCAGGGGCTATGTGGACAATTCCTGTTCCACTTTCAAGGGTTACGTAGTCGGCATTTATTACTGGATTCAATCTATCTATGAAGGGATGCTTTACCAAAAGCCCTTCGATGTCAGATCCAGAAAATTCATATAGGATTTCGACCTGTGTTATCTCAAGACCAAGACTTAAAAGAAGGGCCTGAAGTCTTCCTTCAGCTACAATCCACAATTCATAATCACCTTTGGTGCCAATAGATTCACAACTGTTAAGCTCATTCCTGGACACCTTTACAACAAGATACGGAAGATCGGGATGAAGGGCAACGGCCCTATTTGCCGGCAGTGTCCAGGGAGTAGTAGTCCAAATCAGGATATAGGAATCTGAAACAGAGATATCCCTTTTTATATTCCTTTTTAACCAGTCTTTCAAATCGTCACCACATGGAAATCTTACTGTAATTGATGGAGACGTATGAGATGCATATTCAACTTCTGCCTCTGCAAGGGCGGTCACACAGGTCGGGCACCAATAAACAGGCTTGGTACTTTTAACCACATACCCCTTTAAAAAAATATTACAAAATTCCCTAGCAATGGATGCCTCATAATCATAATTCATAGTCAGATATGGGTTTTCCCAGTCTCCTATGACACCAAGCCTTTTAAATTCTTCCCTTTGTATATCAACAAATCTTTTAGCGTATTTTCTGCATTCCAGTCTTATGGCAAGCTTATCCATCTGGCTCTTTTTTGAGCCAAGCTTTTTCTCAACATTGTGTTCAATTGGAAGTCCATGACAATCCCATCCAGGGACGTAAGGCGCATGATACCCTGACATCAGTCGGTATTTTACAATTATGTCTTTTAAGACCTTGTTAACAGTATGACCAAGATGCAAATGTCCGTTTGCATAGGGAGGCCCATCGTGAAGGATAAACTTTTCTCTATCTTTACCCTTTTCCAAAAGTTTCTCATAAAGACGAAATTCTTCCCACTTTTTTAACATCTGAGGTTCTTTCTGACTCAGATTTGCCTTCATTGGAAACTTTGTCCTTGGAAGATTGAGGGTATCTTTATAATCCATAAGGTCTCACCTTTTCATTTCCAATTTTGTTGCCTTGTCTTAGCCCATTTTTTTTATCCGCTCAAGGAGTTTTAAAAATTTATCTCATAAAGGCTTAATGAATTTGGCTAATTTTTCGATATAGACATTGAAAAGTTTTAAAAAACACAACTCCAGGGGTCACTTTTATGAAGGCATTAGTTGTAGATGACTCTAAGTCAATGCGTAACATAGTTAAGGCCGGCCTTAAGAAGATGAATTCCTTTGAAAGGATAGAAGAGGCGGAAAATGGTGTCGATG
>WFZZ01000086.1 GCA_015489315.1 Deltaproteobacteria bacterium | reverse complement strand
GATGCAGAGATACTTCTCGTAACCATGGGAAGTATTTCAGAGACAGCCATGACAGCCGTTGATGCCATGAGGGATGAGGGCCAGAAGGTCGGTCTTTTGAGGATAAGGCTCTGGAGGCCGTTCCCATCCCAAGAATTCAGGAAGGCTATAGGAAAGGCCAAGGTGCTTGCAGTTATTGATCGCTGTCTGCCTCCTGGTGCAGTTTGTGGCCCAGTGGGTGCTGAGATTAGATCCCTCTTATATAAAATACCAGGTGCCCCCAAGATATTCAGTTTCGTAGCTGGTCTTGGTGGCAGGGATGTGACTGTAGCACGTTTTAAAGAGATTGTGGACAAGGCAAGACAGTTTGCCAAAAAACGTCCAAGAGAACTCTATGAAGTGATTGGAGTGCGGGAAAAATGATACCAGAATTCGAAAAATTTAAGGGTTTTAAGGCCAAAAATTTACCAAAGGAAGAGATGTTGTCTTCAGGGCACAGGGCATGTCAGGGTTGTGGCGAGGTCCTGGCTCTAAGGATGGTAATGAAGGCCCTTGGTAAAGATGTAATAGTTTGTAATGCAACAGGTTGTATGGAGATCATTACTTCTCCCTATCCCCATACTGCCTGGAATGTTCCATGGATACATATTGCCTTTGAAAATGCAGCAGCCGTTGCATCAGGGGTAGAATCTGCCAGAAGGGTCCTTGCAAGAAAGGGCAAGATCCCCAAAAAGCATGTGGATATTCTGGCAGTAGGAGGAGACGGAGCCACCGGAGATATTGGGCTACAGTGGATATCCGGCGCCTTTGAAAGGGGGCATGACTTTCTCTATGTATGTCTTGACAACGAGGCATACATGAATACAGGTGTTCAGCGTTCAGGCTGTACGCCCTATGGCGCCATGACAACCACAAGCCCTCCAGGCAAAAAGAGCTTTGGCCAGGTGACCTGGAAAAAGAATGTTCCAGCCATTGCCGTGGCTCACAACATCCCTTATGTTGCAACGGCATCACCTGCCTATTTTCTGGATCTCATGAACAAGGTCAAAAAGGCAGCCCTGGTTAAGGGCCCTGCCTATGTACATATCTATTCGCCTTGTCCAACAGGCTGGGGCTCTGCAGGTGAAAGGAGTGTGGAAATAGCTCGCCTTGCCGTAGAGACAAAGGTATTTCCACTCTATGAAGTCATAGAGGGTCGTTACATCATCAGCAGAAAGATAACCAAACCAAAGCCAGTGGAAGAGTATCTTAAGACTCAGAGGCGCTTCCGCCACCTTGATGAAGAGCATATAGATTATATCCAAAGGAGGGTGGATGCGGAATACGAAAAGCTATTGAGGCTTGCAGAGATGGATTAGGAGCTTGATTAAAAGCCTCCTTTCAAAAGAAAGGGGGCTTTTTTTTGCCATGACAAAACTGAGGTCCAAACATATACTGGGTATTTCTCATTTGTCGGCTGAAGAAATATCATTTATTCTCGATACAGCAGAGTCTCTCAAGGAAATCCTCGACAGGCCCATAAAAAAGGTTCCACCACTAAGGGGTCGGACCATTATCTCCTTGTTTTTTGAGCCAAGCACCCGAACAAAACTTTCATTTGATCTTGCTGCAAAAAGGCTAAGCGCTGACTCTATAAGTATCTCTGCAAAGACAAGCAGTGTGGTTAAGGGTGAAACCCTTATCGACACAGTCAGAAACATACAGGCCATGAGGCCTGATATCATAGTAATCAGGCACTCCATGAGTGGTGTTCCACATCTTATTTCAAGATATATTGATGCCTCAGTGATAAATGCAGGAGATGGTATTAACGAACACCCATCCCAGGCCCTTTTGGATCTTTATACTGTCAGGGAACATTTTGGACATATAGAGGGTCTTAAGGTTACCATTGTGGGGGATATTGCCCATAGCAGGGTGGCTCATTCGGATATTCTTGGATTTAACAAGATGGGGGCAGAAGTTACAGTCTGCGGTCCTGCCACCATGATTCCTCCCTATGTTGAAGAGCTTGGTTGTAAAGTAAGCCTTAATCTAAAGGAAGCTGTTAAAGACAGTGATGTTGTCATAGCCCTCAGAATCCAAAAGGAGCGCCAGGGGCGTTCCCTGATACCGAGTGAGAGGGAGTATTCCACGGTTTTTGGAATTTCAAGGGAAGTGATGTCATATCTTAAGGATACGGCCATTTTAATGCACCCGGGGCCGATAAACAGGGGAGTTGAGATGTCTTCAGAGGTTGTAGATTCTGAAAGATCAATAATCCTTGACCAGGTGACAAATGGAGTGGCAATAAGGATGGCCCTTTTTACACTTCTTCTTGCAGATACAGGGGAGAATTAAATTTCATGACGGCTCCGATTTTGTTTAAAAAGGCAAGGGTCATTGATCCAGCTCAGGGTCTTGACTCACAGATGGACTGCCTTCTTGTAGATGGAAAGGTGGCATCATTGGATAAAGACCTTGAGGCCCCCCAAGGCGCAAGGGTTATTGATCTATGGGGAAAATGGCTGGTTCCAGGTCTAATTGACATCCATGTTCATCTAAGGGAGCCAGGTTTTGAATATAAGGAAACCATTGAAACCGGCGTAAAGGCAGCAGCCTCTGGCGGGTTTACCAGGGTCTGCTGTATGCCAAATACCTCCCCGCCTAATGACAACGAGGGAATTACAAGGTTTATCATAGAAAAGGCAGAAAGTGCAGGCCTTTGCAAAGTAAGCCCTGTTGCCTGTATCACCAAGGGACAAAAGGGAGAGGAGCTTTCCGAGTTTTTTGACCTTTTAAAGGCAGGTGCAGTTGCATTTTCAGATGATGGCCTGCCAGTTACGAATGCAAGACTAATGCGCCTTGCCCTGGAGTATTCCCTAAATTTTGATACGGTTATCATCTCCCATTCGGAAGAGCTTTCCCTATCCCAGGGTGGAGTGATGAATGAGGGGATAGTATCCACCCTTCTTGGTCTAAAGGGTGTTCCCAAGGCGGCCGAAGAGGTTGCGGTTTTCAGGGATTGCACCCTGGCAGAGTTGACTGGCGCAAGGCTTCATATTGCCCATGTCAGCACCAAGGGGTCGGTTGAGATAATTAGAAGGGCAAAGGAAAAGGGAGTAAGGGTGACCTGTGAGACAGCCCCGCACTATTTCAGCCTTACAGAAGAGGTGGTAAAGGGCTACAATACCTATGCAAAGATGAACCCGCCCCTAAGGACCGAAGAGGATAGATGTGCCATCATTGAAGGCTTGAGGGACGGGACCATAGACTGTATTGCAACGGATCATGCCCCCCATGAAGACCTTGTAAAGGAGTGTGAATTTGCCCAGGCTGCAAATGGCATAATAGGCCTTGAGACAGCCCTTCCACTTGCCCTTAAGGTTTTGATGAGAAATGAGGGATTTTCCCCAAAAAGGATAGTTGAGCTTATGTCCCAGAATCCTGCAAAGGTCCTTGGTCTTAATGGCGGAAGCCTTAAGGTGGGAGATCCTGCCGATATAACGATTATTGATCCTGATTGCCAATTTACCTATTCAAGGGAGAAGGTCCTTTCAAAAAGCCATAACAGTCCCTTTTTGGATGAATCCTTCAAAGGAAGGGCAATAATGACTGTGGTTGATGGAAAAATCGTATTTGAACAAAAGGGTTAATGAATCAATTTAATCTTTTTGCATTCGTCTTCCTTTAGACTTTCTATTTTTAAAAAAATCAATGAAATAGCCAACTTCTCCTAAAATTTTTACTTGACTTTTATATACGCAATGCGTATATTTAGGACAGGCAATGGATCCTAAAAGATTAAAAAAGATAAGGGAAGATCTTGGGCTTACCCAAAAGGAGATGAGTAGCCTTTTGGATACGCCCTTTAGGACCTATCAAGACTGGGAGCTTGGCAACAGGCGCATTCCCGGGATATGTGAAGTTGCCATAGATTGTCTATTAAGGTGTAAAAGTGCCTTTAAGGCCAGGAGAAAAAAGGACAAAAAGATCAAGAAGGTAAAGGAGGTGTATATAATGGGACGCGAAGTAATCCTTTTTGAGACCGAGGAAAGAAAGAGTGTAAATGATATAGCCGCCTTTTTAAGGCAGCTTGCAGATAAACTTGAGTCCGGAAATGTGAAATTGCGCACAGTAGGAAAGGAGCTTGTCCTTGATGTCCCCAGGGAATTGACACTTGAGGTGAAGGTAGAGGAAGAGGAAAAAAAGGGTAAGATAAAGCAGAGCCTTGAGGTTGAGATAGAATGGATAAAGGGACAGGGCCTTTCAGAAACAGGAGGAGTTGAGCTTGCATAAACCAAGAGGCCCATATTTATGGGCCATATTACTTTTCTTTATTTTGGCTTTATCTTTGCCGTCGCCTTCCCTTGCAAAAAGGCGCCTCCTTGTCATTTTCCATGCAGGAAGCCTTACGGTCCCCTTTTCCATCATGGAAAGGGAATTTGAGTCCGAGCATCCTGAAATCGATATCCTGAGGGAAGGGGGCGGAAGCACAAAGATGGCAAGGCTTATCACCCAGGTTGGAAAGCCAGCGGATATCTTTGCCTCTGCTGACTATCGGGTGATTGATGAATTTTTGATACCGGATTTTGCAAGCTGGAACATCCTTTTCGCAACCAATCAGCTTGTCCTTTGCTATACAGATAAGAGCCTTTTTGCAGATAAAATCAATAAGGAAAACTGGCCGGACATACTCCTAGAAAAAGGTGTTAAGTGGGGAAGTGCAGATCCAAACCTGGACCCTTGTGGATACCGGGCCCTTATGGTCATTAAGCTTGCAGAGCGCTATTACAAAAGACCAGGGTTCTATGAAAGGCTCATAGGTAAAAGGCCCTTAAAAAACATAAGGCCAAAATCCATAGAATTGATCTCCCTTTTAAAGACAGGAAGCCTTGACTATGCATGGGAATATCTGTCTGTTGCTGTCCAACATGGTCTAAAATTTATAAGGCTTCCAATGGAGATAAATCTTGGAAGCCCAAAATTCGAGGACATTTATAAGACCGTAACTGTCAAGGTCCTGGGCAAAAGACCTGGACAATGGATAAAAAAGAGGGGAAGCGCATGTATCTACGGGATAACGGTTTTGAAAAATGCCAGAAACAAAAAAGATGCGCTCACCTTTTTAAAATTTCTCTTAGATGAAAAAAGGGGGCTTAGGATTTTGTCAGAATGTGGCCAGCCGCCCCTTGTCCCTCTAAGGCTGTCAAAAAAAGTGCCACCCAAGGATTTACCAAAGGGCCTTAAAATACTTTTATCAAAAGGGGCTCAAAACTAGATGGCCATAAAAAGAAGCGCCACCCAAGACAGGGGCTTTTATTCAGCCCTTTTTATCTTTTCCCTTCCTATAATCCTTCTTCTCGCCCTTCCCCTTTTAAAGATGTTCACATCAACCGGTATTAAAGAGCTCCTTTCAACACTTAAAGACGTGGAGGTATTGAGGGCCATTGGAAGAAGCCTTTTTACTGCAGGTGCAGCAGGACTAATTGCCCTAATTTTTGGAACACCCCTGGCATATCTTCTTTCAAGAAGGGAGTTTTTTGGAAAGAGGTTTGTTGAGGGTCTGATTGATCTTCCAATTATGATTCCCCATCCTGTCATAGGCATAGCCATCCTTGGACTTGCTGCAAAGGGTACCTTGATAGGTGATGCCCTTTTAGGGCTTGGCCTAGAGATTATGGGGACATATAAGGGGCTCATACTTGTCCTTACATTTGTAGGCGCCCCCTTTTACATAAATAGCGCAAAGGCAGGCTTTGAGGCCGTTCCCAAAAGACTTGAACATGTATCAAGGAGCCTAGGGGCAGGTCCCTGGCAGACCTTTTTTGCCATAGCCCTTCCCCTTTCATGGAGAAGTCTTCTGATTGGGATAATCATGTGTATGGCAAGGGCAATAAGTGAGTTCGGAGCAGTTGTGATAGTGGCATATCACCCCATGCTTGCATCTGTCTTGATCTATGAGAGGTTTACTGCTTATGGTCTTACCTATTCAAGGCCAGTGGCTGTATGGCTAATTCTCATCAGCATGGTGCTATTTGTGAGTATGAGACTTTTATCCAAAAAAGAAAGGACCTTTTAGGTGCTTGAGATAAGCGGCCTTTTTCTAAAGCTTCCGGGTTTTACCCTTGGCCCAATAGACCTTTTTGTAAAGGAGGGGGAGTTTTTGTGCATTGTAGGTCCAACTGGATCAGGCAAATCCCTTTTACTTGAGGCAGTAGCAGGGCTTTTCCCTGAAAATCTCATGGAATTAAAAGGAAGGGTTCTTTGGAATAAAAAAGATTTTACCTTTATGCCTCCTGAAAAAAGGAATTTTGGCCTGGTTTACCAGGATTCAGGCCTTTTCCCGCATCTTAAAGTTAAGGAAAACATACTATTTGGCACACGATTTAGAAAAATTCCTCAAGATACTGTCAAAAAAAGATTCAACCTGGTTGTGGAACGGTTCAAGATTTCCCCAATCCTTGAAAAATTCCCGGCTCACCTAAGCGGTGGAGAGCTTCAAAGGGTGGCCCTGGCAAGGGTCCTTATACTTGAGCCAAGGCTTATCCTTTTGGATGAGCCTTTGTCTGCCCTTGATTCTGTCTTTAAAAGGGAAATTGCAAAACTTCTCTACGAGCTTCACAGGGATCTCGCCCTTACCATGCTTATGGTCACCCATGACTTTTCAGAGGTTAGGGCCCTGGCCCAAAGGGTTGCAGTAATGAATAAGGGAAGACTTGTCCAGATAGGTGCGGTGAAGGAGATATTTGAATCTCCCAAATCTCAATTTATAAAAAGGGCCCTAGATGGTTGTTTGGATATTGGCCAGAATTAGGTGTAAAATCTTGTGAGTTGACTCAAAGGGTGTGATGTGTTATTAGTTTTTCGCTCAGCATTTCTTGACACGTGGGGCCGTAGCTCAGTTGGGAGAGCGCGTGAATGGCATTCACGAGGTCAGCGGTTCGATCCCGCTCGGCTCCACCATTCTTTAGATTAAAACAGGGAGGGTCTCAGAAAGGATTTTTCCTGTTTTTAAGCCCCTGCTTTTTTAGGCCTTCTTCTTTAGCAGGGGTTTATTTTTTAGGAGGATTCATTGGCAAAGGACCAGCAGAAGGAAGATAAAATCCTGTGTCTTAAAAGGGACGAGCTTGCCATAAAGGTTTCAAAGGAGATAGTCATAAAATTTATTGAGATCGGGAAGGTTACGCCTACCTCTTTTTCAGAGACCTTCAAGCTAATCCACAACGAGGTCAAAAGGGCCCTGGAGGGCTAGGCTTCTTTTATCTGGCCACCAAAAATGCCTCATAGAATCCCAGATTCTCAAGTTCTCTTTCAAACCTTCTTGCCTTAACCAGGTTGTCTGGGGCGTCCACCTGGACCTTGAAAAAGAGCATCCCATTGGTTACGGCCTTTTTTACCCTTACTGTCTTAAAATTTTGTGATAGCTTCCATTTGAGTCTATAGGCATTGTCCGGGTTAAGAAACGCCCCTACCTGAACATAAAAGTCTCCGTGGAGAAAATCCGGGACCTTTTCAAAGGTCACAACATTGTCTTTATGGCTCTTTACCTCCCCAAGGGCCACGATTCTTACCCTTGCAGTCCCATCCCCAATCATCCCAAGCCTTTTTGCCGCTGCATAACTAAGATCAATAATCCTGTTTTTTACAAAGGGACCCCTATCATTTATCCTTACAACCACAGACCTGTGATTCTTTAGATTTTCAACCCGCACATAGGTATTCATGGGAAGTATTTTGTGGGCCGCAGTCATGGCATACATGTTATAGGGCTCCCCGCTTGCGGTCCTTTTTCCGTGAAAGCCTGGGCCGTACCATGAGGCATAACCTTCTTCCCTAAAGCCATAGGCACTTGGAAGGGGATAATAGGTCTTTCCGTTTACCCTGTAGGGCCGGTATGTGCCCCGCTTATACTTTACGCTTACACGCCTTTTTGGTGCACAGCCGTTTAAAATTGAGATGGCCAAAAAAAATATGGCAGTTAGAAAGATACCCCTTTGAAAGTTCAAAATTTTCAGTGGAATTTTTTCCATTTCTAGTCAATAATAGCCATCAAGTCCTTTAAAATATTTTTTAAAAGATTTCAACGCAACAACCATGCCTCAAGACATATACCTTGACTACAATGCAACTACTCCGGTCCTTAAAGAGGTTAGAGAGGCCATTTCAGATGCCTTTTTAAGTTCCTGGGGTAATCCAAGCAGCAATCACGAAATTGGAAAAAGGGCAAAAATTGCCCTTGACTCGGCAAGAAGGGATGTGGCAAGGGCAGTTTCTGCCAGTGAGGACGAGATAGTCTTTACAAGCGGTGGGACAGAGTCAAACAACCTTGCCATAATTGGCCTTGTAAGAAAAAAGCTTGAAAGGGGAAGGCATGTCATCACTACAAGGATCGAGCACCCCTCGGTCCTAAATCCCTTTATAAGGCTCATGGAAGAAGGTGTTGAAGTCACCTTTGTAAGGCCAAACTCCCAGGGAATTGTCGAGCCGGATGCAATAAAAGAGTTAATCCGCCCAGATACCATTTTTTGCTCTGTGATGCTTGCAAACAATGAGACAGGGGCAATCCAGCCAATTAAGGAGATTTCTTCCATCTTAAGGGAACAAGGTGTTACTTTCCATACAGATGCTGCCCAGGCAGTTGGAAAGATTCCGGTTGATGTAAATGACCTCGGGGTGGACCTTCTTACCATCTGCGGGCACAAGCTGTACGCCCCAAAGGGAATTGGTGCCCTTTTTATAAGAAAGGGGGTTGCGCTTGAAAACATCCTTTACGGGGCAGGGCAGGAAAGGGGAGTAAGGCCGGGAACAGAGCCAGTGCCCCTGGCAGTTGGCCTTGGAAGGGCATGCAGTATAACTTCCAGGGATGTGGAAAATGAGGGAAAACGCCTAAGGGAGCTTAAGGAATTTTTTCTAGAGGGGCTTAGGGCCATCCATCCTGATATGATGATATTTTCTCCTGAGAAATGCTCCCTTCCAAATACCCTGGCAGTATCCTTCAGGGGGCTTTTGGGTTCAAAGGTCCTTAAATATGCCAATGGGTTAATGGCCTCAACCGGGGCAGCATGTCATGACAGGAGTGTAACTGTTTCCCATGTGCTTTCAAGCATGGGTGTTTCAGAAAGGGATGCCCTTGGAATGGTGCGGTTTTCCCTTGGAAGGTTTACCACAAGAAAAGAAATAGAAGAGGCAATCGGCATCCTCAAAGAGGCCATCACAAAGGCCAAAGGGAAAGGATAGAGCCAAGTGGAATTTATTGATCTAAAAAGACAGTATAAGCTCCTAAAAAAGGACATGGACCAAAAAGTTCTGGAAGTCCTTTCTTCAGGCCGTTACATCCTTGGAAAAGAGGTGGAAGGGCTAGAAAGGGAGCTTTCAGAATTTGTGGGCTCGAGATTCACAGTTGGGGTCGCTTCAGGCACAGATGGCCTTTTGGTCTCCATGATGGCCCTATCTGTTTCTCCAAATGATTTTGTGATTACAACACCCTTTACCTTCATTGCCACAGTAGAGACCATTCTTCTTCTAGGGGCTGTTCCCGCCTTTGTGGACATAGACCCTGAGACCTTTAATCTTGATCCTTCGCTTCTTGAAGATGAGATAAAGAGGCTTAAAGGAGAGGGCAAAAGGGTCGTTGGCGTAATGCCTGTAAGTCTTTACGGGCTTTGCGCAGACATGGACTCCATAAACGAAATTTGCAAAAGACATGGCCTTTTTGTAATAGAAGACGGCTGCCAGTCCTTTGGAGCAGAGTACAAGGGCAGAAGGTCCTTAAATTTATCTATAGTAGGCGTAACCTCCTTTTTCCCTTCAAAGCCCCTTGGCTGTTATGGTGATGGGGGAATGGTTTTTACAAGTGATGAGTCCATCTATGAAAGGGCAAGGATGATAAGGGTTCACGGATCAAAAAAAAGATACTGCCATGAGATCCTTGGGCTTAATTCAAGGCTTGATGCCATTCAGGCAGCCATCTTGAGGGTGAAAT
Source organism: Deltaproteobacteria bacterium (assembly GCA_015489315.1). Taxonomy (GTDB): domain Bacteria; phylum Desulfobacterota; class Dissulfuribacteria; order Dissulfuribacterales; family QOAL01; genus JAADCZ01. The sequence continues at coordinate 6,512 of WFZZ01000086.1, read as the reverse complement.
TTAAAAATTTCATAAATGAGATAGAAATGAGGCAAAGGGTTTCAAATACCTATTTTGAGCTTCTTAAACCCCTTTCCCAAAGGGGCCTTATCTCCTTTCAAAGGATTCCTAAAGGGTATAAAAGCGTTTTTGCCCAGTTTACAATAAGGATTAACGGAAACAGACGGGATGAGGTCTTAATAAAGTTAAAGGAAAAGGGCATCCCAACTGCCATTCACTATCCCACGCCCCTTCATCTTGCCCCTGTATTAAAGGAGTTAGGCTTCAGGGAAGGGGATTTTCCAGAATCCGAAAGGGCAAGCAGGGAGGTCTTAAGTATTCCCATGCACCCATACTTGGAAAGAGGGGAGCAGGAGGTTATCGTAAGGGCAATCTATTATGCCCTAGATGAGAAATATCCCTATTAAACTAAAAAGGAGTAAGGAAATATGCTTGAAAGATATTCACGCCCCAGGATGAAAGAGATCTGGACAGAGGAAAACAAGTACCGCACCTGGCTTAAGGTGGAGATACTTGCAGCCGAGGCCTGGGCCGAGCTTGGTGTCATTCCAAAGGAGGCTGCAAAAGACATCAGGGAAAAGGCAGACTTTGATGAAAAGAGGATCCTTGAGATAGAAGAAGAGACAAGGCACGATGTTATAGCCTTTTTGACAAATGTGGCAGAATATGTGGGAGAGTCTGCCAGATTCCTTCACTGGGGCCTTACCTCTTCGGACATGCTTGATACCGCCATGGCCCTTCGCATGAAAGAGTCCATGGAGATTATCATCGAGGATGTCAGAGAAATCCTTGAGACAATAAAAAGACGGGCCATTGAGCACAAATACACTGTAATGATAGGCCGCTCTCACGGAATCCACGCCGAGCCCATCACCTTTGGCCTAAAGCTTGCCATCTGGTATGACGAGATGAAAAGAAACCTAAGGCGCCTTGAAAACGCAAGGGATTGCATTGCAACAGGAAAGATTTCAGGCGCAGTGGGCACCTTTGCAAATGTGGATCCCAGGGTGGAGGCATATGTCTGTGAAAAGCTGGGTCTTAAGCCTGCCCCTGTCTCAAACCAGATAGTTCAAAGGGATAGATACGCCGAGGTCTTTACTGCCCTTGCCATTACTGCAAGCACGGTTGAAAAGATTGCCACAGAGATAAGGCACCTTCAAAGGACAGAGGTCTTAGAGGCAGAGGAATACTTTAGAAAAGGGCAAAAGGGCTCTTCTGCCATGCCCCATAAGAGAAACCCCATACTTTCTGAAAATCTTTGTGGTCTTGCCCGAACTGTCCGATCCTACTGCATCCCTGCCCTAGAAAATGTGGCCCTCTGGCATGAAAGGGACATCAGCCACTCGTCGGTTGAGCGCTTTATCTGCCCGGACGGATTCATTACAGCGGATTTCATGCTGGCAAGGCTAAATGGCCTTCTTTCAAAGCTTATTGTCTATCCTGAAAACATGAAAAAGAACCTGAATCTTTTAAAGGGCCTTATATTCTCGCAGCAGGTCCTTCTTGTCCTGACCCAGAAGGGGGTGAGCAGGGAAGAGGCATATAGGATCGTCCAGGGGCGCGCAATGGAAGTCTGGCAGGGAAAGGGGACCTTTAAAGAGCTTCTTCTTGAGGATAAAGAGCTTTCAAAATACCTTTCAAGGGAAGAGATTGAGGAGATCTTTGACCTCAACTATCACCTAAAACACGTTGATACCATCTTTAAAAGGGTATTTGGCGAGGGGGCCTGAGCCATGGATGAAAAAGGGCGTCTTAAAAGAATAATCCTTGAAAGGTCTTACAGAGAAGGGCACTTTAAGCTTACCTCCGGAAAGATCAGCGATTTTTACATAGATTGCAAGCAAACGACTCTATCTGCCGAAGGTGCCTATCTTTGCGGAAGGCTCCTTTATCAGATGATAAGTGAGGAAAAGGACATAGGGGCAGTAGGCGGGATGACCCTTGGGGCAGACCCCCTTGTTACAGCAGTTTCCATAATAAGCTACCTTGAGGGCTCTCCAATACCTGCATTTATCATAAGAAAGGAGCCAAAAGGACATGGCACAGGCTCATGGATAGAGGGAAAGGGAAATATCCCCCTTGGCCGCTTTGTGGCCCTTGTGGAAGATGTGGTGACAACAGGAGGCACCCTCATAAAGGCCATAGAAAGGACCCATCTTGAAGGATATAATGTAGGTGGCGTCTATACAGTGGTTGACAGGGAAGAGGGAGGAAGGGAGCTTTTGGCAGAACACGGCTTTGAGCTTAAATCCATATTTACAAGAAGCGAACTTATAGAAAAATAGCCAAGGAACATGCCAGAATATCTTGAAAGCCTAGGAATAAGGTTTTTTGAGCTTACAAAGCACACCAGAAAGGAGCTTTTTGAAAGAAAAAGGGAGGCCATTTCCCCTTCAACTCCCTTTAAGGAATATCAGGGCGCAAAGGTGGTCGAGCTTCCAGAGCCTCTTCTTTCAAAAGAGGATATCTGGAACTGTCTTTCAAAAAGGCGCTCTGTACGAAAATACAAGGAAAGGCCCATTACGCCCTTGGAGCTTTCAGGTCTTCTTTGGGCATCCCAAGGGATTACGGCACGTCTATCCCATTACCTTTTAAGAACAGCCCCTAGTGCCGGGGCCCTTTATCCCATTGAGACCTATCTTTTGGTAAATTCCTGCGATGGTATCGAAAGCGGCATTTACCACTACCACGTGGTTTTCGGGCACCTGGAGGAGATAAAGACAGGCCCCTTTGGAAAGGAGCTTGGCGAGGCCTCCCTCGGTCAGCCCATGTGCTGGCAGGCTCCGGTGGTTTTCATATTTTCGGCAGTTTTCAGGCGAACTATGTCAAAATACGGCTCAAGGGGCATGAGATATGTCTTTTTGGACTGCGGGCACATCTGCCAGAACCTCCTTTTGGCCGCAACTGCCCTTGGCCTTGGCGGCTGCCCCATCGGGGCATTCCTGGATGATGAGGTAAATGTTCTCCTTGGCCTTGACGGGGTTGAAGAATCCGTAATCTACATGGCCTCAATAGGCGAGCCAAAGTAGTATTATGGCTGAGGGTCACAGACAAAGGCTAAGGGACAGGTTTTTAAGATACGGCCTTGATTCCTTTACAGATGAAGAGGTCATAGAGCTTCTCCTTGCCCTTGGAACCCCCAGAAAGGACTGCAAGACCCAGGCTAGGGCCGCCTACAAAAAGTTTGGCTCTCTTGCAAGGGTCCTTGAGGCAGATATCGACGAGCTAAAGACCATAAAGGGAATCGGCCCCAAAAATGCCTTTGCCATAAAATTCATCCATCAGGTTGCAAGGAGATTTTTAAGGGAAAGGCTAAAAGATGCTAAGGGTATAAAATGTGCAAAGGATGTTGTTGACTATCTATGCCACACCCTTTCTTTCAGGGATAGAGAGGTCTTTTGCGTGCTTTTTTTAAACTCCCGGAATCAGATCCTTGATATTGATGAGCTTTTTTCAGGGACTGCTAATGAGGCACCAGTCTATCCAAGGGAGGTAATGAGGCAGGCCCTTTTAAAAAACGCAACCTCTATTATACTTGCCCACAACCACCCTTCTGGTTCAAAAGGCCCCTCAAAGGCAGACATTGAGCTTACAAAAAGTCTTAAAAAGGCGGGTGAGCTTTTAAACATAAAGGTCCTTGACCACATAATCATTTCAGGCCCTTCAAGCTATCTCAGCTTTATGGAAGAAGGGCTTATCAAATAAAAATGGAAAAAAGGTCCTGTCCGCCCTTTGATGAAAGGCTCATTGAAAAACTTATGAAAGAGGCCCTAATTGAGGCAAAAAAGGCCCAGGATGAAGGGGAGGTTCCAGTTGGCGCAATCCTTGTGACAGATGAGGCTGAAATCATCTCAAGGGGCCATAACTCTCCAATTGCCCTTAATGATCCAACTGCCCATGCAGAGATTTTGGCCCTTAGAAGGGCAGGTGATGTCCTAAGGAATTATCGCCTTTTAAATACCTACCTTTTCGTAACCCTTGAGCCCTGCATCATGTGTGCTGGCGCCCTAATCTGGGCAAGGGTAAGGGGGCTTTTTTTCGGTGCCCATGACAAGAGACAGGGCGCCTTTGGCTCTGTCATTGATGTAAATGAAATTAAGGGCCTCAATCACAGGATCAAGGTCATGGGCGGAATCCTGGAAGATGAGGCAGCAAGGATTTTGAGAGAATTTTTTTTAAAAAAGCGCTAAATCTTTTTCCAATTAAAGCAATCTAAACTAAAGCCCGCTTACGCTCTACTTCATTGGAATAAGTGTATTTATGAGGAAAAGGCCCTGCCATGCAACAGGAAATATAATCTGACTGAAATAAAAAAGGCAATGTAGCCTAGAGCAAGAAACTTTACGGTAAACCTGACTGAATTATGGGTATCAACATTTCTTACATAAATTTTGTAGGCTATAAGATTTGCCAGTGAGCCAAAAAGGCTTCCAAAGCCTCCTGCATTTACACCCCACAATAATGCCTGCCACTTGTGCGTAAAATTTGCAAACAGTAGTGCTGCCGGAACATTGCTCATGATCTGGCTTGCCAAGGCTGAAAAGATAAAGATATGCCGTGAATGAGCAATTTCAGAACGCAAAATTACACTGAGATTATCAGCAATGCCAAAAAAGAAAAGGAAACTCAAAAGAAGTGCATAGTCAACATCGAGGGTTTTTCGATCAAAGATGATTACAAAAAGTATGACAACAGCGGCACTTGAAATAGGGATGATGCGAAAGACCGCCAGAAGCACAAGGGCAAACAGGGTAGCATAGACATAGGCCTTTTTATTTATTTTTAAGACTTGTCGATCTTCCGGAGATTTTTGGAGCCTAATTGAAATAGAGGTGATAATTAATAAAACGAGAAATGCAAAAGAAAATGGAGCAATTGTTTTGATGAATACAATTGGTGGAACATTATAGAACCAGTAGATGAAAAGGTTCTGGGGGTTGCCAATTGGGGTTAATGCCGACCCTGCATTTGCAGCCAGGGCCTCAAAAATTACGAGTAGGTCTTTCTTGTTTATGTTCAGCGACAACGTGAGGGGGACAATGACCAATAGGGAAATATCATTTGTTACCAGCATTGAAAGGAAAAATGTTGCCAGTATCAACTTTATAGGTATGAGACGTCCTTTCTCAATGTAGTATGCGATTTTTAAAAAGATTCCGTTTTTTAAAAGTCCATTTACCGTCAACAATAAGACAAAGAGAAGGAATAAAACCTCAATTTCATCGATTGAATATTTTGGGAAGCGTTTTATGTAGATGGACGTGAGGACTAAGCCTACGCCAGAGGTAACTAGCAGCCATTCTTTTAAGAGAAAATCAATGAATGAGCTTAAGCGTTCAATAATATTTTGTTTATGGAATTTTTGCTCTATTTCTTTAATATCTTTCTAAGCTCCTTTATCCCGAGACAGTTTACGATATCCTTCTTTTCAAGCCAGCCTCGCCTTGCCTGATTTACACCAAAGCGCATATAAAGAAGGTTATCCATGTTATGGGCATCGGTCCCCATGCTGACCCTTACCCCCATGTCCTTGGCAAGTTTTAGATTGATGTCATTTAGGTCAAGTCTATCCGGTTGGGCATTTAGCTCAAGGAAACACCCAGTATCCCTTGCGCACTTTAGGATTTCCTCCATGTCGATTTCATAGGCTTCCCTTGAGCCAATAAGCCTTCCGGTCGGATGCGCAATGGTATTTACATAGGGGTTTTCCATTGCCTTAATGATCCTTTTTGTCTGTTTCTTTTTGGAAAGCTTGAACTTGCTGTGGACGGCTGCCACCACGAAATCAAGCATCTTTAAGGCCTCATCGGATAAATCAAGGGAACCATCTTCAAGGATATCCACCTCGATTCCCTTTAATATATGGATATCTTTATATTTTTTTTGGACTTCGTCGATCTCTTGGGCCTGGAGTAAGAGCCTTTCCTCATCAAGGCCCTTTATCATGGCAAGCCTTTTTGAGTGATCGGTTATTGCCACATATTCATAACCAAGAGTCCTTGCAAAGGCTACCATCTCTTCTACACTGTGTTTGCCGTCACTCCATTTGGTATGGCAGTGAAGATCCCCTCTTATATCATTGATGGTAACAAGCTCTGGAAGCCTTCCTTCTCGTGCCGCCTCTATTTCGCCTCTATTTTCCCGAAGCTCTGGCGGTATGAAGGGAAGATCAACGGCCTTAAATACATCCCCTTCATCCCTTCCGGAGATCCTTTCATCCCCCTTGAAGATGCCGTATTCGTTTATTTTTAGGCCCCTTTTCTGGGCAATTGCCCTTATGGCTATGTTGTGGGCCTTTGAGCCTGTAAAATAGTGAAGGGCCGAGCCATAGCATTCTTCGTCCACTGCCCTTAAGTCCACCTGGATATCGCTTTCAAGGATTATGGTGGACCTTGTCTGGCCCTTTGAAATCACTTTTTTTATGCCAGGAAAGGTGACAAAGTAGTCGATCATGGCCTCTGGGTCTTCGGCAGTAACAAGGATATCCAGGTCTCCCACTGTCTCTTTTTTTC
>WFZZ01000085.1 GCA_015489315.1 Deltaproteobacteria bacterium | reverse complement strand
TTAGAAGGCTACTGTCTTGATTTAAGTCCTGGAGGATTAAGACTTCATATAATAGATGATATACCTATCAACTCAAAGGTTGTGGTAAGCCTTGATACAAAACCGCCTTTAAAACTTTCTGGCATTACAAAATGGCGTCAAAAAAAGGGGCTGGGAAATCTGTTGGGAATCAAATTCTTAGAACTTAGCCCTGAACAGGATGCAGATTTAAGACGGGTTATTCAATCTCTTTTCTGGAAAAACTTTGGCTGATTTATACCTATTAATTCAAGCCCGCCTGAGCCTAAACATATTTTTCAAAAAAGGATATGTAATTGAAAGGGTGATTACCCCGAGGCCTGACATCAAAAAGACTGACCAATTAAGGCCCGGTTCAAGAAGGCTCCTTTTTGGATTTTGAGGGTTATAATAGACCTCGACCTCCTTCCCAACTGGATATTTTTTTACAATTTCTTTTATGTGATCTTCTGATGCAAAACATCTCCATCCTGTATCCAATCTGTGGCCTTCGAGGATGTCTTTTCCGACCATATAGAGATAATCAAGCTCAAGACAAAGCCTTGCTATTCGTATCTTGCTTTTGGGAGTGCGAAACTCTGAAACCTTGGATTTTATAATCCGCCCCTTGGCCTTGGGCCAGTTTCTGGCCTTTATTCCCTCAAGGCCCATTGAAAGTCCAACAAAGAGACACCAAAGTCCCAAAAAAGAAAATATGAGCGCAACAAACCTCACATTCCCTCCTCACTCTCAAAAAGAATCAGCCCCTCTGGAAGGTGCTCTCCAAAGGCAGCGTCCCTTTCTTGCTTTTGAAGCTCCTGATATTCCTTTACGGGCAAAATATCTTTATCCTTTGCCCCCAAAAGCTCAAGCCAGAGACAAATGCCCTCCCGATCCTTGGAGGAAAGGTCCCTTGCCCTGTCTCCACTGACTCGTGCCATAGACACAACGCAGTTAATAAGGGGCCTCAAAAACTCTTTATGGACATCCATTTTTTTAAGCCCCTCAATCCACTTTTTGATAATTGCTTGGGAAACCACCTTATTTGCCGGGCCATAAAGGGGGATCCTTGCGCCAATTCTGGATAATGCCCACAAAAGATCCTTTTTAAAAGAAGACCGTGGAAGGCTGGAGATGATTTCGTCCCCGAGGCTAACCTTGTTTTCGACATCGAGCCTTTCAAGATTTCCAGCAAAAAGCCACATCTGTCTTGCCTCTTCTGTCTGGGGCTTAAAGGTCTTTACCTTTTGCCTTCCCTTTTTGCGCCTTCCCTTCTTTTGTTGAATCAAAACAGGCCTTACCATGGAAAAAAGCTGGGTCTGCTGGCCAGAACTTAACCCCCCTGAAACCCTTCTCCAGAATATCCACCACTGAAGCCTTGTCTCAAGTTTTTTTACGTGAAAAAGCCCTTTAAAATAAAGGGGCCAGACCTTTTTCATCCTCCAGGGGTCAAGCTCGTCCCCAAAGCCAGGACGAAGGCAAAAACCTGTTAGATTAAACCACCTGGCCTCATACATGAAATCCCTTTTTCTTCCCTCCATAAGCTCCAAAAGGATGTCTGAAAGGCCCCTTAAAACTGGTATGGACCAAAGCTCTTTCCCCATGCCAAAAATGGCAGTTAGTCTTGAAGTTAGCTCCTTTGGAGAAACCTTCTGGCCTTCTGCTTGACCGAAACATGACCTTAAAACCCCTTCTGCCTCCTTTAAAGCAGCCTGGTCCTCCTTAGAAAGCCTCTTTTTTGACTTATCCTCCTTAGGCTTTGCAATCCTTATGCCTTCAACCTGATACTGATGGCCTTTACCCTCTTTTTTCTTAGCTTCTCCCCTTAGATCAAACTGAAGCCTCCACTTGTGGGGGGAGACAAGGGAGCGGCAAAATAGCTCTAACGTTCCGATGGCAGTAATCTCAGAGCCCACCCTTACTGGAATGGCCTTATCCTCTGAGCGCTTTCCGTATTTTAATACAGTCTTTAGGGGAGGAAGCCTTACAAAGTCCTTTTCATTTATCTCCACCACATCTCCAAGCCTATCCCCGCGCCTTGTGGTTGAGCTAAAGAGGGTAAACTTGACGGGTCTATTTGTAAGGACCTTAAATTCCCTTTGAACCTCTACCTCCTTTCCTTCTTCACTACCTCTTTCCAGAAGGCAAAGGGCCTTTTTTGTGTCTTTATCAGAGGTTGTGAGACCTATAAAATAGGCCCTTGGTATCCCGCCTCCGACCCTTAAGCCAAGCCCTTTTCTCACAAGGCCATAGTAACAAGCCCCCACAGAGATGGCTAAATCCAGTGACTGGCTTTCAATATCAGAGACCTCTTTCCCCTTCCAATTTGAAAGGACTTTTGAGATGCGATCTCTTATGGAAAGGGGCTTTAAGGTCCCACCATTAAAAAGGATCACATCTGGAAGCTTCCCCTCACCCTGTCTTAGGATAAAGCGGGCAAGGTGTCTTGTGACAGCAGGGTCTTTTTCATAGGGAAGCCCCATCTCCCGTAGGCCTTCCCTCGAAGGCTCTTCCTTTAATTTTTGATCAAGCTCGATTTCAGGAAAAAATCCATCAAGGATTGCCCTTTCCACCTCTTCGCGTTTTAAGGTGATGGTCAAGGTCCCGCCCACAAGGGACCTTCCCCTTCCAATTAGCCGAACCGATGTCTCATTTATTCCGTCTTCAGAAAGTAGCCTTTCCTTTGCCTGTCGAGCCTGATGAAAGAGATTCTGCCACTGGGCAGTTGTAAGTTCCTTTCCTATCCTTTTTTCACATATTGCACTGATGGCAAGGTCAATATTGTCGCCACCCAAAAGAAGATGATTCCCCACTGCAATCCGTTCAAGTCTCGGGCCTTTTTCTCCCTTTTCACAGGAAATGAGTGTAAAGTCAGTAGTCCCACCCCCCACATCACATACAAGCAAGATCTCCCCTGGACTTAAAAATTCGGTCCAGTCCCCTTCATGCTGGGAAAGCCATGCATAAAAGGATGCAAGGGGCTCTTCTAAAAGGATTACATCCCTAAACCCCGCATTTTTTGCGGCCTTAAGGGTAAGCTCCCTTGCAACCTGGTCAAAGGAGGCAGGAACAGTGATGATTACATCCTGCTCTTCAAGGGGGACCTTCATTTCATATTCCCATGCCTCTTTAATGTGTTGAAGGTATCTTGAAGATGCCTCTATTGGAGAGACCTTTTTTACATCATCTCCTCCGCCCCAAGGAAGGATTGGGGCGTCTCTATCTACCCCTCCATGACAGAGCCAACTCTTTGCCGAAGAGACCAGCCTTTTGGGAACCAAGGCACCCTGATCCCTTGCATAAACACCGACTGCATAATCCCTTTTTTCATCCCAGGGAAGGGCAAAGACGGTATTTTCACTTTCAAATCTTGTTGGCAAATACAAAAAGGAGGGCAGGGTCTTTGATTTCCCAAGCCTTCCCATTCCCATAAGCTGGGGTATTTCAAAGGACTTTATCTCTATTGAGCCGGGTGAGACCTCATGAAGATCAACATAGCCTACAGCACAATTTGTGGTCCCAAGGTCTATTCCAACTATATAGCGCTTTCCCATAAAGGCATATATACTCTAACCAGTTGTTCAAGAAAAGCCCCAGTTGCCAACAATGAAACTATTATGTAAAAATGAAATTCTGAAATAAAGATCCGGAGGAATTGATGAATACAAGAAATGAACTTAAGGACAGGGAAAAGGCCCTGTCAATAGCACTTAACCAGATTCAAAAACAATTTGGCAAGGGCTCTTTAATGAGGCTTGGTGAAAGGGGAAAGGTGGAAGACATCCCCGTAATTCCCACAGGCTGCCTTGCCGTTGACATAGCCACAGGAATTGGTGGAATCCCCAGGGGAAGGATAATTGAAATTTTTGGCCCAGAATCTTCGGGAAAGACCACCCTTGCCCTTCACATGATTGCAGAGGCACAAAAACAGGGAGGCATCGCTGCCTTTGTAGATGCAGAACATGCCCTTGATCCGGTATATGCAAAAAAACTTGGGGTCAATACGGATGACCTTTTGATCTCTCAGCCCGATTATGGCGAGCAGGCCCTTGAGATTGTAGATGCCCTTGTAAGAAGCGGTGCGGTTGACCTTATTGTGGTGGATTCAGTTGCAGCCCTTGTCCCACGGGCCGAAATAGAAGGCGAGATGGGGGACAGCCACGTTGGCCTTCAGGCCAGACTCATGTCTCAGGCCCTAAGAAAGCTAACCGCAAACCTCAATAAAAGCAGCACTGCCCTAGTTTTCATCAACCAGATAAGGATGAAAATTGGAGTCATGTTTGGGAACCCCGAGACCACAACTGGCGGAAACGCCTTGAAATTTTATGCCACAATGAGGCTTGACATCAGAAAGGTTACTGCCCTTAAGGAAGGACAGGATGTCATTGGGAACAGGACCAAGGTCAAGGTTGTAAAAAACAAGATTGCTCCTCCCTTTAAACAGGCAGAATTTGACATCTATTATGGCGAGGGAATCTCCAGGGAAAGCTCGCTGATAGACCTTGCAGTTGCCCTTGACATCATTGAAAAAAGCGGCTCCTGGTATTCATACAATGAAGAGAGGCTTGGACAGGGGCGTGAAAATGTCCGTCAGTTTCTTAAAGAGAATCCAGAGCTTACGGAAGAGATAGAAAAGAAGGTGAGAGAGGCCTACGGTCTTAAAACCCCGAACAGAGATGAAGATGCCGAAGAAAACAAAGAGGAGGCCTCTTCATGAAGCCCCTTAAAAGTCATGAAATAAGAAGTGCCTTTTTGGATTTCTTTTCCTCAAAAGGCCATGAAATTGTTCCAAGCTCATCCCTTGTGCCGGCAGATGATCCAAGCCTTCTTTTTACAAATGCAGGCATGGTCCAGTTTAAAAAGGTATTTCTTGGTGAAGAAAAAAGGCCCTATAAAAGGGCTGCAACCTGCCAGAAATGTGTAAGGGCTGGTGGAAAGCATAACGACCTTGAAAATGTCGGCTATACTGCACGCCATCACACCTTTTTTGAGATGCTTGGAAACTTCTCCTTTGGAGACTATTTCAAAAAAGAGGCAATAGAGTTTGCCTGGGAATTTCTGGTGGAAAATATTGGCCTTCCCAGGGAAAAGCTCTGGATTACGGTCTTTAGAGAGGATGACGAGGCGGCAGAACTCTGGCCGAAACTTACCGGTATCTCGCCGCAAAGGATTGTTCGCCTTGATGAAAAGGACAACTTTTGGGCAATGGGAGATACTGGCCCTTGCGGCCCATGTTCAGAGATCCTTTTAGATCAGGGGGAGCATGTTGGGTGTGGAAGGCCAGATTGTGGGGTTGATTGTGACTGTGGAAGGTTTCTTGAGATATGGAACCTGGTATTTATGCAATTTTTCAGGGATGAAGATGGAAGCCTTTCTCCACTTCCAGAGCCCTGTATTGATACGGGCATGGGGCTTGAAAGGATCGCCGCCGTATGCCAAGGAAAACTTAACAATTTTGATACAGACATATTTGAAAACCTGATCAAGACAATTGAGGCCATCTCAGAGAAAAAATATGGCCAGGATGAGCCTACAAATGTTGCCATGAGGGTCATCTCAGACCATGCAAGGGCGAGTACCTTTCTTATATCAGACGGGGTGATTCCTTCCAATGAAGGCCGCGGATATGTGCTTAGAAGAATAATAAGAAGGGCAATAAGGTATGGCCATGTCCTGGAGCTTTCTGAAAGATTTATGAAAGTTGTTGCAAGACAAGTCATAGAGGACATGTCGCCTATCTATCCTGAGATTAAACAAAACGAAGAATTTATCTGTGATATCCTCGATCATGAGGAAGAGCGCTTTAATAGGACCCTTGGGCAGGGTCTTAAGATGCTGGATGACTACCTGGAGTCCCTTAAAAATAAAGGGGAAGACACAATTGACGGAGATTTTGTCTTTAAGCTCTATGACACCTATGGCCTTCCTGTTGATATTGTCCAGGATGTATCAAAGGAACGGGGATTTAGGCTTGATAGGATTGGCTTTGAAAAAAGGCTTTTTAAGCAAAGAGAGCGTTCAAAGGCATCCTTGAAAGAACTTATAATTGAAAAGATACCAAAGGCCATCAAAGCCCTTATCGATGACGGAATAAAGAGTGAATTTACAGGCTATGAGACAACAAAAGCAAAGGGGAAGGTCCTTACAATAATCGAAAGAGGAAAGGCCCTTGAAGATGCTAAAGAAGGAAAAGAGGTGGAGATCATAACTGACAGCTCCCCTTTTTATGCAGAATCAGGAGGGCAGATTGGGGATAAGGGCAAAATTGTTGGCCCGTCTGGTGAGGCAGAGGTTATTGATACCCAAAAAAGAGGGGACTTGATTTGCCATCTTTCCAGGGTAACAAGGGGTGAGATTAGGCAAGGGGATGAAGTTGAGCTTTTGGTTTCTGAGGAAAGGCGCCTTGATACCGCAAGGAACCATACTGCAACCCATCTTCTTCATGCAGCCTTAAGAAAGGTCCTTGGAGAACATGTAAGGCAATCCGGGTCCCTTGTGGAACCAGAGAGGCTCAGATTTGACTTTACGCACTTTTCCGCCCTTTCTAGGAATGAAATAAAGGCCATTGAACAGATAGTTAATGAGAAGATAAGGGCTGATCTGCCAGTTAAAACAAGTTTCCACAGCCATGAAGAGGCCATAAAGCTGGGCGCTATGGCCCTTTTTGGTGAAAAATATGGAGATGTTGTAAGGGTTGTGACCATCCCTGATTTTAGCATGGAGCTATGCGGAGGCACACACCTTTCTTCTACGGGCCAGATTGGCTTTTTTAAAATCGTTTCTGAATCAAGCGTTGCGTCAGGTATTAGAAGAATTGAAGCAGTAACAGGGAAAATTGCAGTTGATACAGTTCAGGGCATTGAAGATGAGCTTTTTGAGATTGCATCTACCCTAAAATGCCCGGTAAATGCAATAAAGAGCAGGATTTCAGGCCTTCAAAAAAGGATCAAGGAGCTTGAAAATAAGATAAATACCCTTTCTGCAACAAGGGCTGTTTCAAGCCTTGATGACATACTTAAAGACGCTGTGAATGTAAATGGGATAAAGGTGGTAACCTATAAGGCCAAGGGACTGGATGCAAAGGCATTGAGGGAGCTTGGAGATAAAATCAGGGACAGGCTTAAAAGCGGTATCCTCTGCTTAGGCTCCCAGAATGAAGATAAGGCCATGCTTCTTTGCATGGTTACAAAGGATTTGATACAAAAGTACAGGGCAGGTGACATTATAAAGGAAATAGCCCCTGTTATTAAGGGCGGAGGTGGCGGAAGGCCAGATATGGCCCAGGCCGGAGGAAAGGATATATCGAGAATAGATGAGGCCCTTAAAAAGGCCATTGACCTTATAGAAAAGATGGGAGAATGAAATGTTTTTTAATCCCTTTGGCCTAATAGTATTTTTTCTACTCATCTTTGTATTCATCTTTCTTTTTGTATTCATTCAGCTTGGGCTCATAACCATTGTCTTTGAAAGGCTTGGACTTAACGAGATTCAGACCTTTAGCTTTCTTCTTTTGTCCCTTCTTGGAAGCGGCATCAATATTCCCATAAAAAAGATTGAGGTGGATGACTTTGAGCCACTTCCCAGTTCCATTCATTTTTTTGGAATGGTTTATCAGATCCCTCGACTAACCAGAAAGAACATGATCATTGCCATCAATATGGGGGGTGCCGTAATTCCAATAGTCCTTTCCCTTTATCTCATGATAAAGTGGCAAATGCTTTTTGAGCCTATATTTTCCACACTTCTTGTTGCGGCCATCACTTATCATTTCGCTAGACCTGTCCCAGGGGTCGGGATAGCAATCCCTGTCTTTATCCCACCCATTATTGCAGCCCTTATGGCACTGGCCCTCGGTTCGTCCTCAATGCATGCTCCTGCGCTGGCATATATCTCCGCCACCATGGGCACCCTTTTGGGAGCAGACATCCTTCACATAAAGGACCTAAAAAAAGTACATGCACCAGTTGCCTCCATAGGAGGTGCAGGGACCTTTGACGGCGTATTTCTAGCAGGAATAATTGCAGTTATTCTGTCCTAAAGGCAAGACGAATAATTGCATTGATTATGGCAACGGCCACCGGAGTCCCGCCCTTTCTACCAAGACATGTTATAAGGGGCTGATTCTCCATTTCAAAGAGCATATCCTTTGACTCCTTGGCATTTACAAAGCCAACAGGAACACCAATTACAAGCCGCGGTGAAATTTTCTTTTCATTTATCAATTGAATGACCTTTAAAAGGGCTGTGGGGGCATTTCCTATAATTATTATTCCAGGCCTTATTTTAACACAAAGCTCCATTGCGGCCTCTGAAAGGGTGCCTCCCTTTTTTTCTTGAAACTTCTTGGCTTCAGGCAATAAGGCTGGAACAATTATTTCTGGTCCTTCTTTAGGGAAAAGATTTTTGCTGATGCCCGAGGCGGCCATGCGTGTATCTGTTACTATGGGAAGGCCCTTTTTGAGGGCCTTTATACCCTCAGAAATGGGACTATTTTTAAATTTTATGGTTCTTGCAAATTCAAAATCTGCAGTTGCATGAATGACCCTTTTAACCACCTTGAGCTCATCCTCTGAAAAGGGCGTTGGCCCAAGCTCCTTTTCAATAATCTTCATACTAAGGGCCTCGATTTCAGGCCCTGAAAGCCCCTTTAAAATGGAACACATGAAACTTACTCCTGTCTATTTTGGCTTTATAAAAAGCTACAAAATACCCTGCTATTCTTTCCTAAAAAACCATTTTAGCCTATATTCTTCCTACAATAATGTTTTACGAGACAGGCAATTAAAACAGTTTGAAATCTTACACATTTTTTCTTCTAAGTAAAAATAATTTCTTCCATAAACTATGAATAAAAATTTTAAATTCATTCACTGTGCTGATCTTCATGTTGGCTCGCCCTTTAAAGGCATAAAGGACGTGGACGAAGGCCTGTATATAAAGCTTCTTGATTCAACATATGAGGCCTTTGACAGACTGATAAGACTTTCAATTGAAAAGAAAGCAGATTTTGTCCTTGTGGCTGGAGACCTGCTTGATACCAAAGATCAAAACTTAAGACCCCTTTCCCACATCCACAAGGGCTTTAAAAAACTTAAAGAGCACGGAATAAAGGTCTTTTTGATTCATGGGAACCATGACCCCTATGATAGGATTTCAGGGGCTTGGAAATTTCCTGAAAACTGCACTGTATTTTCGCCAAAAAACACCAACTGGGAACGGATAAAACTTCCTTCCGGACAAGAGATTGCAATTTTTGGAAAAAGTTTTAAGAAGGAAAAAGAATTTGGAAATCTCGTTAGGTCTGTTCCAGTCTTTGAAGAAGACTTATTTAAAATTGCCCTACTTCACGTAACCGTTGGCTCTCAAGAGGGCCACATACCCTATGCACCCTGTAATATTTCGGATTTTGATCATAGGGCCGATTACTGGGCCCTTGGCCACATACACATACCACGGATAATTTCAAAGGAACCCTATATAGTTTACCCAGGCAACATTCAGGGGCGACACTTTAAAGAATCTGGTGAAAGGGGATGCTATTTTGTAAAGGTAGAAGATGGACAGATTGAGGCAGAATTTCTCTCAACATCAAAAATTGTTTGGAGTGAAATAGAAATTGATCTTTTTGATATAACAAACACACAGGAACTTTTGTCAAAAATATTTAAATCCATTGAAGATGAACAAAAAAGATACAAGGGAAAAGACCTTTTAATAAGGCTTTTACTAAAAGGCCAAAGCACACTGGCCGGAATGCTCTTAAGAGATGAAAAATTACAGGAACTCCATGAAACCGTAAAAGAGGAAATGGAAAACCAGGAGCCTCTGGTCTATGTGGTTGAAATAAGAAACTTTACCACTCCAAAGGCCGATCTATCTAACCGAATGGAAGTAAAGGACCTTCCTGGATATTGTCTTAGAGAGGCCGAATCAATAACTCTTGAACACCTGAGAGGACATGATGATATTAAGGAACTTTTTAAAAGGCCCGAGCTATCTTCTATTGTACCTGATGACCACGAGCTTTTGGAGATAGTGGAAAGGGCAAAATATCTCCTTTTAGAACTTTTAGAGGAAAGAGACCTTGAAAATTAGGGAGATTCAAATAGAAGGCTTTGGCCTTTTTAATAATAAAAAAATCGGCCCCCTTGAAGATGGACTTGTAATTTTTCAAGGAAAAAATGAAGCAGGAAAGTCAACCATCCTTTCCTTTATAAGGACGATTTTCTTTGGCTTTTCAAATAATAGAAAGGAAAACAGGCCTTCCTACCTTCCAATAAAAAATGGACCTTATGGCGGAAGAATAATAATCGAGGATAAAAAGGGAGAGAGATTTTTATTTGAAAGGCTTTCCTACTTCAATGGGAAAAGTATTAAAAAGACAGATTTTAAACTTTTAAGGCTTGGGAGTGAACCAGGTCTTTTTGATCCCAAGATGATTTTTGGAGGAATTACCCAGAAGGTTTATGAAAATATATTTGCATTTAGCCTCAAGGAACTTCAGGAACTTGATAGCCTCAATGAAGAAGGAGTAAAGGATGCAATTTATGGAGTAGGCTTTGGCACATCCTTTAGGGCCCTATCAAGGGCGCAGAAATTTCTTGAAAAGGGCCTTGACGAACTTTTTAAACCAAGGGGAAAAAAGCAGAAGATCAACAGGACCATTTCAAAGATAAAGAAAATAAAAAAGGAGCTTTCCGGATCAGGGCATGAAATAGAAAAATACAGGGAGATGAAAGAACAAATCGCCCGGAAGGAAAAAGAGCTTGAATCCCTTGAAAACTTGCGGACGCAAACAGAAAAGGATCTTTACTGGCATAAGACCCTAAGGGAAGGATGGAATGACTTTTTGAGGTTTAAAGAAATTAAAAGAGGGCTTTTGGAAGAAAGGATTAATTACCAATTTCCTGATGATGAAACTTTTTTCAAGGCCAATGAAACAAATGAAAAATTAAATGACCTGGATGACCAAATAAAAGGGCTTAAAGAAAAAAGAACAGAAATTGAGATTGCCATCTCAAAAACTCATGTTAAAAGCGAAGTTGTAAAAAATAAGCAAAAGATAAAAGAGATATGTTCACTTAAGGAAAGGTATATCTTTCTAAGGGAAGAGATACCATTAAGGACAAGAAAAATCGAAAAAATTGGAAGAAAGATTAAAGAAATTGAAAATAAGATAGGTAAAGCTTTCGACAAGGAAGAACTTAAAAATTTCAAGGTTGGAATACATACTGAAGAAAAGATAGAAGAATATAATAAAGGTCTAAAAAGGGTCAATGAAGACTTTCTTGAAATAATTAAAAGATATGAAATAAGGGTAGAGGACCTTTCGCAATTAAATGAAACAATAAAAAAACTTGAGAAAGACCTTAAAGAAGGGCCAGTCGAACTTAATAGAAGGCTTTCTGAGATTAACAATCAATTAAAAAGGCTTTCCCGTATCGAAGATGACCTTTTTAGAAGAGAGGAACTTTCCGAAAGGATCAATGGATTAAAAAATGAATTAAAGGGGCTCCAAAAAAGGTTTAAAATTGATGTTTCGATCTGTGACATATTTTCCATAGATGAAATCTCAAAAAGGGGAAATGAAATTCTTGAAAGGCTTGACAGCCTTAAAAAAGAAATTCTATTTCTTAAGTCCATCTTAGCCCAGATAAAAAAAGATGAGGATGCCTACAAGGCAAGGATAAAAAGACGCCAGGAAAGGCTGGATGAGCTCAACACAAGCCTTCCAGTTGATAAAGACAAAAAAGAAGAGCTTATTAGGCTTTGCTCAGGGCTAAAAATTGGCCTTCCAAGGATTTCCTCCATAAAGAGTCAAAAAAATCAGCTAGAAATTCAATTAGAAACCCATGAAAATCGCCTAAAGGAAGGATTCTATTTTCAAAAAAGGCTTTTATTTTTTAAACACTTAAACTACTTAATCCCATTTTTAGGGCTTTTTGCCCTCATATCCGGCTTTTCCCTTAAAGATTCTGATGAAGGTATAAGAATATTTCTTTATTCCCTCCTGCCGGTTTCCATCTTTCTTTTCCTCTTTTTTAGGAAAAGGATTAAAAAGGCATTAAAGGAGCTGGAAGAATCCTTGCGTTCTACTAAAAGGAAAATTGCCTCTCTTTCAAAGGAAACCGATTTTTTAAACAGCCTTTTAGAAAACATAGTTAAAGACACCCAAAGGCTTTCCATACTTTTTGGCCTTTCTCACGAAGACTATGATGAGCCCTATTATTCCGGGCTTTTGAATAGAATCGAGGATGTAATTTCTGCCTTAAGGGAAGAGGAAAAGATCAAAAAGGAGATGAAAACCTTAAATGAAGACCTTGAAGATATAATTTCAAGAAAAGAAGAGACGGAACTTTCAATAAGTAGGGTTAAAGAAAAAGAAAGGATACTTGAGGATAGATGGAAGGATTTTTTGAAGGAAAATTCCCTGGATGAACAGTTAAAAAAAGAGGATTTTTATGAACTTACAAAGGGGTTTAATCTCATAAAAGAAAAGGTCATAAGGCTAAAAGAACTAGAAGAAGAATTAGAAAGAATTGATAATGGTATCAAAAAGGGGCTTGAATTTTTCAAAAGACCTATTGGCACAGAGGATACAAAGGCCATAAGGGATTTAGTTTTGGAGATAAGGGAGGATTTAATCAAGGGTTCCCAGGAATTAAAAGAAAGGCTTTTAAAGGCTCAAAGGCTAAAGGCCTTTAAAGAAGAAAAGAAAGGGCTTGAAAGTGAAATAGCTGATTTAGACAAAAAAAAGGAGGAAATTTCCCAAAAAATCAAGGATGAAACTCAAAACTGGCAAGTTTTTTTAAAGAAAAGTGGGCTTCCTTCCTTCATTTCCCCTGATATAGCCATTCAATACATAAAACTCATAGAGGAATTGAGGGAACTTATTGATGAAAAGGAGCAAGAACAAGACATATTAAAACAATATAAGGCAGAAAAATCGTCAATTGAAGGGGCCTTAAAAGATATTCTTTCAAGGCTTTTTGCTGATGAAAGACCAAAAGTCAATGAAGGAATTTTTGAAATATTGGAACACCTTTTACAAAGGGAAGAGGAAAAAATTACAAATCTATTGATCCTAAAGGAAAAATTAAAGGCTGTGGATGATGGTCTAAAAAACCTTACTCAAAAACGCCATTCCCTTTTGGCCCAACTAAAAAGCACCTTTGATGAGTTTCATGTAAAGGACTTGCATTCCCTCAAGAAAAGGTATGAGAAGGGGAAATTTTTGGAAGGGCTCAAAAAGGAACTAGAAGCCATTCTCATAAGGCTGTCTTCAGGTCTTGGAGTAAGCGAAAAGGAGGCAGTCGAAGTATATTCCAGGACAAACCTTCCAGAGATAGAATCAAAGATCAATGAATTAAATAGACAGGCAGAAGATATTAAAAGAAAAATCGAAGATAAACATCAGGAGATCGGCCGTTGCCGTGAGGTCATAAAAGGCCTTATGACTTCTGATAAAAGACAGGAGCTTTTGTTTAGAAAAGAGGCCTTAGAAAACGAGCTTTTTGAACTTTCAAGAAGATGGGCAAGGCTCAAGATATCTCAAATAATTCTTAAAAGGGCCAAAGAGCGTTTTGAAAGGGAAAACCAGCCAAAGGTCCTTGAAATTGCATCCACCTATTTTTCCACCATTACCAACGGAAGATATGAAAGAATACTTTTTCGTGCAGGTGAAGATGAAAATAGGCAAAAGGCACAAATTTTTGTTATGCGCAGGGATGGAATGCTTGTTTCACCTCAAAACCTAAGCCAGGGAACAAAGGAGCAACTTTATCTTTCCCTAAGATTTGGCATAATATCAACCCTTGAACCAGAAGGTGAAACAATACCTGTCATTATGGATGATATAATGGTAAACTTTGACCCTCAACGAACAAGGCTTGCAGCAAGGGCAATAGGGGAATTTTCCCAAAAAAGGCAGATACTTTTTTTTACGTGCCATCCCCATGTAACAGATGCCCTTTTGAAAGAAGTAAGTTATGTCCAGTTGATTGATCTTTAAAAATCCAGCAGGATAAAAAGGCACAAAGAATGGATATTAAGGAGCTTAAAAGACTAGATAAAGAACTCATCTGGCACCCCTATACCCAGATGAAAGACTTTGAAAAAAGGGACTTGTTGTTTGTGGACAGGGCCAGAGGGATTCATCTTTTTGATATAGATGGCAAAAAATACTATGACACCATTTCCTCGTGGTGGTGCATCACCCATGGCCACAACCATCCAGTTATAAGAAAACACATAAAAGATCAACTTGAAAGGCTTGATCAGGTCCATTTTGCAGGGACAACACACAAAGGCCCCATAATCCTTTGTAAAAACCTAAAGGAGTATCTTCCAGGCGAGCTTTCAAAGTTCTTTTTTTCTGACAATGGCTCCACAGCAGTTGAAGTGGCCCTTAAAATGTCTTTGCAATATTTCAAGCAAATGGGAGAGGAAAAAAGGCACCTTTTTGTTTCCCTTGAAAGAGGCTATCATGGAGATACCATAGGGACCATGAGCCTTGGCGGTGTTCCTGCCTTTGAAGGCCCCTTTTCTGAAATAACCTTCAAATCCATCAAGGTTCCTCCACCATATTGTTACAGGTGCCCCATCGACTATAAAAATTACGATCCTGAGAGGGGGAGAAAATGCTCCCTTGAATGTTTTGATCTTCTTGAAAGGGCCATTAAAGAGAACAGAGAGAGGATTTGCGCCCTTGTCCTTGAACCCCTTTTGATGGGCGCAGGAGGAATGATTACATATCCAAAGAAATATCTAAAAAGGGCTCGAGATATTACAGAAGAATATGGCATTCATCTGATCCTTGACGAGGTTGCAACAGGCTTTGGCAGGACAGGAAAGATGTTTGCAATGGACCATGTGAAAATTGTGCCCGACTTTCTCTGTCTTTCAAAAGGACTCACAGGAGGCACCCTTCCCCTTGCAGTTACAGTAACAAAAAGGGAAATTTTTGACGCTTTTTATGCAGACTATTCTGAGGGAAAGACCTTTTTCCACGGACACACCTTTACTGCAAACCCCATTTGTGTCTCCTCTGCCCTTGGAAGCCTTGAGGTTTTTAAAGAGGAAAATGTTCTTTCAAAATTAAGGGACAGGGTTCAATACCTTCAGGAAAAAAAGGGAGAGCTTTTTGAACTTGAAATCGTGGGAGACATCCGTGGGATTGGAATGGTATGCGCCTTTGAACTAGTAAAGGACAAAGGAACTAGGGAGCCCTTTCCTTCAAAAAAACGTATTGGCTGGCAGGTTTATCTTGCCGGCCTTAAAAGGGGACTGATACTTAGACCCCTTTCAGATGTAATATATTTATTTTTGCCCCTTTGTACAAAAAGGGAAGAGATTGATGATATCATTCTTAGGACAAAAGAGACCTTAAAAGAGGTGGAAAAGACCCTTTGAAACAAAAAGAAATTACCTACGAAGATATAAAAAATTTGCCCCTTTGGGCACTTTGCAATATGGCTCTTAAGGTTAAACTCCGAGAAAGGGGTACAAAATTCGGGCTTTGCACAATAACAAATGCCAAAAGTGGAAACTGCAGTGAAAATTGCACCTTTTGTGCACAATCGGCCATTTCAAGGGCAAGAATTGAAAAATATCCTTTAAAGCCACTTGATAGAATCCTAAAGGAGGCAAGGGAGGCCAAGACAAATGGAGCCCAAAGATTCAGCCTTGTGACAAGTGGAAAGGGACCCAGTGAAAGGCTTCTTGAAAAAATAGCAGAATATGTGCATGAGATTCGAGAAAAGGTTGGAATAAAGGTCTGTGCATCCCTCGGAATAATCGATAAGAAAGGTCTTAAGCTTTTAAAAGAGGCAGGGCTTACAAGATACCATCACAACCTTGAAACATCTGAAAGATATTATCCCAAGGTCTGCACCACCCACTCCTTTGTGGAACGGGTAAAGACCATAGAAGCAATTAAGGAAGTGGGACTTGAGGCTTGTGCAGGTGGAATCATTGGCCTAGGCGAAGATGAAAGAGATAGATTTCAAATGATAGAGGTTTTAAGAGGGCTTCTGGTTGAATCAAGCCCTTTAAATATCCTTGTGCCAATAAGCGGAACCCCCCTTGAAAATCAAAAAATTTTATCCATATCGGAAGTTCTTAGAACCATTTCTTTTATGAGGCTTCTTCTTCCAGGTGCCGCCATCAGGATGGCAGGAGGCCGGGAAGTGGTGCTTGGGGATTTTCAAACCCTAGCCTTCATGTCTGGTGCAGATGCAATGCTCATTGGAGGTTATCTTACTACAAGGGGAAGGCTTCCTTCAGAAGATATAAAAATGGTTGAGGAGCTTAAGGAAATTTGGAAAGGCGTCCAGGTCTAATCCGAATATTTTTCGCCTTCTTAAGGCTAGGGCTTACTGCCTTTGGTGGGCCTGCCATGGTTAGATACATAAAGGACCTATCCTGTAAAAAAAATAGATGGGTTGACGAAAAGGAATTTGACCACGGCATTGCCCTTGTTCAGACCATACCAGGTGCAACTGCTATGCAGGCTGCTGCCTATGCTGGCCTTAAAACTGCAGGAGGACCTGGGGCCATCGCCTCTTTTACAGGCTTTGCAATTCCAGCCTTTTTCTTGATGCTGGCCTTAAGCTATGCCTACAAATATGCCCTTGACATAAGACCCATTGCTGCATGTTTTTCAGGTCTAAAGGTGGTTGTGGTTGCAATTGTTGCAAATGCCACAATCTCTTTTGGTAAAAAGATTATAAAGACATCTCAGGATATTTTTCTATTCGTTCTTTCTACAATCCTTTTTTATGAAAAACAAAACCCGGTCCTTATAATTGGAATATGTGCTTTTATGGGACTTTTCTTATACAATAAGATCATCAAAGACCCTGCCTCCCATGATACCAGTTCCTTTAAAAATGTTCTTTTTTCAGCTTCCACAAAAAAATTATTGCAGTTTACAGCCCTTTTATCTGCCGTTGTCTTGTTCATTTTACTGTTTCTCTTTTCCTTTTTCCCTGATATTTTTAGGCTCTGCCTCATAATGATGAAGGTGGATTTTTTTGCTTACGGTGGCGGATATGCATCACTACCGCTTATGCTTCATGAAATTGTTGATAAGAGGCATCTTCTTAGCCAGCGGGTTTTTATGGATGGAATTGCCCTCGGGCAAATTACTCCAGGGCCTATTGTTATAACTGCTGCCTTTGTTGGCTTTATACTTAAGGGAATAGTCGGAGCAGTTTTTTGTAGCTGGGCCATTTTCACCCCATCCCTTTTAATTTTACTTTCAACTACCCCCTTTTATGACAGCTTTAAGGACGTGCTTCCCTTTAAAAGGGCAATGCGTGGAGTTCTTGCATCCTTTGTTGGACTCCTTCTTGCAGTATTTTTGAGCTTTTTCTTTGGAATTTACTGGGACATTCCCCATGCAGTAATCGGCATTTCTTCCTTTCTTGCCCTTTACTATGGAATAGATATCCTTTGGGTAGTACTGGTAGCTGGTGGAATATCTTCACTGATATTGCTGTAGATGGTTAAACATTGACTTCATTTTTTTACCCTATTAAATTAATTCCACATAAATATTCCATCCCGACTTTGTGCGAGAGTGGCGGAATTGGTAGACGCGCTAGACTTAGGATCTAGTGGCCCCAGGCCGTGGGAGTTCGAGTCTCCCCTCTCGCACCAATTATTAAACAAACTCCTCATGTGTCATTTTAAGTCCTTTTCTCTTTCCTCATTTTTGTTGATATTTTCTGGCTTTTCCTTTATAAAGTGTTCTACAATTTTTCTCATACGGTGAATAAAAAAGTGATGTAATGGACAATTTAGAGACCAGTGGCCTAAATTCAATGGATTTTTATCAATGTCTTCTTGCCACTGCTTACACACCCACCAAGGTCTTTTCCCAGAATTTAAAAGTATTAAATTTATGGGTGCCCTTTGGTGATATCAGATAGATAAGCCCTTATCAAAATAAAAATCTAATAAGGAAGGATCATAAAGGTCATGGAAATGAAGGTAACAGTAGAAGATGTAAGCCCAATTCAAAAACGCCTAAATGTTGAGATACCAGCAGAAAAGGTTGATGAAGAAATCAATCAGACCGTTGAACGGTTGAAAAAGGTTGTGTCAGTTCCTGGGTTCAGAAAGGGGAAGGTTCCTAAAAGTATTATTGAAAGGGAGTACAATAAAGAAATAAGGGGTGAAGTCTTTCAAAATCTCATTGAGAATACTATAGGAGAGGCCATTAAAAAAAGTGAAATAGTAATGCTCCTTGAGCCCCAACTAGATTCTTCCAGTGAAGTTAAAAAGGGAGAGCCATTTAAATATAGTGTATTGATGGATATTGAGCCAGAGATTGAAATTCCAAACTTTAGAGAATTTGAACTGGTTAGACCAAAAATAGAAGTTACTGATGAGGAAGTGGAGGAACAGCTTGAGGCCCTTAGAAAGCAGTTCGGAAGCATAGAAACAGTTGAAGAGCAAAGGCCTGTTAAAGAAGGAGATCTGGTAATAATTGATTACAAGGCCTTTATAGATGGAGAGGAAGTGGAAGAGCTGGCCAATGAAGCATATTTCCTTGAGATTGGAAGTGGCAATTTCAATGAAACCCTTGAAAAGAGCATAATCGGAATGAAAAAGGGTGAAGAAAAGGAAATAGAGGTAACATATCCTGAAGATGCCCTTAACATACTAGTTGCTGGAAAGACAGTTAAATACAAAGTAGTCCTTCAGGCCATACAAAAAAGAGTCATGCCAGAACTTGATGATGAATTTGCCCAAAGATTTGGGATAGGTTTAAAAACCGTTGAAGATTTAAAAAATAAGCTCAGAGAACATATTTTAAAGGAAAAAGAAGAAGCAGCGGAATCCGTCCTCAGACAACAGCTTTTTGATAAGCTCCTTGAAAATGCAGATTTTCCAGTGCCAGAAAGACTCATTGAAAAAAAGCTTGATCAAATGGTGGATAACATTGCTGGACACATGCAAGAGCGAGGTGCAAACCTTGAAAGGGCAGGGATTGACGAGGGGAGACTTAGAGAAAAGCTTCGTGAGGATGCAATAAGACAGGTAAAGACAGAGCTTATCCTTGATAAGATTGCAGATGAAGAAAAGGTAGAAATTCCTACAGAAGAGCTCAAACAATATAAGGATTATGTCGATGAACAATATAAGAAATTGAATGTTGACAGAAATCAATTGGAGTCAGCGGTCTTTGAATCCGTCCTTCCCAAGTTAAGGGCAAAGCAGACCCTAGACTTTTTATTGAAGAATGTAAAGATTAAGGAAGAAGATGAATTGAAAGAATCTGAGAGTGAAGAGCAAGAGAAAACACCAGAGAAGTAAAGCGAAGATAAGGAGTGATAAGACATGCTAGTTCCAATTGTAATAGAGCAAAGCCCTAGGGGTGAAAGGGCCTATGATATATATTCAAGGCTTCTAAAGGAAAGAATCATATTTCTTGGTGGAGCCATTAATGATGAAATTGCCAATCTAGTCATTGCACAACTTCTTTTTTTAGAGGCGGAAGATCCCAATAGAGACATCACCCTTTATATAAATTCACCAGGTGGTGTGGTTACTGCTGGGCTCGCAATTTACGATACAATGCAATACATTAAGGCAGATGTAAGCACCCTTTGTCTTGGGCAGGCTGCTTCTATGGGTGCGCTACTTCTTGCAGCTGGTGCGCCTGGAAAACGCTATTGTCTTCCAAACTCCAGGGTGCTCATCCATCAGCCAATGGGTGGATTTCAAGGACAGGCAACAGATATTGATATCCATGCAAAAGAGATCCTTAAACTCAGGAAAAGGTTAAACGAAATCCTAGCAAAACATACGGGTCAGCCAATTGAAAAAATTCAGGCTGACACAGAAAGGGATTATTTTATGGGTAGCCATGAGGCCAAGGATTACGGCCTTGTGGATGAAATCTTGGAGAAAAGACCAGAGACCTCCAAGGAGGAATAGCTATGAGTAAGAAAAAAGACGATTACGAAAGCTCTGGAGATCTTAGTTGCTCCTTTTGCGGAAAGGGACAAGGTGAGGTCAGAAAGCTCATTGCAGGTCCAAATGTCTATATTTGCGATGAGTGCATTGACCTTTGCAATGATATTATTGCTGAAGATTATGAAGGTGGAGAAGAGGCACAGGGTGCCTCAACCTCCATTTTAAAGCCTGCTGAAATAAAAAATCTTCTCGATCAATATGTAATTGGCCAGGAACAGGCGAAAAAGATACTTTCAGTTGCTGTACACAATCACTATAAAAGGATTGAATCAAATGTCTCTCTTGACGATGTTGAGCTTCAAAAGAGTAATATCATGCTTATTGGGCCGACAGGAAGCGGTAAGACACTTTTGGCCCAAACCCTAGCAAAAATACTAAATGTCCCCTTTACCATTGCAGATGCTACCACACTCACTGAAGCAGGTTATGTTGGAGAGGATGTGGAAAACATCATCCTAAACCTTCTCCAAGCAGCAGACTATGATGTTGAGCTCGCAAGCCGTGGTATAGTTTATATTGACGAAATAGATAAGATTGCAAGAAAATCAGACAGTCCTTCCATAACAAGGGATGTCTCCGGAGAGGGTGTCCAGCAGGCCCTTTTAAAGATTATTGAAGGAACAATGGCAAATGTGCCTCCAAAGGGGGGTAGAAAGCATCCCCAGCAGGAATTTGTAAAGATAGATACTACAAATATCCTTTTTATAGTTGGCGGTGCCTTTGTTGGCCTTGATTCCATAATTAAAGAAAGGTTGGGAAAATATTCCATTGGATTCGGTGCAAATGTGGAAGGAGCAAGGGAACTTACCTATAGCCAAATACTTAAAAATCTTGAGCCAGAAGATCTTATAAAATATGGTCTTATACCTGAGCTCGTTGGAAGGATTCCTGTTGTTGCAACCTTAGATGAACTTAAAGAAGAAGATCTTATAAGAATCTTACAAGAACCCAAAAACGCCCTTGTAAAACAGTTTCAAAAACTTTTTGCTATGGACAACATTGACCTTCACTTTACAGACGGGGCAGTGAAGGCCATTGCACGGGAGGCAATCAAGAGAAAGACGGGGGCAAGAGGTCTTAGGGCCATATTGGAAAAGGCCATGCTAGATGTCATGTATGATCTTCCATCCAAACAGGATGTAAAAGAGTGTGTAATTAGTGAAGATGTGATCTTGAACAAGGCCGAACCCATACTTATTTATGAAAATAAAAAGGCTGAGGCGTCATAAGAAAAAAAGAGGACATATGGACACTGTAGAAAAAAGATTAAAGACATTACCTCTTTTGCCATTGAGGGACATGGTGCTTTTTCCTCAAATGGTAGCACCACTTTTTATTGGCCGCGAAAAGTCTGTAGAGGCCATAAAAAGGGCCATGGAGGATAAACAGGAAATATTTCTTTCTGCACAAAAGGATGCAAAGGTAGATGAGCCCACAAAAAAGGATATCTACAGGGTGGGCACCATTGGAACCATATTACAGCTTTTGCGTTTACCTGATGGAACTGTAAAGGCCTTAATTGAAGGAAAAAGAAGGGCAGAGATTAAGGCCTTTTTACCTGAAGAAAATTACTTTCTAGTTCAGGTAGAAGAACTTCCTGAAAAAAGTGTCTCTGGCCCAGAGGTGGATGCCTTGATAAGGCTCACCATCTCTGCCTTTGATGAATATTGTAAGCTCAATAAAAAGGTCCCACCTGAAGTGGCAGTTTCTATCTCTTCAATTACAGACCCTTCAAGGCTTGCAGATTCCATTGCGTCACATGTCTCCTTGAAGGTTGCCAATAAACAGGCAGTCCTTGAGGCCCTTAATCCTGTAAAAAGGCTCGAAAAGCTCTATACCTTTATGTCCACTGAGACCCAAATCGCAAAGGTGGAGCAAAGGATCAAGGAACGTGTTAAAAAGCAGATGGAAAAAAACCAGAAGGATTATTATCTGAATGAGCAGATTCGGGCCATACAAAAGGAAATGGGCCAGCAAGACGATGCCCAAAGCGAACTTAAAGAGCTTGAAAAACGCATAAAGAGGAAAAGGCTACCCAAAGAGGCTGCTCATAAGGTCAGGCAGGAGCTTAAAAAACTAAAACTCATGGCTCCCATGTCTGCCGAAGCCACAGTTGTGAGAAACTATATTGACTGGATTTTGGCCCTTCCATGGTTTGAGCGCACTAAGGACAATACCGACCTTTCAAAGGCGGAAAGGATACTTGATGAAGACCATTACGGGCTTGAAAAGCCAAAGGAAAGGATTCTTGAATATCTTGCAGTAAAGACACTTACAAATAAGATAAAGGGTCCGATACTCTGTCTTGTGGGCCCACCTGGAGTTGGAAAGACCTCCCTTGCAAAGTCAGTTGCAAGGGCCCTTGGCAGAAATTTTGTCAGGCTTTCCCTTGGAGGGGTAAAGGACGAGGCAGAGATAAGAGGTCACAGGCGGACCTATATTGGAGCACTGCCTGGAAAGATCATCCAGTCCATGAAAAAGGCCAAGGTAATAAACCCGGTCTTTTGTCTGGATGAAGTGGATAAAATGAGTTCTGATTTCAGGGGCGATCCGGCTTCAGCCCTTTTGGAGGTCCTTGATCCGGAACAAAACTATGCCTTTAACGATCACTATCTTGACCTTGATTATGACCTTTCAAACGTAATGTTTATTACAACGGCCAATGCCCTACATACTATCCCACTTCCCCTGCAGGACAGGATGGAGATAATTGAGCTTCCTGGTTATACAGAGGAAGAAAAGATCGAGATAGCCAAAAGACATCTTATTCCAAGGCAACTTGAGGCCCATGGTCTAGGAAAAGAACAGATAGAGATTACCACAGGTGCCCTTGAAGATATCATTCACCTTTACACCAGGGAGGCAGGCGTAAGAAACCTTGAAAGGTCCATTGCTGCACTATGCAGAAAGGCGGCAAGGCAGATTGCCAAGGGTGAAAACAAGGACAAATGCATTAAGATTACCCGTTCTTCGCTAAACAAATATCTTGGGGTTCCAAAATACAAACATTCTGCCACTGAAGAAAAGGACCTTATTGGAGTAGTAAACGGCCTTGCCTGGACCGAGACCGGTGGCACGCTTTTGCAGATTGAAGTGGCGGTAATGCCAGGAAAGGGGAAACTTACCATTACTGGAAAGCTAGGTGACGTTATGCAGGAATCCGTCCAGGCTGCCATGAGTTACGTCAGGGCAAGGGCCCATCAAATCGGTCTTCCACTTGATTTTCATAAAAGGGTGGATGTACATGTCCATGTGCCAGAGGGTGCAATTCCAAAGGATGGGCCCTCTGCTGGAATTACCATTGCAACTGCCCTGGTATCAGCCCTTCTGAAGATTCCAGTTAGGCACGATATTGCAATGACCGGTGAGATAACCCTGAGGGGCAGAATTCTTCCAATAGGTGGCCTTAAAGAAAAACTTTTGGCTGCAAGGCGTATGAATCTAAAGACTTGCCTTATTCCAAAGGCAAATGAAAAGGATTTGAAAGAGATACAGCCAAGGCTCTTAAAGTCTTTGGAAATGGTTTGCGTTGAACATATGGATGAAGTTTTGAATAGGGCTTTAATTTTGGAGGGGAAAGAGAAGCTGTTTGAAAACTTGCAGGAATTTGAACCTCCAAATTGGTTTTCTGAAAAGGAGATGGAAGAGGGCATACCTGCAGCCCATTAGGGCTTAAGTACATAGCCTGTTTTTTCGAAAAGTATTCTGGTAAG
Source organism: Deltaproteobacteria bacterium (assembly GCA_015489315.1). Classification (GTDB taxonomy): domain Bacteria; phylum Desulfobacterota; class Dissulfuribacteria; order Dissulfuribacterales; family QOAL01; genus JAADCZ01. The sequence goes on along the minus strand of WFZZ01000085.1, from coordinate 9,011 downwards.
GAAAATTTTTTAAAAAGGGGTTTGGGAAGGCTATGGAAGAATTAAGAAGATGGTATGCCGTAAGGACACATCCTAGAAAAGAATTTTTTGCAAAGCAAAACTTTGAAAACCAATCCTTTAGAGTTTTTCTTCCTTCAACCATTCGAATTGTTAGACATGCCAGAAAGGTGAAAGAAACCCTTTCTCCACTTTTTCCTGGCTATCTTTTTCTTCATCTTGCCAAGAGTGAGGAGAACTGGATTACCATTTCCAGCACAAGGGGAGCTATTGGCCCTGTGAGGTTTGGAAATTATTATCCTCCAGTACCAGACTGGTTTATTGAAGGCCTTATGGAAAGGGCTAATGAAAAGGGGATAATACCGGTTGGCATGAAGGAAAAATATGGCTTTAGCCCTGGAGATAAGGTTCGTTTTAAAGGGCCAAATGATACCATTATTGAAGGAGTGCTTAAGGCTCTTGATGGAAAGGATAGGGCCATAATTCTCATTGAAATGCTAAAAAGAGAAGTAGAAGCAAAGGTCCCTCTTTTGAACCTAAGAGCTGCCTGAGGTTCTAAAGATTCAGGCCATATCTTATGGAAGCCATTTGTATGGCCTGTCCTGTCTTTTTTTCAATCAAATCCCTTCCTGTCTCTTTAAAACCAATAAAAAAGAGATTGATATCTGTAATGGAAATCTCGGTTCTTAAAAGGATGTTTTTCAATTTCTTACGTCTCTTAAAAATTGATAACAACAAAAAAGGAAGATATTGAAAGGCAGCCTCAAGGCTTACGTTGATGCAGTGGGTCCTGATCATTGATGAGGTTATTTCTCTATTTTTTCTTAAAAATGATAAGTCAGAGCTGCTCATCCTTTGTGCAAGGCGAAGATAAAGTGATGGACCAAGACTAAATGCTGGAATAACTATCTGGACTGGCTCCTTTGAAAGGTCATCAGGAAATTCCTTATAGGGGAAAACGGCCTTTAAAAAGGAGAGCCTGTTGTTAAATGGAAGCCCAGTAATTTTCAGACAAAAATGGTAAAAGGGTAAAAAGAGCATATTTCTTTCTACTTCATGGGCCATGATCCTTGCCTTTTGATGCAACATTTTTCCATTGCCAACAGCCCAGAGTCTTTTGCATGACTTACAAAAAAGAGCATAGGCCTTTGAAAGGGCTGGAATATCACTTCCACATTCAGGACAGATTAATGGAATAAAATCTATTCCATTGCCTTTTTCATCATTCTTGGAAATCTTCTTAAGTTCCCTTAAAATGGCATGGATTTCATGGTCATTTTTTAGCTTTGTATAACTTCCATACCTTGTCCACATAGGTCTTAAGAAAATTTCTGTATCCTTTCTGACCATTCTAAAAGGAGCCAGAATAAGGGTTACTTTTTCTCCAAAAATAACACTTGATGCGGGGTGTTCCATAAGGACATTTTCAATGCGAGAATCAATTATCTTCAAGGCCTTTTTTGCGGGCAAAAGGTATTTCTTAAAGTTTAAGGGCTGGATATTTAATTGCATTTTTGAAAGTTCTGTGGAAAGCCCGAGGGATTGAAGGCCTAGAAATCCTTTTATGGCCGGAAGAGAGGCGTCTATTCTATCTTTTTTTATGGAACCGTCATTTAATATCCTCAAACGAATTCCTTTAATACGCCAGTAAGGGATATATATACTTTCCCCATTTAAATTTATATTTTCTTCAGCCTGGTCCAAAAAATAACAAAAGATGCCATCCTTTGGCCTTATATAGAGATTTGTTTTTCAAAAGGAACACTTAAGTAATGGGTCGCATACTTCTAATTGGACTTTTCCACCACACTGAGGGCAAAATCCCCTGGCACTTTCCATATCACTGTCTATAGGCGTTTTCCGCAGTTATTGCAAAATCTGGCCTGTGGCAGATTTTTTGTATTGCAATGAGGGCATATTTTTGGAAGTGGTTCGCTACCAGCCGGTGTTCCGCAATAAGGGCAAAATTTAGCCTTGGGAGTGAGATTCTTTCCACAATTTGAACATCTTCTAAACACCAGTATCTGATGGCCACAGTTTGGGCAAAACCTGGAAGCAGGGTCCATAAAAAAACCACATTCAGGGCATCTTTGCCCCTTTTCCTTTGAGGGCGGCAAATTTTCAACACTTGTTCCCGATAAACCTTTATCAAAAAGATTAGTAGAGCTCAAAAGTCCTGGAATCATGAGACCAAGGCCCATGCCTATACCTCCCTGGGCCAGTCCCTCACCTTGAGATGCATTTTCAAGGGCCATTGCAGCCTTCATTTTCATAAGGCCCTTAAGGTTATTTCCAAGAAGTTCAAGTCTTGTTCTGTCATCTATTGCACTTTGGACATCTGCTGGAGGAGTTATTGCATTTATAAAAAGGTCCTTTAAGGAAATCCCATAGGATGAAAAGTCCTTAGTTAATTCTTTTGAAAGTCCACTTGCAAATTCAGCATAATTTTGAGGCAGATCAAACAGTGTTTCAAGGTTCTCACCAAGGTAATCATTTAATCTTGAGACAATTACCTGACTTAAGAAGTCTTCAAGTTCTTCTATCCAAAAGGAGGGCCTTGTCCCTACTAGAGAATTTACAAAAAGTACAGGCTGGCTAATTTGAATGTTGAATATCCCATGGGCTCTAAGCCTTATGAGCCCTAGTTCCTTGTCCCTAAAGGCCACAGGATCTCTTGTCCCCCATTTAAGATTGGTAAATATTTTTAAATTTACGAAATATATCTCTGCCCTAATTGGGCTAGTAAATCCCCAAGGGAGTGACAGAAGCTTTGTGAGAATGGGAATATTTAAGGTAGAGATGGTGTGCCTTCCAGGCCCCAGGGCATCACATGCAACCCCTTGGGAATAGAAAACGGCTGCCTGATTTTGCCTTACTATTGCCTGAGCCCCAAGCTTGAATTCCCCTGACCCTTCCTGTGGAAGCCTGTGACATACTTCATTGCCTGTCTGATCAAACCATTCCAATACTTTAAGAAAAACCACATTGTTTGAAGACATGACTAATATCCTCCGAATATACTGCCAGGGAAATTAATTGCTCTTATTTAATAAACGGAAGATAATTTGGATTACTTAAGGATTAGGACTACTTTGAATTTTTAATAACATAATTTTTGGAAAATTTAAAAATTGTGCAATGTATTGGTTACCTATTGCCCTTGGAACTGCACTTTTTACTGCAACTAGCGATGCCCTTACAAAGGCCTATTTAAGGCCACTTGGCACCATTAAGATGGCTATTGGACGTGTCATTGCCCCAGTCCTTTTTCTAGCTCCACTGCTGGTACTTAAGGGTTTTCCGGCTCTAGACCATACCTTTTGGAAAACCCTTTTCATATTGCTTCCCCTAGAAACCTTGGCCCTTATCCTATACATGAAGGCATTAAGAATATCTCCCCTTTCGTTAACAATTCCATTTCTTGCCTTTACGCCTGCATTTATGATCTTAACAGGGGCAATTATTCTAAATGAACACCTGAACCTAAATGGAATCGCTGGAATTCTCCTAATAGTTATTGGCAGCTACACCCTTTATCTACCAAGTTTGAGTTCAGGGCTTTTTGGACCTTTTAGGGCGATGATAAAAGAAAAGGGTTCGATACTCATGCTATTTGTGGCCTTTATTTATTCAATTACATCTGTCCTTGGAAAACTTGCCATTTTGCACTCAAACCCCATCTTCTTTGCAAGCTTCTACTTTATTGCCCATGGACTTTTTTCAACCTTTATTTTGTCTTTCCTTTTTAAGATAAATCCTGTCGAAATTGTAAAAAAATCCACAAAAGGCGTAATCCTTGTTGGAATTACCCAATCCTTAATGGTGATAACCCATATGTGGGCAATTAGCCTTGCTCCTGCGGCCTTGATGATTGCAGTAAAGAGGATGAGTGCCCTTTTTGGGGTCTTGATAGGCTGTATATTTTTTAAAGAACCAGGCCTTTTAAACAGACTTTTTGGTGCATCTCTTATGGTTTGCGGAGTATTTTTGATCTGTCTGGGATGAAAAAGATATTGCCCGGGGCGAGACTCGAACTCGCACGGGGACAAAGCCCCAAGGGATTTTAAGTCCCTTGTGTCTACCAGTTCCACCACCCGGGCTGTTTGAAAAGACAAGTCTTATTTTAAGTGGTTTAAAAAAGATTGCAACAAGGATGAAGTCAATATTCCAAAAAAGTCAATATGACTTTAATTTCTCCACTGGCTGATGTAAGTTCCTCAAAAAATTTTGGAGATTAAATATGAAAGAGAATGGACGACTCTTAAGATTTCTTCTTTTCTCTATGATTTTTATTGTTTTAAATGATTTTTTCCTGTTAACATCATCTTCCTTTTCAGAGGCTTTTCCCTTTAAAAGCCTTACCTTACCATTAAAGGAAATAAAGGATGGTACAATAACGTTAAAGGACTGGGAGCTTAAAGAAAAAGGGATAATTGCAGGAATTGAACCAGTCTATGAGATAACAGATTGGGGTGGTCAAAAGATAGCGGCTGTGGTCCTTTTTTATAATCTTGGGGGCAGTGGGGTTTATAAGAGGCTTTTCATTTTAAAAAATGAGAAAAATATCTGGAAACCTCTTTGCTATAAGGACCTTGGTGACAGAGTCAAAGTCAGGTACCTTTCCTTGCAGAATCATGGCCGTATCTATCTTGGCCTTATTGAACATAAAAAGGATGAGCCCCTTTGCTGTCCGACCAAAAGGATTTTAAGGGTATATGAAATAAGGGGGAAAAAGCTAAATCCAATTCATTTGAGCACCCTACCCATTTTCCCAGATGAAATATCATTAAATGAAAAAATTATTGGGAAAAGGCTTATTAAGAGAGTGGTTCCGAGGGTATCATTTTCTTCTCATGGCAAAAAGGGGAAGACCCCCTGCCCTTCCCACTGTCTATTTTTTTCAATGGATAAAACAATCATTTTAAGAGTAATCCCCTTAAAGGAATTTCTTGATATGTGGCTTAGGGAAGGGGATTTAACTGTAAAAATTGCAGTTGAAAGGCTCAAACGGGCATTAAAAGGAGACAGAATTTATTTAAGGGCCCCTGTGGACATCCTTCCTCCAAGACCGGGACTAAATGATTTTTCCATCCTATTTGAAAAGATTTCATTTAAAAACGGGACAGGAGTTGGCTTCATTGGAAGGCTTACAAAGGACTTATTGTGCGTTAATAAGGATGAACTAAAATACTTTTATCAGGGTCTAAGCCATGATCAAAAATATATCATTGACCTTGAAGTTAAATTAAAGGTCCTAAAGGATGTTCCTGATTATTTATGGGATTGCGACCAGACTGTAAAGGGTCTAAAGAAACAGATTGAAATCCTTCAAAGGGAACTTCCAAAATACGAAAAAAGCGGATTTTCTCCTTCAATTAGGACCATAAGAGCCTTTATAGGCTCGATTTCCATTAAAGAGAAATAAAAAAGGGGGCATAAAGCCCCCAAAAGACACCTGCTAGCCACTTTATACCAGCCCTTTTTTAACAACCTTCCACCTTTTGAACCTTCCTTTTTACCTTCATACGGACAATATCACCTTTATTAAGGGTAAACTCCTTTGAAGGCTCAATGAAAAAAAGCCTTTCTTTTGTCTTCCATATTATTATTTCCTTGCACTCCTTGATCTTTTCTTTATCAATTTTCCCTACTTCACCAATCAGTTTGGCAGTTGTCTTTCCCTTCTTTTTTGATTTAAGGATGATTGGGTCTCCTTCTTCTAGGGATATCTCCTTTTTTCCTAAAATTATTATGGAAGAAGGGCCCTTTTCACCTTGATACAAAATCTCACAAAGGCCTTTTGCCTTTAAATCCTCATTTTTCTCACAAGTTGCCTTATCATTAATTACATCAGACACCTCACCCCTTACCTTGCTTCCAGCAAAGACGTTTGCAGATAAAAGGCAAACAAGAAAAAGTGAAACAAAAAGCGTAATATATCCTAAACTTGTCTTTTTAGACCTTTTCATTATTTTTCACCTCCTTTTCTAGCATGGCAACCCTTACAGGAAACTGGTCCTGTGGCCTTGCCCTCTTTTTTGCGGCTTTTATGGCAGTTTTTGCAACTGTCATGGAAGTACTTCATGAAATGGGATGCACCACCCACTTCCTTAAATTCATCTGACAACCTCTTGCACTTATCACTTTTAATAATCTCTTCTTCTGTCTTTGCTCCTTTATGGCAAGTGGCGCATACAAAGGCATTTTTTTCTTCCTTTTGCAAAAACTGAATGTGTGCCTTATGCGTAAATCCTTCAACACTCTTTTTATCCTTGCCTATTCCTTCCAGATCAGGACAGGCCTTTTGAGTATTTATGTTTATGACATCAGGAATTTTAGAGGTTGAGTTTGAATCTTTTGCCAAAACTGCTCCAGAACCTGCCATTAAAAGACCTGACAGAACAACACCCAAAACACCTTTTCTGATCCTTGGAATTACCTTCTTTTCTTCCATTCTTTTCATTTCTTTTCTCTTCATAATTTTTCCTCCTTTTTGATATTACTTTTGATTTGACCATAGGCTTAAAAATTTGATAAAACAATGGACATCGGGTTAAATGCCTATAGATACAGTGATATGACGACTAGATGTAGGCCATGTCGGTTAAAATATCTTTAATTTCAATAGGTTAAAATTTGCTCGAAATGGCTCTAAACCAAAACTCTGCCACAGTAAGCCTTGATGGCCATAGGGTTAAAAAGATCAGGGAGGAAAGGGGACTTACTCAACTCTATGTGGCAACTGTTGTTGGAGTCACTACTGATACTATTTCGAGGTGGGAAAACAAAAGATACCCTAGCATAAAGCGAGAAAATGCCATAAAGCTTGCAGAAACCCTTGGCGTAAGCCTTGAAGACATCCTCGAAAAAAAAGTTCATGAAGAAAACCAAGAAAATAAAGATATCCAAGAAAGTGAGATAAGAAAAAGACCCTGGTCCTGGAAAAGTCTATCTCTACTAGTTGTTGGTTTTATTTTAGGGGCCCTTCTGGGATTTTATCTATCTTACTCCCAGACAAAGGGAGAGCTTTCCATATCAGCCCAAAGGATACTTCCGGAAAGGTGCTGGCCCTATGCAAAATTCCCAGTTGTCTTAAATATATCAATTCATCCAAGGACAAATATAGCCCTTTTAGTTAGTGAAGATACGCCAAGAAGCCTTTTAATAACAAAGGCTGTTCCAAAAAGTTCTTCCAAAAGGCCAGGTAAATTAAAATGGTTACACCAAGGAGAAGTTGGACGAAAAAAATTTGTCTATATCTGCCAACTAAAAAAAAGTATAAAAAAGAAGGTCTTAAGGTTTCGAGGAAAGATAACCATTAAATCTAACCAAGCCATTTCCATTGAAACCTCTGGGGACAGTCACCTTTTAATTGATAAATGCCACTGGGCAGACAAAAACTGTAACAGACAAATAGAGGATGAGGAGATACTTGATGCCTATGACCTCCTCTCTGGTGTTTCTGGCCTAAAGGGTATTTTAGAGCAGGTAGAAGAGCTTTGGGCTAAAGGAGGATATCACTTTGACAAAAAAATAGGGCGTTTTTTGCCTGGATCAGATATCAAGGGAAAAGGGGATTTAAAATGAAAAGAAAAGGGCCATATATTTCTACCTTCGTTGCTTTTTTTCTTTTATTTTTTATTGGCACTGCCCTTTGTGAAATTGAAGGAAGAATGGAATTGACTGGTAAAAATGCCATTTCCATAACACTTAAAACAAAGGGAACTTCTCCAAAGACCATGATCCTTTTGATTAATTACCCCAAGGACCTTCAAATTAAAGGTGCAGAGCCTAAAATTTCACAAGTCATTCCCCAAAAGGGAGAGGCCAAGTGGCTCTTAAAGGGCTTTTCACACGGTAAAAAAAGGATAAAGGTTGAGTTCTTTGAAGCAATTGAAAAAAAGACCCTTTCAAAAATAAAATGTAAGATACGATATAAGGAAAGGGGAAGTGACAGGATAATAGAAAAGACCTTACCATAAATCAAAAAATGGAGAGGAGATGGAGATGGAGATGGGTAAAGATATCAATGAAAGGCTTGGCACAAGACATGTCCTTTGGAACCTAAGGGACCTTTTTGAGTCAATTGATGATCCAAAGATAGATACCGAACTTGGCGATTGCCAGAAAAAGGCACAAGAGATAAGGAAGCAGTATGCAGGAAGGATCAAGGATCTTGATTCAGATGGGCTTTTTGAGCTTGTAAAGGCCATTGAGCTTTTGTCTGAACGGCTTGGAAAGATAGGTGCATTTTCATATCTAAACTTTTCTACAAATACTGAAGATCCCAAGACTTGCGCATTTTTACAACGGATAAAGGAAGCCGTAAGCCAGATATCCAAAGAGCTTGTATTTTTTGAGCTTGAATGGGCAAATCTTCCTGACGACAAGGCCCAAAAACTTCTTTCTGAAAATGTTCTTTCTCACTATGGGCATTATCTAAGGTCCTTAAGGCGCTATAGACCCCATTTATTGTCGGAAAAAGAAGAACAGCTTCTTGTGGAGATAAGCCCGGTGGGAAGGTCAAGCTGGGTAAACCTTTTTGACAAGGTCCTTTCCTTTCAGCGTTATGGGCCCAAAAAACGCACCCAGGAGGAGGTATTAAAGGACCTTTATCTTCCTGACAGGGAAAAGAGAAAGGCTGCAAGTCTAGAGCTTACAGAGGGGTTAAGGGATGACCTTCTTGTCCTTACCCATACATTTAATACGGTCCTTGCAGACAAAATGATTGAAGATAGAATCAGGAAATATCCCTCCTGGATTAGCTCCATGAACCTTTCAAATGAACTTGAAGACGAGACAGTTGAAGCCCTCATCTCTGCGTCCACCAAAAGATATGACATTGTTGAACGCTACTACCTTTTAAAGAAAAGGCTTCTTGGCCTTGATGAGCTTTATGATTATGACCGTTATGCCCCCCTTCCCTGGCTTCCTGATAGGGAAGTAACATGGAATAAAGCAAAGGAAATGGTGCTAAGTGCGTTTTCAAAATTCTCAGAGGAAATGGCAGATAT
>WFZZ01000084.1 GCA_015489315.1 Deltaproteobacteria bacterium | reverse complement strand
TTATTCAGGTCTGTTATGCTCAATCAACGCCAGATTTCGTCAAGGCACACAGTATATTATTAGAAGAAAGAGAAAAGATAACAGTCTTTGAAGATGGCACCTATCTGGACAGTGATGAAATATTTATAAAGGTCTTGGATAAAAAAGGGATCAGACAAAACCAAGTCCAGCACTTTTATTTAAACAGAAACTATTCAAAGTTTGAAATAAAGCTACTTGAACTCATCAAGCCAGACGGTAAAAAGATATCAATAGACTGGAAGAAAAACGCAAAATTCACAAATCCTGCCAAAAGCTCCCGCATGAACATATTTGACCCAAATCAGCAGGTACTAAATGTATTTATACCAGGCCTTTCAAGGGGAGATACAATTCACTACATAATAGAAGTCAACAACTTTAAGCCCATGATCACAGGCCATTTCTTTGGAAGGGCAATCTTTCAACAGCCTTTTCCTGTAAAATCTATTGAGCTATCCATAAGCATTCCCAAGAACAAAGAGCTCTATACCCTTATAAAAAACAGGGCCAAAGGCTCAGAAATTAAATTTCAAAAACACATAAGTGGAGATAATACCGTTTATAAATGGAAGGTAAAAAATGTCCCCGAACTAATTCCAGAACCAAGCACTATTCCTATGGAAAGGGTTGCCATGAGGCTTTTGTTTTCAACACTGAAATCATGGAGCCAGGTCTCAAAATGGTATTTTGACCTTGTAGAGCCAAAATTAAAGGTAAATGATGCAATTAAGGAAAAGGTAAGAGAGCTTATTTTTGGAAAAAAAGATGAAAGGGATAGGATTTCAGCACTTTTTTTCTTTGTATCAAGAAAGATTAGATATATGGGCATAATCGAAGAGTCAAAAAGGCCTGGCTTTGAGCCCCATGATGTAACCCTTACCTTTTCAAGAAGATACGGGGTCTGCCGTGACAAGGCTGCCCTTCTAGTCGCCATGCTAAGAGTTGCTGGATTTAAAGCCTATCCTGTAATCATCAAAGCAGGTGGGAAACTTGACAAGGAAATACCTATTCCATACTTCAACCATGCCATTGTGGCTGTCATTCCAAAAGAAGACGGAAAGATCATATTTTTAGACCCGACATCTGAAACAAGCAGACAATTTCTCCCTGACTATGAGCAGGATTCCTCCTGTCTTTTAGCAATGCCAATAGGCGCAAATCTCATTTTGACTCCCATTAAAGATCCTGACAGAAACCTCTTTTTTATGAAAATAAAAAGTACGATAAATAGCTTTGGGCAGTTTGAGTCCGAAATCAAGATTGTAACAAGCCAATTTATTGATACTGCCTTTAGAAGCATCCTCATGCCACGATCAAAAGACGACCAAGAACGCTTTTTAAAAAGGTTCCTGCTTAAAAGGCGTCCTGACCTTGAAATCAAGGAGTTAAAATGGACTGACCCTTCAGACACAAAAAGGCCCTTTGAAATTTACTATAAGGTCTATTCTGAAAGGTTTATCTTACCGACTGGCTTTATCTATCCAATTTCCTTTTCAAAAAATCTTGGCCTCCTTGACTCATGGCTCATTTCAAAGGGATCAACACTAAAACGTAAATTTCCTCTAAGGCTTAAATATACCTTTAAAACAGTCGTAGAAGAAGATCTTGAACTTGATGTAGATTATAAGTCAGTAAGGCTTCCAAGGTTTAAAGAGATTAAAAATAGATTCATGGACTATGGAACTTATCTATCTCTTACAAAGAATGGACTTAAGATAAGACGCATTTTTACAAACAGGGCCCTTGAGCTACCAGTTATTTTCTACGACGACCTTTTAAGGATACAGGAAGAAGTCTTAAAAACACAATTTGTGCCGCTTGTTCTCACAAGATAAGGAGAAGCCATGAAACATAATTCATATTTAAAGGGATTTTTTTTGATCGTGACTGTCTTTTCACTCTTATTTGGTGGACTTCAAGGCATGTGCTTTTGTATGGGAGGGGAAAAGGTAGAAAAAAGGGCAGATGCCGTAAACCTCTTAATTGAAAAGGTCTATGATGTCAAAGGAGATGGCAGCTATACCCTGACCCTCCATCTAAAGGCCAAGGTTCTTACCTATAAGGGTAAAAAGGATTTGGCTGATTTTAGAATGTCCTACAACAAGGGCTTTCAGGATATAAAAATAATTGACGCAAAGACAATTTCTGAAACTGGAAAGGTTACAAAGGTTACGCAAAAGGAAATCCAAGACATTTCTGATCCAAGCACCCAGAGTGTTTCTATCTTTTCTGCTTCAAGGGTAAAGGTTATAAATTTTCCTTCAGTGGAAAAAGGCTCAATTGTCGAATTCACCTTAAAAAAACACTCAAAACTAGGTTTTTGGGGAGCTGAATCCTTTTCTCTTGAAAACCCCACCCACATAAAGAGGGTCAAAATTCTCCTTCCTAAGGATATGAGCTTAAAATTTCATATTAATTCCAAAGAGATTAATTTTAAAAAGAAAAGTGAGAAAGGTTTGTTAGTTTATGAATGGATCGGAAAAGATCTTGAAAAGCTACCCAGTGACCCCTTAATGCCACCTGTTTTAAATCTGGATAAGACCCTTGTCTTTTCAAGCTTTGACTCATGGAACAAGGTCAAAGACTTTTTTGTAAAAAGGCTTTTTAACAGATATGAATCAATAGATTCTTCTGCCCTTCCTACCAAAATTGAAGGGCCAATTACCAAAAAGGACATTCCAGGGACCTATGGAATCCTGATAAGAGATTTTGGAATCTTCCCCATTTCCTTTTTCTCTTCGACCCTTTCCTTTTCTTCACCTGAAAGGATTTTAAAAAGAAGACTTGGTTCCCAAATGGAGCTTTTGATCCTTTTTCATGCACTTTTAAAAAATATGGGAGAAAAACCGGATATAGTGGCAATAAACACAGCAGGGGCCCTGCTTGAGGCGCTTAAAGATGTACCTAGCCCCGGCTTCTTTGACTCCTTTTATCTAAAGGTCAACAACTCATTTTTCTCCTTTGACCGAAAAGAGCTTCCTCCAGGCATAACAGGCCATGATGGAGAAATCGCTCTAAGCCTTGATTCAGGAAAGTTTTTAAGGATAAAAGACGCAGTTAAAAAAAGCACCCAGAGAACCTTTAAAGTGATCATAAGTTCTCCAGGAACCTATAAGGCCAATTTTTTGCAAAAAGACTTCGGTATTAATAGCCTTCCAGTCAAAAGGATATTCAAGTACCTTACCAAAAAGGAATATGAAGTAAGGCGGTCAATGTTTTATCACTCACTCTTTCCAAGGGCAAAACCCGTAACCGACCTTTCAATAACTGGCCTCGATGACCTTTCTTGCAAAACTAGCATTGAGACGAGCTTTTCTGTCAAGGACTTTTTGATAGAAAATAATGGTCTCTATTGCTTTCCATTTCCGGGCTCTGCCATACTTTCACGAATTGCCACCCTTCCGAGGGAAAGAAGATCCGACCTTTTTATTAAAAGTTCAAATGAACTTGAGCTTAATCTCCAAATAGATTTTCCCAAAAGGTCAAAGATAGAAATAGTCCCTAGGGCTTCGAAGGGAAAGATTGGCCCCCTTTCATGGGAGCTTTTTTGTGCCAAAAATGGAAACAAAGTCAGTTGCACTAGGAGTCTCAAGATTAAAAGGGGGATTGTAAAAAATGGGGACGAATTTTTAAAATTAAGACAAGCGGCCCAAAGGCTTTTATCCCCCTATCAAAACTCAATTTTTTATTCCGAACCCATAAATAGTTTAGCGGGAGGCTTTTTATGAAGGCCATGGTACTCAAAGAGCAAAAAAGGCCCCTTAAACTTATGGATGTTCCAAAACCTGTTCCTCAAAAAGGGCAGGTGCTAATAAAGGTCTTGGCATGTGGTGTATGCAGGACGGATCTTCATATCCTTGATGGAGAGCTCACAAAACCAAAACTTCCACTTATCCCTGGTCATGAAATAGTGGGTGAGGTGATTGAGACCGGAGACAGTTGTAAAAGGATTAAAAAGGGGGCAAGGGTCGGAGTGCCATGGCTTGGTTACACATGCGGAAAATGCAAGTTTTGCCAAAAGGGTCTTGAGAACCTATGCGAAAATGCCCTTTTTACTGGATATACCATTGATGGCGGTTATGCAGAATATTGTGTGGCCTATGAGGATTACGTTTTTGAGATACCTGAAGGCTACACTTCAGAAAGTGCAGCACCCCTTCTTTGTGCAGGGCTAATTGGATACCGCTCATACCGAATGGCAAGGGATGCAAAAAATCTGGGCCTATATGGTTTTGGAGCATCTGCCCATATTGTCTGTCAGGTTGCAAATCATGAAGGCAAAAGGGTCTTTGCCTTTACACGAGATGGGGATACAGAAAAACAAGAATTTTCAAGAAGCTTAGGCGCCTTCTGGGCAGGAGGGTCAAGTGAAATTCCTCCTGAAAAACTCGATGCAGCCATTATATTTGCACCTATAGGAGCACTGATCCCAAAGGCCCTAAGGTCACTTGAAAAATCAGGAAAGGTCATTTGTGCAGGTATCTATATGAGTGATATCCCACCTTTTCCCTATGATATTCTTTGGCATGAACGTTCCATCAAATCTGTTGCAAATCTTACAAGGGAAGACGGACAAAAATTCATGGTTGTTGCCAGTAAAGTCCCTATTGAACTTCATACCACGGCCTATAAACTTGAAGATGCCAATGAGGCCTTGGAGGATCTTCGTTCAGGCAGGATAAAGGGGGCAGCAGTCCTTATTCCTTAAAGTAACTCATTTGGAATTTTTAAAGGGGGAGAGGAAAAATTGGACAAGTTAATTTCGCAAATTAACAGCTTTGTTTGGGGGCCCTACATGCTCATTCTCCTTGTGGGAACAGGCATTTATCTAACATTCAGACTAAAGTTCATCCAATTTACCAAACTTCCCTATGCCCTTGGGCTCCTATTTCAAAAAGGAGAAAAGGACGAAGCCCAGGGTGACATTACGCCAATCCAGGCCCTTACAACTGCACTTTCTGCAACCATAGGCACAGGAAACATAGCAGGAGTGGCAACTGCCATATTTCTCGGAGGTCCGGGGGCCCTTTTCTGGATGTGGATCTGTGCGGTTTTTGGCATGGCCACCAAATTTGCAGAGGCAGTACTTGCTGTAAAATACAGGCACACTCTTCCAGATGGCACCATGCAAGGAGGTCCCATGAGATACATCTCGGATGGGCTGGGCCTTAAGTGGCTTGGTTGGCTCTTTGCCCTCATGGGCTCCATGGCTGCCTTTGGAATTGGAAGCATGGTTCAATCTAATTCCGTTGCCGTTGTGGTAAAAGAGCACTTTCATATCCCTGAGTTAGTGACCGGGATAATCCTTGCCATCCTTACAGGGCTTGTAATAATCGGTGGCATCAAAAGGATCGGAAAGGTTACGGAAAAACTTGTGCCCTTTATGGGAATATTCTATGTCATTGGGGCCTTATTAATTCTTGCCATGAATATTTCTAAGATACCAGAGGCCTTTTATCTAATCTTTAAACATGCCTTTAGCCCTGCCGCAGGAATTGGTGGGTTTACCGGGGCCACCGTCTCACAGGCAATAAGATTTGGTGTTGCAAGGGGCGTCTTTTCAAATGAATCCGGTCTTGGAAGTGCGCCAATTGCCCATGCGGCTGCAAAAACCAATGACCCGATTAGACAGGGGCTAATTGCCATGACAGGGGTATTTTTTGATACCATAATAATTTGCACCATGACAGGCCTAGTGATACTCACCACAGGTGCATGGAAAAGCGGCCTTACATCAAGCCCTCTTACTTACTCTGCCTTTGACTCTGCCCTTCCCGGGATTGGTGGAATGATTGTCACCATTGGTCTATCCATATTTGCCTATTCAACCATGATAGGCTGGGCCTATTACGGTGAAGAATGTATTGAATTTATTTTAGGTCTTAAGGCCCGGATGCCCTATCGTTTCATATTTTGTGTTGCCATTTTATTAGGGGCCTTTCAAAAGGTTGACTTTGTGTGGAACTTTTCAGATACCATGAATGGGGCAATGGCCATACCAAACCTGATTGGCCTTATTGGGCTAAGTGGCGTCCTTATCAAGGAATACAGAAAAAGGGCATCTGTTCCCTAGAGCCCAAAGAATCTTTTTAATTGCAATACCTTTTAAAAGGCCCTTCCCACAAACAGCCTTCTGGCTTTTCACCATTTTGTCCTTCCGGGCATGGAAGGGGTTTCCAGTCACTTGTTCAGAGCATCATTAAAAAGGCCTCCCAATTCAGTTATTGGGAGGCACAAGGGATTGATAAGGCCTAAAAATCTATCTGACTTCTAATTCCCCAAATATAAATATCATCCATTTTTGAATTTCCGCCTGCATTTTGGACCCACTGAAAATCCCCTGAAAGGGCAAAGTATTTATTGAAAACAAAGCGATAATAGGCCTCAAGGTACTTTTCATTGGCAGTATGCTTATTTGCCCTTTCATAGTCATCTGTCAAAAGAGTCTGGCCAAATGCAACGGAAAAGGCATCCCCTGCCCTGTTCCACAGCGCTCCTTCAAGCTCAAGGCCAATGGACCAGGTTCTGTTAAAAGGTATCATGACCCAGGTTCCATCATCGTCGCTCCAGGCGGCTCTGTCGTCTGTTATGGTATGACTATAACGGGCAAAGCCCTTTAACCAGTTAAGAAACTCCTGATCAAAGGAAAACCCCCAGCCTGTAAGAGAGCTATCTGCTAGCTTGTGGACTTTATCATGTGGAAGCTCATCTATTTCATCGAGATACTTATTTTTTAGATATTCACGTTTGTCTATCCAGCCATAAAATCTAAAATTTCCATTTTTTCCAAGTAGCCTTGGCATAAAATTGGCTTGCATTATTAACATTCCATTGTCA
>WFZZ01000083.1 GCA_015489315.1 Deltaproteobacteria bacterium | reverse complement strand
TATGCTCGCCTTCATCGCAAGGCGCGGCTCAATCACGATGAAGACCGTCGCAAAAGTGAGCTTCTTAATGATACTCGTCTCATAAGTCTTCGCCAGCTTGCCACCATAGACCTTATGCCGGTTCGGGAGCTTAGGGAGTTTGAGGAAAAACTTGGCAGCCTTAAAACCTGTTTTGCCCTTACGGAGAAAGATCTTGATGCTTCTCCCATTTGTCCTCACTGTAAATTCAGACCAAGGAACGAAGCTTCCACTCCGCCTGTGGCAAACCTGCTTGAGGATTTGGAGGATAGGCTTGAAAAACTTTACGAAGAGTGGACCAAAATACTTCTTGATAATCTGGAAGACCCAACGGTCCGCTCTAATATGGATCTTTTAAAGCCGGAGGAAAGAGAGCTTGTAGAGGCCTTTCTCAACGAGAAACGCCTACCTGAGCCGCTTTCTACGGCCTTCATCCAGGCTATAAAGGAAATATTTACTGGTCTTCAGAGAGTGGCTATAACCGAAAAAGAACTCAGAGAGGCCCTTACCTCCGGTGGTCTTCCGGTCACACCAGAAGAGATCAAGCGCCGTTTTGAAAACTTCTTAGCGGAAAAGATCAGAGGTAAAGATCCTGGTAGGGTAAGAATTGTGCTAGAGTAGAAAGGAAAAAATGAGAGATCAAAAATGAAAGAAAAAGAGAAATTAATCGTTAAAAATCTGGGTCCGCTTAAAGAAGCAGTCATTGAGCCCCGGCCTCTGACGATAATCGTTGGAGAACAAGCTACCGGGAAATCTCTTGTAGCGCAGCTACTTTATTTTTTCCGTGGGCTTGAAGAGCTTTTTGCTCGTATTTTTAACCCTGAATTGTGTAGCGGAGAAAATTGGCCTGAAAAAGTAATCCGCAAGCTTTTTGATGACTTACGCGGGGTTTCTTTTGCTTATTTTGCTAACGGAACCGCAGATGTTCAATATTCATTTTTTTATGAGAAGAAGACTTTAAGGTGGAAGGTAAAAATCTATAGTCAAAATCGCCGTATAAGACCCTTAAAAAAGCATCTAATTCAACAATTAATTTCCTGGGCAGAAATATGGCAAAAGGATAAAGAAGCTTTAGGACGATCTCGTACTGGTTCACAAATATTTATTCCTACGGAAAGATCCATGTTTACTCGTTTAATTAATACTGAGCCAAGCGCATTATATGCTCCTTATCAGCCATTACCATTTAGAAATTTTGCTGACTTTTTGAATTTAGCAATACATGAGTATCAACAACTATATCCAGGGAAGGAAGGTTTTTATGTATTTCAAGAAGCTACAAGTTTGTTCCCAAGTGATATAACCATTACCAGACTAAAAAATATTGGTGAGTTTGTATTGAAAGCCCAACTAGAAGCATTAAGTGGAAGAGCGTATGTGCCAGATAGAGGGCCAAAAGAGTGGAAGTGGAAGATCAAAGAAAAAATAATTCCTATACAAGCAACAGCTTCAGGTCAAATGGAAGCATGGCCTTTTTTTGTAATTGCGGCTACTTTTGGGGCTAGCGAATCCCAAATTGACTTCTACTTCGAGGAACCAGAAACGCACCTCCATCCAAAAGCTCAAGTAAAAATTATGGAAGTTATAGCATTTTTGGTTAATCAGGGACACACTTTCACCGTTACTACTCATTCTCCATATATTCTTTACATCGTAAACAATTTCATACAGCGATTCATTTCCTACAAAGGAAAAGTCCCAGAAGACCAAGTAGCTTTAGATCCTAAAGACGTATGTGCCTATAGATTTACGGACAAAGCTGAGGAAATAAAAGATGAAGAAACTAATCTTATTGATGCCAGTGAGTTAGAAAGAATAGCAGACGAACTAGGAGGAGAATTTGACAGGCTACTTGAACTAGAAAATGAATAGTTTAAAAGATTTAGTCGCCCAAATCTTTCCTGAGGAATGTATAATTGACGGAACAAGTTATTCAGAAAAAGGCAAACGTTTTAGCTTGCGACCATCTAATAATGAAGAAATAGTCTTGTTAAGAATTGATAACCCCCACAAGAAGCCCTGTCAGTATTTCAGAGGAATTAATCCCAAATGTGATTTACTTTGTATATGCAGAATTAATGATTTAATTTTTATATCCTTTGTAGAGCTAAAAGGATCAGACGTAGAACACGCAATAAATCAAATTCTTAACACTGTAAAAGCTTTCTGTCCACGATTTAATCAAAATATCTACCATTTTGGTTGCAAAAAACTACCTGTTTCACACGAGAAAAAGAAAATTTATGGTGTAATAGTATCTACCCAAGGGTTATCTTTGAAGCAACCAGAGAAAAAGAAATTGCATAATCAGGGCATTTATATCAAAAGGTTTAAATCCCAAGAAATCGATAGCTGGACATGTTCTCAGCTTTTAAAAAGATTTAATGATTTAAATACTCGCGAGCATTGAAATGAGCATTGAAGCATTTCTTAATGCGCATCTAATGCTGGTTAACATTAAAATGCGCATTTTTAAATGAGGCCCCAGTTAAAGCTGCCTAAATCCTGGTTAATACGGTGTATTTCTTGTTAGACAAAAGAAAGCGAGGCGGGGACAGGCAAAATCTCACCCCTCTTAATCTTCCCCATCTGGGAGGAGAGGAACCCCCCACCTGGCCCTCCCCCACAGGGGGAGGGCACAAAGATTCCCCCTCCCTTTGGG
>WFZZ01000082.1 GCA_015489315.1 Deltaproteobacteria bacterium | reverse complement strand
GGGTCAAAAAGGGCCTTTTAAAAGCCATTTTTATTGATTTTAGGTATTCTTTAGAACCATTTAGCTTTTTAGCTGCGTCATCTGGTAACAATTTCAGGGGAAACAAGATGGTAAAGATGAGCCACCAAAGGCCAGTAAATAAAAAAGAAATTCTTGTGGCAAGATCCCTTTCGGGAAAAATCCAAAAAAATAAAAGACAGATGGCAAGACAAATTCCTCCTCCAAGATACCCAAGTGCCCATCCAAATGAGCTGACAGAATCCCTTTCCTCTGGGTTCGATATATCTAAAAGATAGGAGTCATAGATGGCAACAGAAGCACCAAAGAGACAGTTTGCCATTATAAAAAAAAGCCTGTTATAAGAATGCTTAAATTTTTTCCAAGAAGGCAAGTGAGTGGTCTGGCCAGAAAAAGAAGGGCAGTGAAAAGGGAACCAAACACGGCAAAAAAAATTAGAAGCCCCTTTTTGCGAGATAAGAGATCGGAAAGTGCCCCAATGGGCGGTAAGAAAAGGAATTGAAGGATGACCGATGCTGATACGCAAAAGGGGTAAAAGGCATAGGGCTCGATGGAAAAGGAAAAAAAGTTTATTTTACCAAGTTCGTCTGCAACCTTTGAGATATAAGGGCCAAAAAGGGTTGTGACAATAACAGTGCTAAAGGCTGAGTTGGCCCAGTCATACATGGCCCAGCCAAAAACTGTCTGTTTTTTGGTAGATTCCTTTGAAAGCGGCAAAAACTGTTTTTAAAAACTCAACTTGTTTCCTTCCTGCCAAATCCTTGGCAGAAATTCAGCTGCTTCACTTGCAAGGTATCCATAAGGCCCTTTAACTTTGGCACAGAGATCCCCTGCAGCCCCATGGGCATAGACCCCGAGGCGTGCAGCATCAAAGGGATCATATCCTTGGCAAAGAAGTGCACCAATGATCCCTGTAAGGGTATCTCCCATGCCTCCAGTACCCATACCTGAATTGCCAGTTGAATTTATAGATATTCTACCGTCTGGGCTTGCAACTACTGTGGAAAATCCTTTGAGACAAACAATTGCACCCGTTTCCATTGAAAGCCTTCTTGAAACCCCAATTCTATCCTCTTGGACCTCTTTGGTGGAAATACCACAAAGCCTTGCCATTTCTCCAGGGTGGGGCGTAAGGATCCGAGGCGCCTTCGCTTCCTTAAGAACCTCCAAGCATTCGGCTATTGCAGTAAGAGAATCCGCATCCATCACCAAAGGAACCGGGCAAAAGACCGCCACTTTCTGGCAAAGCCTTTTTGCCCCTTCTGAAAGGCCAAGACCAGGGCCTATGCATGCAGCGCGTTTTTTTTCAAGGAGCATGTTGATATCCTCAAATGCCTCCATTGAAGGTTCTCCCGAAGGAGTTTCCGAAAAGCCCTCTGTCATGGCCTCGGTAAGTTTCTGGGAGATTATGAACTGGCTGCTTCTTGGGCTTGCAACAGTGACAAGACCTGCTCCACTCCTCAACGCACCTATTGCACAAAGGCAGGATGCCCCGATTTTCCCTCTTGAGCCCCCGATAATCAAAAGGTGCCCAAAGGTTCCTTTATGTCCATCAGAAGGCCTTGGCTTTAGAAGCCTTAAAAAATCGTTTTTTTCAAAAAATTCCTCTTTTATTTCAAATTCACTGGTTAAACTTCTTGGTATTCCTATATCAATTACAAAAAGCCTTCCTGTATATAGCCTTCCAGGCCAGTTGACATGCCCGATTTTAGGAAAGGCCATGGTGCATGTAACATGGGCATTAAAAGCGGTTCCAAGGACTTTGCCACTATCACTTGAAAGCCCCGAAGGGATATCAACTGAAAATTTCCCTGCGCCTGATTCATTCATAAGATTAATGGCTGTTTCAAAATGGCCCGAAACCGGCCTTTTGAGACCTGTTCCAAAGATTGCATCAACGATAATCCCGGCATGTTCAAAAAGACCCTTTCCCCCAAGGAGCCTTTCCGTGCTTGAGCAATCAAGTATCTCTATGCCAAGCCCCTTTATGGCCTTTAAGTTTGTTAGGGCATCATCTTTATATTTTTCCTCATTGACAAGAAGAATTACCCTTACCGAAATCCCCTTTTGAAAAAGGTGCCTTGCAATTACAAAGCCGTCTCCCCCGTTGTTGCCAGGGCCTGCCACCACAAGTACGCCCTTTTCCGCCTTTTCTCCAAGCTCTTTTAAAAGAATATCAGTGCAGCCAATCCCTGCGTTTTCCATAAGGATCAGACCAGGTATCCCAATCTCCTCAATGGTCTTTTTGTCCATGGCCTGCATAGTCTTGGCGTCAAGAACTAACATATAGTACCTCCCTTTGTGCTCTGGTTCTTAAAACCCAGATGATCATACCAAGAAGAAAGATGGCAATACTCAAAAGTTGGCCCATGGTAAGCCAACCAAAGGCAATATAGCCAAGTTGAGGGTCAGGCTCTCTAAAAAATTCCACAAAAAAGCGAACCACCCCGTAGCACATGAAAAACACTGAAAGCCTTTTGCCACTTTGCCAGTTCTTTTTCCTAAGGGGCCAAAGTATTGAAAAAAGTAAAGGCCCTTCCAGAATTGCCTCGTAAAGTTGGGATGGGTGTCTAAGGAAAAGCCCTCCTTGGGGAAAAATCATGGCCCAGGGGACATCTGTTACCCTTCCATAAAGTTCCCCGTTTATGAAGTTACCTATTCTTCCAAGGCCAAGTCCGATAGGGGCTGTAATGGAAAATCTGTCTGCCCATAAAAAAAAATCAGTTTTGTGCCTTTTTGAAAATATATATCCTGCAATAAGAACCCCTAGGGCGCCTCCATGAAAGGACATGCCCCCATGCCATGTGGCAATTATCTCCTGAGGGTGTTTTATAAAAAATGGAAGGTTGTAGAAAATTACATAGCCAAGCCTTCCTCCAAGTATAACTCCTATTATGAGATAAAGAACTATGCCATCTAGTAGCCCAAGTTCCCTTTGGATATCTTTTATCCATCCCCTTTGGCTCTCTTCTTTTATCTCCTTCTTTACAAGGAAAAAGGCTGAAAGAAAGCCCAAAAGATACATAAGCCCGTACCATCTGAGGGCAAAAGGGCCGATTTTAATGATTACCGGGTCAATTTGGGGATAGGGAATCATGTCTTTCTGGAGTTGTCTTCCTTGTTCTTTTTTAATTTGATAAGTTCAACGATTTTTTGTCTGGGTTTTGCTTCATCCCTTGCTACAGTCTTTCTTTCCTTGGTGCTATCTGGCTGAAAGCCCATAATCTGCTGTATGATATCCATGTATTGGGCCTTTACAGAAGGGGCTATGTCATGGGAAAGGACAAAGAAATTAACCCTTTCTCTTTGAACCCTTATAGAAGATGTGGTCATTGCATTTATCACATGGGGGTGGACGATAGGTCCCCTTTGGGGGTCAAAATTTACTGTGCAAGGAAAATAAAGGTCAAAAAAAGCGGATTTTTCTAGGGCAAATACCACAGTTTCCGTCTGTTTATTGTATCGTACTTCTCCAAGAAGAAGGCCCACACCGGCTATATCTATAAGCACAAGCTCCCTGGCATTTTGTTTTAATTTCATATCCTTCTAAACCTCCCTGCGAGGATGTTTCTTTTTTCTATGACCATTTTTCCTGGCCTTTTTATTCCCTTTTTTAGTCTTACGACCTTGGGGAATGGCAGAAAGTTCAATTCCCGGTTCTCTAAGGGCCTTTTTAAGGCAATTATAAAGAGTCAGGGCTTCAGAAAAAGTAACCTTGTTACAGACCCTTTTTTGCCATCTGCCCTTTGATGCACAGATAGAGATAGGCCACTGGCTAGATAGAAGCTGGGCGGTGAGATCTCTGTCAGCTCTTTTAAAATCGTAAGGCAAAAAAATTTCATCAAAAATCATCCTTATCTCATGGGTAGGCCATCTGATTTTTTCAGGACGAAGTGCTATCCATCTCTTGGAGAAATGAAGAAGGGGATATGACAGTGCAGCAAGGAAAAAGGCATCGCTGTGCTCTTCTTCGCTATTTATTACTACTTTGTCAACTTCTTTCATCATTGCAATAAGGGTTCTTTTTACCTTTTGGTCTTCATCATTTTCTAAAAAAGGCCAAAGTCCTGGAAAGACCTCTTTAAAAAGGGATGACTCCAGCATGTATTTGATCCAGTGGGCAGAAAAACCACTTTTTATATCCTTAAGCCATTCATCTCGAACCCTGGGGATGGCACAAAGTTTTATTTTGGGCGCATGTTTACATATGGCCTTCCATGTGATTTCATCTATTCTGAACCCTGTCCTGGATGCATGTCTTATAGCCCTCATCATACGGACTGGGTCTCTAATAAAGCGCCTTTCAGGGTCGCCAATTGTTCTGATGACGCCGGCCTTAAGGTCGTCTATTCCACCTACATAATCGATTATACTGAAGTCTGAGATATTATAAAAAAGTCCGTTTATGGTAAGATCTCTTCTGAAGGCGTCTTCCATTGGAGTTCCAAAGATGCCATCTGGTCCGAGCCCTTCTCTTTGTGCCTCTCTGTCATCAAGTTCAATCTGTTTTCTAAAGGTTGATATCTCTATTATCTTTCCGCCTTTAAAATATACGTGAACAAGACGGAATCTTTTCCCAATAATGCGACTGAATCGAAAAAGACGCTTTATCTCCTCAGGAGTGGCATTTGTTCCAATGTCAAAGTCCTTAGGTCGTTTCCCCAAAAGAAGGTCCCTAACGCTTCCTCCAACAAGATAGGCCAAATATCCATGATCTTTCAGCCTGTAAAGGACCTTGAGGGCCTCCTTGTCTATATTTTTTCTACTTATGCAATGTTTTGGCCTAGGGATTATGTTTGGCCCGTTTGCCATATCATCAAAAAGGGACTTTTGAAAATCCTGAGGCCCCTTAGGTATTTCAAAAAGGTTCCGTTTGGCCGCCTTTTTCTTGAGCCTTTTGTTCTGCTTAGATAGCTTTGAAGTCATCTTAAAAGCCCTTTTTAAAGGCAGACGTATCAATTTTATATTTTTTTACCTTATAGTTTATGACCCTGAGACTGGTGTTTAATAGTTTGGCTGCCTTTGTCTGATTCCCCTTTGTCTCTGTAAGGGCTTCAATTATCAATTCCTTTTCAAAGTTGGCAACAGCCTCTTCAAAACTAAGTCTGGTGCTCGGCGCATCAGGGTCTTCATCAAAAAGCTGGAGGTTTGATGGAAGGTGATGCATTCTCAAGATTTCATCATCACAAATTATAACTGCCCGTTCAATGTAATTTTGAAGTTCCCTAACATTTCCAGGCCAGCTATATTGCATAAGGGCATCAAGGGCGGTTCTTGAAAAGCGCTTTATCCTCTTCCCATGTTCCTTTGAGAATTTTTCCAAAAAGTGTTCGGCTAGAAGTATGATGTCAGTCTTTCTTTCCCGCAGGGGTGGTACAAAGATTGGAAAGACATTTAGGCGATAGTAAAGATCTTCACGAAATTCACCCCTTTCCATGGCCTTTTCAAGGTTTTTGTGAGTTGCTGCAATGATTCTGCAATCAACCTTTATTGGGCGTGTACCGCCTACTCTTTGAAATTCTTTTTCCTGTATTACTCCCAAAAGTTTTACCTGTATTCCAAGGGGTAGGTCTCCAATTTCATCAAGGAATATGGTTCCTTTGTGGGCGAGTTCAAATTGTCCTTTTTTTCGTTGTGCAGCCCCTGTAAATGCACCCTTTTCGTGGCCAAAAAGCTCACTTTCAATCAGTGACTCAGGAAGTGCAGAGCAGTTTACGCTAATAAACGGGCCCTTGGCATGTTTGCTGTTAAAATGTATGGCCTTTGCAATCATTGATTTGCCAGTTCCACTTTCCCCCCTTAAAAGGACCGTTGCGTTGCTGTCGGCGACCCTTGTAATCATGTCAAAGACCTCAAGCATCTGGCTGGAATTTCCAATTAGGTTTCCAACCTGATACTTTTCCTTTAGGGCCATTTTGAGGGTGCGATTTTCAGAAATGAGGAGCTGTTTTTCCTTGTTGGCCTCATGGAGCCTGATAACTGACTGGGCAATTATACTGCTTACAATAATCAAAAGTCTCAAGTCATCTTCAAGAGAGACCTCACTGCTTGAATATCTGTCAACGCTAAGGGCCCCTATGGTGAAATTTCCGTGGTTAATGGGAACACATATAAAGGAGATGGGGCCTGCGTCCTTATCTGTCCTCCTGCTTCTTGTGCGATTTAAGAATCTTGAGTCCTTTTTGATATTTGGGATGACAATGGGTTCACCGGTGGCAACAACCCTTCCGGTAATTCCTTCTCCAAGCTTGTAATGCCCCCTTTTTTTTGCCTCTTTACTGAGGCCGTGGGCTACTTCTATCTGAAGTTCAGATGAATCTGGATTTAAAAGGGTGACGGTTCCACGAACAAGACCAAGCCTTTTAGCAAGGATATCAAGAACTCTGAAAAGGGCATCCTTTAAATTTGTGCAGTTTGAAAGGATAGTGCTGACCTCATAGAGACATGATAGTTCATCTATCTGCCTTGCATGTGAAATGCTTTCTGACGATATATATTTGGTTGTATCCTGTGCTAAATTTGAACTTCTTCTGGGCATTAGTGTTCGTTTATATTATTTTTGTGGAAAATTTAATTTTATTATTACAATTTTGCAATAAATTTTAAAAAGATAGTTAAACAAAATTGTATAAAGGTGGCGAGATGGTCATACCAGGGATAGAAGTATTTCTTAAAAACACGCCTTCATGGGCAAGGGGTAAAAGGATAGGGCTTTTATGTAATCAGGCCTCAGTTGATAGAGGGTTAAGACATTCAAGTTTTTTGATAGATGAGGCATTTAAAGGCCAGCTAAAGGCCATTTTCAGCCCTCAGCACGGCCTTTTTTCTCAAAAACAGGACAACATGAAAGAATCAAGCCACTTTTTCCATGAAGAGCTTGGTGTCCCGGTATTCAGCCTTTATAGTGAAACAAGGGCTCCAAAGGATGATGCCCTTGGCCTTATTGATCTTCTTTTAATTGACCTTCAGGATTGCGGAACCAGGGTCTATACTTACATTTGGACAATGCTTCTTTGTCTTAAGGCCTGTGCAAAAAATGATGTTTCAGTCGCAATTCTTGACAGGCCAAATCCCCTAGGCGGTGTTGAGGTAGAAGGGAATATCCTTGAAAAAGGGCTTTTTTCCTTTGTTGGTATAGCTGAAATTCCAATGAGACATGGAATGACAATGGGAGAGCTTTCTCTTTTTTTTAGAGATGCCTTTTCTTTGGACCTTGAGCTTTTTGTCATCAGGATGGAAGGCTGGAAAAGGGAGATGTATTTTGATGATACAGGACTTATCTGGGTGCTTCCATCTCCAAATATGCCAAGTTTTGAAACCGCCATCGTATATCCAGGGCAGGTGCTCCTTGAAGGAACAAATATTTCCGAAGGACGTGGGACCACAAGGCCTTTTTTGCAATTTGGGGCTCCCTTTTTAAGGCAAAAGGAAATAAAAAAGGAGCTTGGTGATTTTCAAGGGATTGTTTTACGGGATCATATCTTTGAGCCAACCTTTAATAAGTGGCAGGGAAAAGAGTGTTATGGGTTTGAGATTCATGTGACTGATAAGAGAAAATTCAGGCCCTACAGGTTTACCCTCGCGTTTCTTTCAGCCGTAAATAGAATTCAGAAGGAAGACTTTTCATGGCTTCCTCCACCATATGAGTATGATTTTCATAACCTTCCGGAAGATTTGATCATCGGAAATAAAGATGTAAGAAAGGCCCTTGAAAGGGGCACGGAAATTGATGGGCTTGAACCCATATTGCAAGGAGATGAAAGGCTTTTTATTGAAAAAAGGGCTCCATTTTTACTCTACTAGAGGCCTACCTTTTCGTAATAGTCATTTCCCCTGGTGTCATTTATGACAATTGCAGGAAGGTCTTTGACTTCTAGTTCAAAAAGGGCCTCTGGCCCAAGGTCCTTAAATGCAAGCATTTTGGCCTTTTTTATTGTTTTTGAAAGATAGGCCCCGGCGCCTCCAATGGTTGCAAGATAAACTGCGTTATTTTTCTTAAGTGCATTCCTTACTTCTTTAGAGCGCCTTCCTTTTCCCATGACTGCTGAGATACCAGTTGAAAGGAGAGCTGGAGTATAGGCATCCATTCTATAGCTCGTAGTGGGGCCTGCTGAACCGATGACCATTCCGGGAGGGGCAGGGGAGGGGCCAACATAATAGATTAGCTGACCCTTTGGATCAAATGGAAGAGATTCTCCCTTTTTTAGAATATCCACAATCCTTTTATGGGTCTGGTCCCTTGCTGTAAAGAT
>WFZZ01000081.1 GCA_015489315.1 Deltaproteobacteria bacterium | reverse complement strand
TGGATTAGTATAAATGGACAAACTGCAGGAGTTGCCATTGACTCAGGTGACGGGAATGGAAGTTTTACAGTGACAGTAGATGTAAGCAAACTTGTAGATAGTAATTCTGTATATACCGGTGAAGCGACAGTAAAGGAGGGTTGGATACAGGTAACAACTACTATTCATGACCCAAGTATTCCTGGTGACAATGGAACTTATATGCGCTCACATATTGACCAAAGTATTAAAGAACATGTTACTGCCACACTATCTGATTGGTCTATTTCAGACGACCTTCCAGTTGACCAACAGATGTCAACATGGTGGATACCGGTAAGGGTTTATGTCAACTCACTTCATGAGGCACAACAACAAAATCTTGCCACAACAGACTGGATGAATCTAACCTTAAATGTACCTGTTTCCAGTGACATAGAAGGTGCCCTATATATTTTGGCAGAACATCCATCCCTTTCTCCAGGTCAAATTTATGCCTATAGGATTATAAATGGCCAACCACAATTTGACCTTTTCAGCAGTTGGGGAAATCCTGTACCAGGTGCTGAAAGTCTCTATTTTGCCCAGGATGTGCAAAATACTCCAATCGCAATTCCATTTAGCTCCCATAAAGATGACCTATTAACCTTTACTATTCCCTATAAAGAGACCAATACTAACATTGGATTTTCAAGTAATGACATTCCTGATGTCAAGGCCTTTATACCAGTAGCATTTGGCGGTGGCATAAGACTTATTGGAATGGAAGGTGACTGGATAATCAGGGCAGTAGTGGGAGATCCAAATGACATCACTAACTATAAATCATGGCGAGAACTACTGTACTATGTACTTCATGTAAGGCCAATTTCAGGACGCTGGATTGTTACTGAAGAATATGATGGAGAAACCTTTACCTATATTGACAATGGCACCATTTATCCACTTATTTTAAGTGAAGAAAGAGGTAAGTTATCAGGGGCATGGATTACCCCTAATGGACAAACTGTTCTAGCGGTAAATTATTCCAATCCAACAGATGGTGTTTGTAAGCACTTTTCAATTCAAGGCCAGCGGGTTCTTATTGAAAATTGTATTCGGCCAGGGAAGTACGACATCTATTTTACTGAAAACACCATTTGGGGGCCCTTTGAGTATCTCTATCGTATAGATTCTTTTGATGTTGACACTGGTGGAAAAATTGAGGGGCAATGGCAATATAAGGGTGTTGGCGACTTAGACTGGTCAGTTCCTCAAAAATTTAGCGCTGTTACAGAAGATGTTGTCATACCTCTAGATCCAAGTTGTAATTGTTACAGGGTGGCAGGAAAGGTCAATGGTATTGCTACACCTTTCATTGTTGACACAGGAGCAGCAATGGTACTCCTAAATCTTAATGATGCAGATATGTATAAAATTCCTAAAGATGCTAATGGAACAATTTCCTCTGAATATTGTGTAGAAGGAAAAGCTGTGGGAGTTGGCGGAGAAATTACTGGTTATTATTGCCCAGTGGATATAGAAATTGAGGGGAAACTTAGGATGAAAAATGTAACTGCTTTCCTGTCTGAAAACCAGGATACTGCACTTCTTGGCATGACATTTCTAAAATACTTCCATGTATCTACAAGCGCTACTGATGGCACAATGGTAATTTCCAAATAGACCGTAAAATATCCACCTCTAAAAGGCCCTTTGCTGTTTTTTCGCAAAGGGCCTTTTTGTTTTCAGAAATCTCAAATATATTTTTTAAAAAAGTTTTTAACTTAAATATTGTTCTAAGATATTGCTCTAAAAAATGACCACATCTAAGAATAAGGTCTATTTCCCAAATATCACTATCATTCTAAATGAACCTAGATACCCTGAAAATATAGGTGCAAGTGCTCGCTCCTTAAAAAATATGGGGCTTTTCAATCTTAGAATTGTGAATCCCAGGATATGGGACGAAGAAAAAATCTTCAAAATGGCTACACATGAAGCCTTGGACGTTATTGAGGCATCAACCAGGTTCACCAATCTTAGGGATGCTGTTTCAGACCTTCATTTCCTTGTAGGAACTACGGCAAGGACGGGAAGAAAAAGGCGCCCAACCCATACTCCTAGGACTTTGGCAAAAAAAATTATCACATTTCAAAAGGACTTGAAAATTGGAATACTTTTTGGATCAGAAAAGTGGGGCCTAGATAACAACGCCATAAATTTGTGCAATGAAATAGTCACCATACCCACTGCAAACTTTTCTTCCATCAACCTTGCCCAAAGTGTTATGATCATTTGTTACGAACTATTTATGGCTAGAATCAATGAAAAAGATCTTATTTTTCATCCAAAACTTGCTACAATAAGAGAGCGGGAAGGGATGTTTCAACACATTTTGGAGGTTTCCAAGGCCATTGGACTTTTTGAAAAGCAAACTCCTGAATATTGGATGACAAATGCAAGGATCTTTTTTAACAGAAAGGAACTTAGCAGCAGGGATGTAAAGATGGTCAGGGGATTTTTAAGACAAATACTCTGGGCCCTTAAGAATGCCCGGTAAAAAATTTGGGTTTTTTGCAATAATAATCTGGTCTTTTTTATTTATTCCCATAAGCTCAGGGATTGCTTTAAATTCATTTAAGGTTGCAATAATACTTTCTTCAAATATCCGTCCATTTCTGGAAGCATCCAGTTCAATCCAAAAGACACTCAAAGGTGATTACTTATTATTGAATTATTCCCAGAATAAAGAACTTGTAAAGCATTATTTATTATCCGAAAGATTTGATGCCACCATAGCAATTGGTCCCCAGGCCACTAAGCTAGTTTATGAATACGGGAAAAATATTCCATATAAAATTGCCATTATGACTCTGGACATAAAGAAGCTCATCCATGATGAAAATCCATGTGGAATCGATTTGCGAGTGCCAATAAGGTTTCAATTAGAGATAATTGAAGAATACCTTGGCCCCAATAGGACAATTGGAATACTTTATAACAGAAAAGAAAATCAATGGCTTATCCAAGAGGCGCAAAAATCTGCAAAAGGGCTTGGTCTTACTATCATACCCCTTGAAGTAGAATCCCCTTCAGAAATTCTTGGAAAACTAAAACCAGTTTTTTCAAAACTCGATCTGTTGCTGTTCATTCCCGACTCAGTGGTTATTTCTGAAAAAATTATCACCCATCTGACAAAAAAAGCACTCCTAAAGGGTGTTGGTGTAGTTGGCTATAACCGCTTTTTTTATGACACCGGTGCCCTTTTGTCTTTCATCATTGATTATCAAAAGGTGGGTGAAAAGGCTACTCATTTATTAAACCAAGTTATTTCTGGGAAACCCTGTGATGTCCTGATGCCCCCTGTGGAAATAAAATGGAATAAACAGGCCTTAAAGATATTACGAGGCTCAAATCCTGAAAAATGGAATTCAAAAATTGGAGAAAAGAATGAATAAAAGACCTTTTTATAATCTGACATTCCAACAAAGACTTGTTCTTGGAATTAGTGGTCTTTTATTCATTACCACCTTTGCCCTTGGAATTGCAGGAAATGAAATTGCAAAAAATTTTCTTTTTAAGCGTTTTAAGGACAGGATGGAGTTTCTTGCAAAATATCTGGCAGCAAACAGTGAGCTTGGAATACTCCTAAACGATACAAACATGTTAATGAGTCTGTCTAAAAACTTGCTGTCAGAAAAAGATGTGGTTCAGGTAAAAATATTTGATATTAAAGGGAAAATTTTGGCCTCTTCAAAAGCCCAGAATGCTGACATCAAAGGAGCCAGGATTGCCTCATCCAAGGTATTTCTTACAACCACTTCAGAAAACGAAGCATATGGCACGGGACAGTTTAAAAATAAGGAACTAGGCCGAGTTGAAATATTTTATGTAACTACAAGCATCAATGAATTAACAAATAAACTACAGTTTAGCTATGCACTTCTTACATTATTTATAGCAGGAGTTGGGGTCATATTCTTCCTCTTTTTTACCAAAAAGCTAACCTCTCCACTGGCAAGCCTCCTTGAGGCAGCTCATGAAGTAGCCCAGGGGAATCTGGATGTAAAGCTCCATGAAGGTCAACTTCCTGAGACAAGAAAACTTGCAAGGTCCTTTAACACCATGACCAAGGCCCTTAAAGAAAGCAGAAAAAACTTAGAAGAGACCTACCAGAAGCTCATTCAGGAAAAATCCCTCTCTGAAGTAGGGCGCTTTGCCATAACAGTAGCCCATGAGGTCAAAAATCCTTTAGGTATCATAAAAGGGGCCCTTGATATCCTGAAAAAAAATGAAATAGACCAAGACACTAGAAAAACAATGATATCCTATGTGGAAGATGAAATAGAAAGATTAAATAGCTTAATAACAGATTTTTTGGACTTTTCCAGACCACAGAATCTGAAATTCACACCTGTTGACTTAAAAGGCCTTCTTAGTGATATTGTGGAGCGCCTTAAAGTTGAATGGCAACCAAGGGGAATATATATCATATTTGATTCAAATGTGGACAAGGCCCTTCTAGATGCGGATAAAGCCGCCCTTTGGCGTGCCCTTTTAAATATTATCAAAAACAGTTGTGAGGTATCCAAAAAAGGACAACAGATTCAAATCGAACTTAAGCACAAAGATGAAGAAATCATCATTACCATTAAAGATGAAGGGCCTGGGATAAAGGATAAAGATAAAAAAAGAATATTTGAACCTTTTTTTACAAAAAAATCCAAGGGAACAGGGCTTGGACTCACCCTTGCCAAAAAGATAATTGATGCCCACATGGGATACATTGAAGTTTTGGACAACAAACCAAAAGGAACAATAATAAAGATATTTTTTAAAAGTTAGGAAGCCATGGCAAATATACTCATAGTGGATGACGAGGAGAAGATAAGACATATCCTTTCCATCATGCTCAAATTAAAGGGGCACAGTGTAAAAGAGGCACAAGATGGAAAAGCTGCCCTTGAACTAATAGAAAAGGAGCCCTTTGACATAATCATAAGCGATCTAAAGATGCCAGAAATTGACGGATTTGAGCTATTAAAAAGGGTCAAGTCAATGGAGATTCCCATACCTGTCATTGTTATTACAGCCTATGCCACCATTGAATCGGCTGTAGAGGCCATGAAGAAAGGGGCAGTGGATTATATTGCAAAGCCCTTTGAGGAAGAAAAGATTTTGCTCTCCATTGAAAAGGCCCTAGGGGTATCAAGGCTTCTTAAGGAAAATATTGACCTTAAAAACAAGCTCAAAAGGCTTTCAAAAAGAGGAGAAATGGTATGTGTCTCAAAGGCCATGCAACGGGTCATGGACATGGCTTTAAAGGTTGCTCAAAAGAGGGATACTACAGTCCTTATAACTGGAGAATCTGGAACAGGAAAGGAGGTCTTAGCACGTTTTATCCATGAAAACAGTCCAAGAAAACAGGCAAGATTTGTTGCAGTAAACTGTGCTGCTATTACAGATACACTAGTTGAAAGCACCCTTTTTGGGCATGAAAAAGGGGCCTTTACAGGGGCAGATCGTTCGAAACAGGGGGTCTTTGAGTATGCCTCTGGCGGGACACTCTTTCTTGATGAAATTGGAGATCTTCCCTTAGAGGCCCAGGCAAAGCTCTTAAGGGCCCTTCAAGAAAAACAAATTCAAAGGGTGGGCGGCAACGAGACCATAAAGGTTGATGTAAGGGTTATTTGTGCAACCAATCAGGACCTTGAAAAGTTGGTGGAAAAGGGTGAGTTCAGACAGGACCTTTTTTTTAGGATAAATGTATTTCCCATCCACATTCCGCCTCTTCGTGAGAGAAAAGAGGCCATTATTCCCCTTGCAGAATATTTTATCAGGAAATTCATTGATTCCGATTCCTTTGATCAGCTTCTCACCCAGGGTGCCAAAAGGATACTTCAGTCACACAGTTGGCCAGGAAATATAAGAGAACTTTCAAACACCCTGGAAAGGGCAGTAATTCTTGCTGGGGTTCCACCTATAACTTCAGAACACTTGTCATTTTTAAGAACAAAGGAAGGGCCACCTTCCTCGGTTCATGAATTTAAACTTCCCGAGACTGGAATAAACCTTATAGAACTTGAAAAGGACCTAATTAGGCAGGCACTTGAGCTTACTGGCAATAACCAGAGTGCAGCTGCAAGGCTCCTTGGTCTTACTCGTTCGAAATTTAGGACAAGGGTAAAACAGTTGGAGGAACAAAATTGAACTTATTCGGGAGAAAAGATAACATTTTCCAAATAGCAGCAATTCTTTTTCTTTTCATTATCCTTTTTACGTCCTCCATCTGTTTTGCAACAATCCCTACAAGGCTACTTTTTGTGGGCGAAGACCTTTCGGTCATAACCTCAGCATCTAAGCACCCAGAAACCCCTGAAGAGGCCCCTGCAGTTGTGGAAATAATGAATTCAGAAAAAATAAAGAATTATGGATTAAGAACTCTGGGTGAGGCCCTTTCCATGGTTTCTGGCTTTTATATGGCCAACAGGGAATGGGGCCGCCAACCGTTCATTCGTGGAATACCAGACGGTTTTCTTTTCCTTTACAATTCTGTTCCAATGACCTCTGACAGCACCAAATCTGTCTTCCCATTGGATGAAGAATTGAGCCTTGACCTTGTTAAAAGAATAGAAATCATCAAAGGGCCTTCTTCTGTCCTTTGGGGACCAGACGCATTTGCTGGCCTTGTAAACATAGTTCCTCTTAGAGGAAGGGATATAGATGGCATTGATGTAAAACTAAGAGCTGGAACCCCTAATCATGAAGGCCATTTCACTGTAAGCCTTGGCAAGAATTTTGGCCTATGGGAGGGCATGATTGCTGTTAGTGCAACAACTAGACACTCATTTAACGATGCCTTTAACATATTAAAATGTAAAGAGGGAGAAGCATGCCCTTTGCAGTATGTCATTGGACATGACACCTTGGATGACTCAAAATATCTGGAAACCATCTTTAATCTTTCATGGAAAGACTGGCTAAAGATATCAGGTAGGTGGTCAACGGTCACCAACAGATATGTGGTGGGCGAATTCGATTCGGAAAAGCTGTGGCCTGCCAAGAAAAAAATGCCCTTTAGATTTGTAAAACTTGAGGCCAATAAATCCATTGGTAAATATAACTTCAGACTGAGTTCTTACTATAGCAAGATACCCTATGAAGAACAGCTTGTAGATGTATCATGGCAGTCAAACAGCCATGTATATTACGGTGAGCTTTTCATGGACAGGCAATTTTGGGATAAGACTGCCCTTTTTACCCTTGGTACATCTTATAGATACAATAAGATAACAGGTGCTGTAATATCAAAAAGCTATCTTCCTGACTATGTGCAGCCAGGAAACCCAATCTTTACGCCGATCATCCACCAAGAAGACTATGATACCAATCTTTTTTCCATTTATGGCCAGATAAGAAAGCACTGGAAACGATTCGAGGCATGGGCAGGCCTTAGATATGATGATCACAGTCAATATGACAACACCATATCCTATAATTTGGGCCTGAGATGGGATCCAAATAATGACTGGAACTGCAAACTGCTTTTTGGCACTGCCTATAGAACCCCATATAATACGCAACTAGTAAATAGAACCGATTTAGAACCTGAAAAGATACAGAATCTAAGCCTTTCTATTTCCTGGAAACCTTTTGATTATCTTAATATAAAAGTAACGCCCTTTTGGAATAAAATAAAACACCATGTCACTGAGGACCCAACTGGAGGGCTATCATTTCCTGGTTCACAGGACATTTATGGAATAGAAACTGATTTAAAATATAGCCTAACCTATTGGCTGAAATTATGGTTCAACGGAACCTTTTTCAATAACTATGGAGATAATGAAAGATACAAAGTCCTTGACTATATTATCATTGAGCCTGACGGCTCCTTTAAACCTTTTTACTCCAGGTGGGAGGTCCCCTTTGAAACAGGCCCTAAAAATCTATTTAACCTTGGTATTGATATGGATATTAGTTCAAAGCTAAAACTCACTGCCAGACTGAACTATGCAAGCTCCATGGAAGGCTATTACAACAAAGGCAAAAACAGATTTGAAAGCACCAACACCTGGCTTTTTGATATGACAGCTACATACCGGGATATGTTTTTTAAAGGACTTGATGGACGAATAATGATTAAAAATCTCTTTGATAGAAAATATTGTGTGCCAGGCAAATATAGCCCTAAAAAAGGAGACCCCATTTCAGTCTATTTTTCCCTCTCCTATCACTTTAATGCACCATTTTAAAAAGAAAAAAAAGGGGCATCAGCCCCTGTTTAACAGTTTCCAAGAAAACTTTCTGAGCTCTAACGCCAAAAGTCAACTATCTTTGTAGCTGTAGTCTGTTCTCTTCTAAGCATATCGGCCTTATTGAAATCTGCTGCTGCTGCCTCTTCTTCGCCAAGTTTATCAAATACTTCGCTTCTTAGAAAATAGGCTGGAGCATATTCAGGTGACAGATCGATTGCCCTTGAAAGGGCCTCTACAGCCTCATCAAGTTCATTATTTTTGAGGTGAATAGCCCCTTTATGATAGTGAAATCTATGATTTTCTGGTTCAATCTCGATGGCCTTCTCTATGTCCTTAAGGGCCTTTTCATTATCCCCACTCCTGAGATATGCAATAGCCCTAGCCTGATAGGCCTTTGAAAAATTTGGATCAAGCTCGATCACCTTGGTAAAAGAAACTATTGCCTCTTCATATTCTTCATCCATAAATTTGAACTGGCCATCAGTAAAAAGCTCTTCTACTTCAGGGGTCATCGTATCACCTCCTTAAAAATAGATTTTACAAGATATTAAACTATTGAGCACCCGGTTTCCAGACAAAAAAGGCCGACTTAAAGTCGGCCCTGCCATCAACTATGACCATCAAAATCTATGATGCACATGCCTTTTCCAGATTTGGAACCATCTGTTTCTTACGGCTCATAACGCCTGGAAGCCAAACGGTCTTTCCTTCAAGCTTAACGCCAAAGGCCTTTTCAATTATAGATGGATCATCTGTAACGGCCATAAGGTCAGTTCCTTCCTTCATAATGTCTGTAAGCATCAAAAAGATGGAATGGGCATTCTTTTCTTGCTTAATCTTTTCAAGCTCTGCGTAAAGGTCATCCCTAATTTTATCAATGAGATCAAGAGAGACAAGTTCTAACTGGCCAATTCCAATGGCCTTTCCGCTCATATCGAAATCTTTGTAATCACGAAATACAAGATCTCTTGGAGCCACGCCTTCTACAGCACTCTTGGCCTTTGCCATTTCCATACCCCAGGCCATAATGTCATCAACGCCCGCTATCTTGGCAAGTGCCTCAGCAGCTTCCTTATCCTGAGGTGTACAGGTGGCGGATTTAAAAAGGACAGTGTCACTCAAGATAGCGGACATCATGAGCCCTGCAACCTTTGGAGGTATGTCCTTCTTAAATACATCCTTATAAAGGGTATAGAGAACTGTACCTGTGCAGCCAACAGGCATGGCGCAGAAAAAGATGGGATTGGGGGTTGTGATATCACCAATCTTGTGATGATCAACTACGGCCATGAGCTCACCCTTATCCCAATTATCAGGGGCCTGTTTAATATCGCTGTGGTCAACGAGCATATATTTTTCACCTGTTACATCGGTCCTGAGCTCAGGCTCATCAAAACCAAATTTTTCAAGGACAACCTTTGTTTCAGGATTTAGCTCACCCTGCCTGCATGGAACTGCATCAACACCTAACATTTTTTGAAGCTCTGCAAATGCAATTGCTGCAGTTACAGAATCTGTATCCGGGCTTTTGTGACCTAGAACATAAACTGCCATTTTCATAACCTCCTTAGATTTTGGGTAAAATTGCTTATATTTCCAAAGAAAGGAAATAGCTATATTTCTTTAAAAGGCACAATAAACTATCTTTTGAATAATATACCATTTAATACTGAATGGCAATTCAGTAAAGGGCATTTAGCAAAAAAGTAAGGATACCACAAAAAATTTCTCAATTTTTATCCATTAAACTCTAATTTTTGCAAATGTTCATTTAAACTAGGATTCTAGAGGATTTACCGGCCCGATACCTTTTCCAAGAGGGAAACCACTTTTTATGGCATTTGTGACAAACTGCTTGGCCTTTTTTAATGAGCTCTTAATATCATCCCCTTGTGCCAAAAAGGCACAGATGGCAGATGACAGTGTGCATCCGGTCCCATGGGTGTGGATATTTTTTATCCTTTTGGCCCTGAAGAAAAAGATTTCATCCTGAGTAACTGCAACATCCACCATTTCCTCATTGTTCTCCAGATGCCCTCCCTTTATTAAAACTAAAGGTGAAAGGGAAAAGATTCTTTCTTTTTGCAGCATATCCAAAATGATTTTCCCTGCCTCTATCATATCTTCGATATTTTTTATAGATTTTTTCGAAAGCATTGATGCTTCATGAATGTTAGGAGTTAGAACATGGATTAAAGGAAAAAGTTTTTTAACATATTCTGATATCGCCTCTTTTTCCAGAAGGACCCTTTTGTTTTTAGAGAGCATGACTGGATCTGCCACAACAGGGCAATCAGGAATCCTTTTAAGATTTAAAGAGACCTTTTCCACTATTTCCCTAGTGGAAAGCATACCTATTTTTATTGCATGAGGGATTATATCTTCAAGCAAAAAGGAAAGCTCTTCGCCAACAAGTTCACCTTTTAGTGGAACCACATTTTTTACCCCTGTAGTATTTTGAACAGTTATGGCCGTTATCACAGCACATGAAAATACGCCCAGCCTGGAAAATACCTTTATATCCTGCTGGATTCCTGCACCGCCACTTGGATCAGAGCCTGCAATGGTTAGGGCAATGCCTTTCATAAAATTAAACTCTCCTAAAACATTCCTG
>WFZZ01000080.1 GCA_015489315.1 Deltaproteobacteria bacterium | reverse complement strand
GACATAAAGCCAAGCCATTTTTTTTGGCATCACGATAGGTGTTATCTTGGGCTAACGAAAGCTCAGCCAACGATGGCCTCATCTTATTGTATAAAAACAAGGCAAAACTTAAACAAACCCCTAAAATTATCCCTTTATCCAAATGTGGAGCTGTATATAAAGTAACAATAAAGGTAATCAAGCATATAATCCCATCCGGGAAAAAGACCCTTAACATTTCCTTTATTTCCCGAAAATGAATCAGGCCCAAGACAGCATTAATTACAATTGCTGCTAATACCGTTTGGGGTAGATGATAAAGAAGTGGAGTGAAAAAAAGGAGTGTTAAAATGACACAAACACTTGTAAAGACGCTTGATAAAGCTGAGACACCTCCTGCTTGATAATTGACGGCCGTCCTTGAAAAGGAACCAGATACCGGATAACTCTGAAAAAAGGAACCAAAGATGTTAGCCAACCCTTGGCCAATTAGTTCTTTATTGCTGTCTAGTTTTTGGCCTGTTCTCGCTGCAAGAGCCTTTGCTATCGAAATTGCTTCCATATACCCCAAAAAAGAAATTATCAGGGCCGCTGAAAATAATCTCTTTGCCATTTCCATGTCTATGTAGGGGACTGAAAATTTTGGCAGCCCTTTGGGCACAGTACCAACAACTTCTCCTCTGCCTATTAACTTAATGTGCTGAAGATTAATGGGATTGTTGCTCATCTCAATGCGCCATATATTATTATCCAATGGGGAACAGTTTTCTGGTGCTGATTTTACTGGAAAAAATAAAGTTTTATTTTGGCATCTTACATGTCTGAGAAGTATATTATGTAACTTGCTTTTTATAATATTGAATTGTAACCGCTCTTCTTGAATATATTCGTTAAAGATGCCTGCCATATAATGCAGTTCTATTAATTTACTAGGGCTTTCTTCTTTTATGTTTTTTTTATTGAAAGATAGATTACCCTTTAATAATTTGGAAGAATGACACCGCAAACATGGGACTTTATATCTCTTTTTAGTTGCAAGGAATCTTTTTGTAACTGTTGAAGTAATCCTTGTTATGTTAGTTAATTTTTCAATCTGTTCATTATAAGAAACGATTAATTCTCTAAGTTTTTCATGATGAATTTCGTTTACTGAAGTAATTCGATTATCTTCATAATTGCCGTATTTTGCAATAATACTCGCTAATATCACTACTATTAAAACATTTGGCCACTCTGGCTTTGTCTTTTTTAATAACACGAGTAATGTTAAACCACCAACTCCCATAAGAATCGTAGGCCAATATACATATTCAGATGCCGTCTTAAATATATTCAATACAGTTTCATAATGGTGTATGCCCTTTTCTGGATGAATGCCCAGTAACTTTCCTAACTGACTTGTTGCAATGATTAATGCCGCAGCATTAGTAAAGCCAATGATTACAGGATAAGAAAGAAAATTGACAATAAATCCCAGTCTGCAAAGCCCTAAAAAGACCTGAATAACTCCAACCACCAGGGCCAAAAAGATGGCTAAAAAGATGTATTCATTGGTGCCAGAAACAGCTAAGGGTTCAAGAGCCGCAGCCGTCATTAATGAGACAATAGCAACCGGCCCTGTGGATAATTGGCGACTAGAACCAAAAATTGCAGCTATTAATGGAGGAAAACACGATGCATATAATCCGTAAAATGGTGGTAAGCCAGCCAATTGCGCGTAAGCCATTGACTGAGGAATAAGAATTAACGCTACCGTAACCCCAGCAAAAATGTCGGATCGAAGATATTCTAACTGGTATTTCAACTGATTATTCTCTGATAAATGTGACTATAAAAAACAAGTGCGGCAAGA
The DNA here is from genome assembly GCA_015489315.1 of Deltaproteobacteria bacterium. GTDB lineage: Bacteria > Desulfobacterota > Dissulfuribacteria > Dissulfuribacterales > QOAL01 > JAADCZ01. The sequence continues at coordinate 6,136 of WFZZ01000080.1, read as the reverse complement.
AAGATTGTAATACTTTTGAGATGCCGCACGAGTAGAAGACATCAATTTTTTGTTATTTTACAACCAGCACGGCTGCTTTTTGAGAAAGACCTATCACTTTTTCCGTAGTGCTCCCCATGATGAATTTTTCTATACCAGTCTTTCCATATTCACCCATAATGATAAGATCGGCCCTGCTGTCCTTAGCTACTTTTACGATCATATTTGCTGGGTCCCCAACAACCTCGAGGGTCTCAATTTTAACACGTGGAGGCAGTTTTTCTTTTTGCGCCTCTTCCTTAAAGGCTTCTAAAATCTTACTTGATTTTGGAAGGTTTTCCTCTTTTTTAGTTACACTTAAGGCTATGATCCTTTTTAAAGTGCTACATCTTTTACCCATACTTAGGGCTTCTTTTTCAGCCTTTTTGGCATAATATGAACCATCTGTTGCTACTAAAATGGTTTCACCATGGATAACCGCATTCTTTGGGACAACCATTACTTTACATGGTGCGTAGCCTACCACCTTTTCTGTTACGCTGCCCATGAAAAGCTTTTTAAGTCCGGTATGTCCGCGTTTTCCCATTATGATTAGCTCTATTTTTAATTTTTCTGCTTCTTCAATGATGGCTTTCCATACTTCAGGATGATCACGAAGAATAATTTCAGCTTCTCCACCTTCCTTAGTAACCATATTCTTTACATTTTCTAAAAATTCTTTGACTTCGTTAGGAATCCCTTCAAGGGCCTTGATTAATGATTCCGGAATTTCAGGATAGTATTCACGTACATATAAAATGTATAGTTTGGCCTCACATTCCAATGCTGTAACTACTGCTTCCTGAACGGCCCCTTTGCTTTGCTCGGATGCATCTACTGCTAACATTATAGACTCGAGTTCACCCATTAAATGTGTCGTGGTTCCTAACATAAGGCCTCCTTTTGATTTATTGTTATTGTTAATTCTGCATATTTTTTAATAAAAATCAAGAAAAATAATAGTTAAAGCTTAAAAATTAGTCATATTGAGAAATATTTAACATTTATATGTATTATTTGTGAAAAAAATCGAAAAATGTTAAAATTGCTATGAGAAGTAGTGGCGTACCGTAGAATTCTAAAAACTACTAAAGAGTGTGTCGGGCAACAGGGGGGCAGTTTGGAAGGGCTTTTTATATTTAAAAATCTTTTTGACAAAATATAGCTATATGGCTATATAGATAAAATATGATGGAAGGGGACGTAATCAAAAAACTTAGCAGGCGCCTTAAGGCCATATCAGACCCTACAAGGATCAAGCTTCTTTTGCTTCTTTCAAAAAGGCCGTGTTGTGTGTGCGAGCTTGCGGCAGCCCTTGGGCTTTCTCAGCCAACAATCTCAAGGCACCTTAAACAGCTAGAGATTGAAGGGTTTGTCACATGGAAAAAGGAAAAGACCTGGGCAATTTACAGACTACATCCACGGAGGGAATGCTGCGAGAATCTAGTAAAAATTGTTCTTGAAAGGGCTCTGGAAGACAAAGAGGCAAAAAGGCTTCTTGAAAGGCTGGAAGGTATAGAAAGGGAAAACATTACGTGCACCCTTAAAAGGGTTAAGAAAGAGGCATTTGCATGAAAAGGATCCTATTTTTGTGCACAGAAAATTCATGCAGAAGCCAGATGGCAGAGGCAATTACAAATAAAATACTTGGGAGTAAGGTCCAGGCCTTTTCGGCAGGGACAAAACCTTCCAGGGTAAATCCCCTGGCCATCAAGGTCCTAAAGGAGATGGGGATTGATATAGGTTCTGCCCGCTCAAAACATGTGGATGAATTTAAAGACAAGCCTTTTGACCTTGTTGTAACCCTTTGTGGAGGTGCAAAGGAATCATGCCCCTTTTGGGAAGGTCAAGGCAAAAGGGTGCACTTTGGTTTTCCAGACCCTTCAAAGGCCAATGGAACAGAGGAAGAGGTCCTAAGAGCATTTAAAGATGTAAGAGACAGGATGGTAGAAGAGCTTATCCCTTTGCTTAAAAGGGAACTAGACTTGAAATAAGGATACTAAAGACATGCTAAAGATATTCACAATACTTGCAGACATTATCACCTATCAGTGGTTTGGCCTTGAAAAAGGCCATCATCTTACAGAAGCAGTCCACTTTTTTATTGAAGACACCACCAAGATATTCTTTCTCCTTGTAACCATCATATTTGTGGTTGCCATAATAAGAAGTTTCTTTCCTCCAGAACGCACAAGGAGCTTTCTTGCAGGAAAAAACCTTTTTGTAGCGCACGTTCTGGCTGCTGCCCTTGGCGTTGTAACCCCCTTTTGTTCCTGTTCTGCCTGTCCACTTTTTATCGGGTTTGTAGAGGCAGGAATCCCCCTTGGGGTCACCTTTAGCTTTCTAATTTCCTCGCCAATGGTAAATGAAGTTGCCCTTGTGCTTCTTTTTGGACTCTTTGGCTGGAAGATAGCTGCAATTTATCTCTTTACCGGGCTCATCGTGGCAATTTTTGCAGGAATAATCATTGGAAAGCTCAACATGGAGCGATATGTGGCAGATTACGTCTGGGAGATACGAATGGGCCAGGCAGAAATTCCGACCATGACGTGGAAGGAAAGAATTCAGTATGCAAAGGGCTATGTGAGGGAAATCCTAAAAAAGATATGGCTTTATGTCCTGGGTGGCATTGCAGTGGGAGCCCTGGTTCATGGCTATGTCCCAGAGGATTTTCTCTTAAAGTATGCAGGGCCATCAAACCCTCTGGCCGTTCCAGTAGCTGTAATTCTAGGTGTTCCTCTTTACAGCAATGCGGCCGGTGTGATCCCAATTGTTGAGGCCCTCATGTCCAAGGGGCTTCCCTTAGGGACCACCCTTGCCTTCATGATGGCAGTGACAGCCCTTTCCTTCCCGGAAATGGTGATTTTGAGCCAGGTCCTTAAAAAACAACTTATTATGACCTTTGTGGGGATAGTTACAGTGACCATAATCTTTGTAGGATACATATTTAATTTCATTATCTAGGCTCAAAAAGAGGTGAATCATGAGTGAACTTGTCTGTTACTGCTTTGGATATACAAGGGAAGACATAAAAAGGGATGTCCTTACCCACGGCGGCCGATCGACTATTCTTGAAAAAATAATGGCCAACAAAAAGGCCGGCATTTGCCGTTGTAAGGAAACCAATCCAAAGGGGCGCTGATGCCTGGCAGATGTCCGCCAGGTGGTGGAAAAGACCTTAAAAGGAGAATAAAGGGTGTATTTCACAGTAGCCAATATAGAGATAAACCCCATATATCCACCCCTTGTTGCATGCGCTATATCCTTTTTTACATCAATGGGTGGTGTATCAGGGGCATTTTTGCTCCTTCCTTTTCAAATGAGCGTCCTTGGGTTTACCAGCCCGTCTGCAAGCGCTACCAACCAGCTTTTCAACATCGTGGCCATACCAAGCGGGGTTTATCGGTACGTAAAGGAAGGGCGAATGGTCTGGCCCCTTACCTGGATTGTTGTTGCTGGCACATTACCAGGAGTTCTTATTGGAGCCATCATCAGGGTGAGATACCTTCCCGATCCAAAGAACTTTAAATTCTTTGTGGGTCTTGTCCTTCTCTATATTGCCATCAGAATGGTTCAGGACCTTTTTAAAAAATCCCAAAAAGATAAACAGATCAGTGCAGAAGAAGAATTTCAGGCATTGATGAGGGAGTTTAAAAAGAGAAAAAGCACTGGGGAAAAGGCTCTTCCTTCTATATTTGTTCGGGAGTTTTCCATAAAAAGGGTATCCTACGACTTTTACGGAAAGACATTTTTGGTAAATACCCTTTTTGTCTTTTCGCTCAGTGCAGTTGTCGGCGTTATAGGTGGCGTTTATGGGATTGGAGGAGGAGCTATAATAGCCCCTTTTTTTGTAAGTTTTTGCGAGCTTCCAGTCTATACAGTGGCGGGTGCAGCACTTATGGGCACCTTTGTCACCTCTGTTGCAGGTGTTTTCTTTTATCAGGCCATAGCGCCCTTTTATCCCAAAATGGCAGTTGCCCCTGACTGGCTCCTTGGCGTCCTTTTTGGCCTTGGAGGAACAGTGGGCATGTATTTTGGAGCAAGGGCACAAAAATTCATGCCAGCACGAATGATAAAGGCAATACTTGTTTGCTGCATTTTTTTCGTGGCAGGAAAGTATATCCTTAACTTTTTCAGATAGAAATAAAGGAGGTATGAGAGATGAAGATTGAAATTTTAGGTCCAGGTTGTCCAAGGTGTCAGGCACTAGAGGCCAACGCAAAGGAGGCAGTAAAAGAGCTTGGCCTTGAGGCAGAGGTGGAAAAGGTCACTGAGATGGGAAAGATCATGGCCTACGGGGTCATGTCAACTCCCGGGATAGTTGTTGACGGCAAGGTCAAGGGCTCTGGCAAGCTTTTTAGCGTTGAAGAGATAAAAGAGATGCTAAAGGGCTAAGGGGCAGGGGGGTGGCTGTTGCCATGAGAGAAAGGTTCTTTGGGCACGAAAAAGGGGCCATTTAATAAAAAGCCTTTCAGGAGGAGGAAATAGTCATGAATACCTTCATAATAATGACCATTGGTCTAGGAGTATTGGCAATCCTTTCAGGGATGCTGGGTCTAGGGGTTGCATTTGCGGCAGTGCCTTTTCTTTCTCTTTTTCTGCCCGATCTTGTAAATCAGGTCCAGCCCCTGACCCTAATCCTTAATGGACTTACAGCCCTTTTTGCCACCTTTGGCTTTGCTAAAAGCGGCAATATCTTCTGGAAGGATGCCCTGATTCTAAGTATTGTTACCACCCTTGCAGCCCCAATAGGCGCCTATCTTGTCCATTTTATAAATCAGACCTATGTCCTTTATGTCTATTTCGTGGTGGTTCTTTATCTTGCCTATAGCCTTTTTCGACCTGTTAAGGCCGGGAAGGAGGAAAGGGGTAATAAGCTCAATATGGCCCTTGTTTTTGCCATTCCCATTTCCATCCTTGCAGGCTTTCTGGGAATAGGCCCTGGATTTTTGCTAATGCCAACCCTCATTCTTCTTGGTTATGAGCCTAAAAAGGCAGCAGGAATAAATGCATTTGCGGTTACCCCTCCTTCCTTTTCAGCACTTATACCCCATCTTTCAACAGCGGTTTGGGACCCAAAGTTGACAATAACTTTAATCTTTGTCGGGGCAGCCGGCGCATTTTTGGGTGCAAGGCTTACAAGCCTTTACGTGCCAAATGAGAGATTAAAGCAGCTTTTTGGAATACTCATAGTGATTATGACTGCTTACAAAATCTACACACTGTTTTAAGCGGCAAATTTGAGAAAATAAAAGGAGTAATCAAATGGTAAAAAAGCAGGTGGCATTCCTTGTCACAACACTAATTTTTTCACTCTTTATCATTGAAGGTGTCTTTGGGCCATTTCTTTGTTATGCAGAAAAGGTCCAGACCCCTTCATCAAAAAAGGTCATTGTTTACTACTTTCACGGAAACTATCGCTGCCCTACATGTCTAACGCTTGAAAGGCTTTCAAAGAAGGCCGTTACAGAAAACTTTTCAAAGGAGCTTTCTTCAGGCCTTTTGGAATATAGGTCAGTCAATGTGGATGAGCCGGAAAACAGGCACTTTGTGGATGATTTCGGCCTTTTTACCAAATCCCTTGTTCTTGTTGAAAAGGACGGGGAAAAGACCCTTAGATATAAAAATCTTGGAAAGATATGGATATTGGTCAGGGATGAGGCCGCCTTTAAAAGCTATGTGAAGGAGGAGGTTGAAGGCTTTCTTAAAAAGGTTATTGCAAAAACGGGGAAAAGTAAATGAAACACCTTTCCCTTTTTACTTCATTGTGGCTTGGGATACTGACCTCCATAAGCCCTTGTCCCCTTGCATCAAATATTGCAGCCCTGAGTTTTCTTTCTGGAGGCGCTGGAAGCCTTAACAGTAAAAACACCATATTTACAGGGTGTTTTTACACCTTAGGGCGCATGCTTGCCTACACCGTTCTTGCCTTCATAATCACGTGGCGAATTTTATCAGTGCCGGCAGTTGCCAATTTCCTTCAAAGATACATGAATATTGTAATTGGCCCCCTTCTGATCCTTGTGGGCCTTTTGATGCTAGATCTACTTCACATCAAAATACCTGGCTTTTCGGGAAACCGTATCATTGAAGGCGTATTTAAAAGGCATTCAGCCCT
>WFZZ01000079.1 GCA_015489315.1 Deltaproteobacteria bacterium | reverse complement strand
TATGGTTGGACCTTGGCAATAGTAGCACTTGCCATGGCACTGTGGTATATAATTGTCGATTGGAATGAAGATTCCAACAAATTAATAGTGGAAATGTAATATTCAGTTAAAAAACTGAACAAAATTAAAATAAAAAAGGAGGAATCATGAGCGACATCAAGGTTGCCCCAGAAGGGTTAGAAGTAGCAAGGACTTTAGATGCAAAGGGTTTGAGCTGCCCAATGCCACTTTTAAGAACCAAGAAGGAGATTGAAAAAATCAACTCAGGTGAAATCCTTGAAATCCTTGGAACCGATCCGGGTTCCAGAAACGACATTCCAGGCTGGTGTGCAAGGGCCGGCCATGAGTACCTTGGCGAAAGGGAAGATGACGGTTTTATTCGCTTTTACGTAAAGAAAAAATAACAAAAAGTATTCTTCTCATTAGAAGAAAGGGAGGTTTATAACCAATGGCTACCGATCCGAACAAACTGGGAATTTTTGTAACCTCTCCTCAGTACATGAGACATGTATTGGGAGTTGCAGCCGCTGCCAAAAGAGCTGGGAAAAAGGTGATGGTCTTTTTTACATTTAAGTCTGTTCACCTTACCAAACACCCAGACTTTGTTAAGTTGGCCAATATGTGTGAAGTCGAAGACCTAGCCATCTGTGCAGATAGCTACACCTGTGAAGGTTATGATGTGGAAAAGGACGTACCAAAGGGGCTTACTCCTCGCCAAATGAGGACTCAGGCCTATCATGGTGCCATTATTGATGAATGTGGAAAATATTTGGTCCTGTAATTTAGGAGGAGTGAGATTATGGAATCCAAAAAATGTTATTTTCTAATGCAAAATAGGATGTATGCAGGAGATGCAGTCCGCTCTGCTTTGGGGCTTGCTGTAGAAAACCATTATGCATACCCTGTATTTATGTATAACGAATATCCCCGTTTTTCTGACTATGTTAAGGAAAATATAGATTGGATTAGAGATATGGAAGGGGATGTTTTCACCCTGGATGGTGAAGATGTGGAAGGCGTAGAGCTCACCAAGATCAGCCTGGAGGAGCTTGGCGAAAAGCTCAGAGAGGCAGATTTGATTATTCCATATGGTCTGCCCAAACAGAGCAAGACCCCACCACCTGCATGTTCAGAAGATTAATAGGGGGAGGAAGCCATGAGTGATGAAAAGAAAATGAAAATATTGCACGTTTATAGAAATGAACCCAATGATGATACCAAAAAATTGGTTGAGATATTAAGCCGCGACAGGGATGCCACCGAGTTTAAACTTTATGAAAATGACCCAAATTATGATGTATTGGTTCAACTAATCTTTGAAGCAGATCAAACCGTAAGTTGGTGGTAATTCATAGGATCTTTTTGTAAAAAGTAATAGTTTCTTTATTACCCCGGGCAAAAATGTCCGGGGTTTTTATTTTCTGACATAAGTTCTTTTTTTATATTCTCATTTGTATTAAATGGAGTAAGTGGGTATTCTATAGACCAATCTCCAAGATGCCGAGGTATGTTGTGGTAAAAAAGTGTTTCTGGTTGACTATTTTAATGCTGTTTTTCGTTCCAGTTACGTCATTTTCAAAGATATACATTGATATATCATCTCCCTTTATTCAAAAAATACCTATTGCAATCGTTCCTCCAAAACTTAAGATCAACACTTATGAAAATCGAATAGTTGCAGAAAAACTTACAAAGTGCCTTAAGTCTGACTTGTTATTTCAGGGCTTTTTTTCTGTTTATTCATCCCTACAGATACCTCAAGGAGAAAAGCTTGACTACCTTGTAAAAGGGAAACTTGATAGGACCGGAAGAAAGATTTCAGTTACCCTTAAATTGGTTGATCTTTCTGATAATTCCATGCTTGTTGGAAGAAAATATCTTGGTGAAGTTGGTGACATAAGAAGGATTGCACATAGATTTAGTAATGAAATAGTTAAGGCAATTACAGGGCGGCCTGGCGTCACCCTCTCGCGTATAGTTTTTATAAGTGAAACTGCCAGGGGAAAGGAGATATATTCTGCCGATTTTGATGGCATGAACATTAGACAGGAAACCAGGCTTAAAACAATTGTCATGTCGCCGAGGTTTTCTCCAGATGGAAACTTTATAGTTTTTAACTCCTTTAAAACAGGGAGGCCTTGTCTTTATATAAAGAACCTTAGGACAAATTCTATTTCTAGACTTTCTTGTCTTAGGGGAATAAACATGTCTCCTTCATGGCATCCGTCTGGAAAAATGCTGGCAGTAACACTAAGTAAATCTTCAAATCCAGACCTTTATCTAATTGATTTAAAAGGAAGAATTCTAAAAAGACTCACTCATGGCCCAGGGATTAATTGTTCACCATCATTTTCTCCTGATGGCAAAAGGCTTGTCTTTGTATCTGACAGATCAGGCACACCTCAACTCTTTTTACTTGACATCTCAACAGGAAGAATAAAAAGACTTACCTTTTCTGGGAATTATAATACTGATCCAAAATGGTCACCTTTAGGAGATAGGATTGTATATGTTAGCAGGGTGGGAGGGCGGTTTCAAATATTTACCATCTCACCAGAAGGAACGGACCCGATACAGCTTACCTTTGAAGGCACCAATGAAAACCCTTCCTGGTCACCCGACGGAAGACAAATACTTTTTAGCTCAAATAGAATGGATGGCAAAAAGCACCTTTTTGTAATGTTGGCCAATGGCCAAAATCAAAGATTGCTTCTCAAATACGGAAAGCGGGACTATTTCCCCTTTTGGGGACCAAATACTTTTAAATAAGGGGAGAAGACATGGCTTTCAGAAAAAAAACTTGCCTCTTTTGGGCCATCGGAACAATATCTCTTTTTTCATTAATCAGTTGTGCCCCTCAGGCCCAGTTGGACAGCTTGGATAGGAATGTTTCTGGCCTTTTAATCCAAACTAATCGAATGGAACAGGATATTAAGACTCTTCAAAAAAGGCTAGACACCCTTCAAAAAGGGGGAGGAGGGGCAGTGGATAGAAGATCCTTTGCCCGAGTAAACTCCCGGCTCGACAGACTTGAAAGTGAATTGATGAGACTTAATGGACTTCTTGAACAACTACAATTCAATCAGGAGCAACAGCAGGCTGAAATTAATCAAATTAAATACCGTCTAGGGGTAACTGGGCCTTCAGCGAATGTAACTGCCTCTAAAACACCTCAATCTTCCAATACAACATCCATCAAAAATACCCTTTCTAAAAAAGAACCAACTGGCGAAATTGTGCAAAAGCCACAGCCTAAACCTGTTCAGGTGGATCTTTATACAAAAGGGCTCCAGCTTTTTAGAGAAAATAAATTCCAAGAGGCAAAGGAGGCATTCAGGGAATTTATAAAGGAGAATCCCAACTCCTCAAAGGTACCCAATGCCTATTTCTGGATAGGGGAATGTGAATATAAACTTTCTAGATTTGAGGAGGCCATTTTAGAATATAACAAAGTCATAACCCAATATCCCAAGAGCAACAAGGTGCCAGACGCCTATCTAAAACAAGGTTTTGCCTTTGCAAAACTTGGCGATAAGGAAAGTGCAAAGATCCTTCTAAAAAAGCTTATAAAAAAATTTCCCAATTCATCCCAGGCAAAGGTAGCTAAAAGACAACTTCGACTGTTAAAATAGATTAAAAATACATGTTTCGATCTAAGAGTGCCTTTTTTTTAATCACTTTTTCTTTATTTATCTTTTGGATTACTAATGTCTTTGGATTTCAAGGGCAAAATACAATTAAGATAGGTGTTCTCCTTGACCTGTCCGGACCATATTCTCAAATTGGGGCCATTAGTTACAAGACCATTCAATTACAGGTATCGAACTCCAATCACTCTGGGGGCATAAACGGGAAACGTATCGAAGCCATTGTTTATGACACTAAAGGTGAACAATCCGGACTTTTGACCGGAGCAATCAGCCTTAAGAATCAAGGTGTCTGTGCACTTTTGGGACCAACTGCCCCTCAAAACATCATTATCCTTAGAAGATTTGCAGAAACAAATAAGATTCCGTTGATACTCATAAATGGTGTGAATCCTATTCTGACCTTCACTGGCCTTAAAACTAAATGGACCTTTAGTTCCACACTGAATTTTGGAGCTGAGATAAAGGCACTTTTGAAGGCCTTTCATAAAAGAGGCTATGAAAACATGTCGGTTCTTATCCAGTCTTCTTCTTTTTTTAAAGAACTCTCTTTGTGGATAAGGGGTTATAGTCCTGAATATGGCCTAAAAATTGGATGTATGGAGGCCTTTTATTTGAACAATGAAGATTTTTCATACAAACTAAAATTCATCTCAAGATGTTTGCCAGACATTCTTTTGATTTGGGCAGAGGGACAGGCCTTAGAGCTTTTAAAAGGCCACGGTCAAAAACTTCAAATGCCTTTGGGGCTATGTCACTGGCTGTTCAAAAAAGACCTCATAACATCAGAAAATGATTTAAATGGTCTCATATTTGTAGCTGTCCCTAGACTTTTGGCATTAAATGCATATCCATCTGTCCTGCTTAATCAAAGTGACAGGGACTTTCTTATAAGTTTTGGAAGAAATAATTTTTTTAACATGCCCTTTTTTATCCAACTTAAAACCCTTCAGACGTGGGATGCAGTGGGCATACTTTTTAGGGCACTCAGTCTTTCAAAAGGGTCAAGTCCAGAAAATCTCAGAGAATCCCTTGAGACAAACATAGTGGATTATGAAGGGACAATTGGAACATTTACCTTTGATAAAAGGAATCATTCTTGCCTTTCCCCCTCGTCACTGGTTGTATTGCAAAAGTTTGGTCAAAGATGGAGTCTTTTTAAAAAACGGCCCTAGAAATGGTAAGAACCCCAACAAAGGAGACCCTGCCCCTCTTCTTTAATAGGCCGGCTATCTCGTTCACTGTGCTTCCCGTTGTCATAACATCGTCAAGAATCACAATCTTTAAACCATTTAAATTCCCTTTTAAGGAAAACACACCCTTTACATTTGTCTTTCTCTCTTTAAGACCAAGCTCGCTTTGAGGTGGAGTCTCTACCTTTTTATAGACATGATCCACAAGGATATGATCTTTAGAAAAGAGCCTTTTTGCCAATAAGACAGTCTGATTGAAGGTCCTGGTTCTCAATCTTTTTAAGGTTAGGGGAACTGGTAGTACATAAAAATCCTCACCCTGTATGGCTTCAAATAAATCTTTTGTAGAATCTTTAAAAATATATTCCTTTGACACTTGGCAAAGCGCCTTTAAGCTTGAAAAGTCATTATGGTATTTAAAATTTTTTATGAGTTTTGAAATCGCCCCTTCATAAAAGAAAAGGCTTCTCGCCATATCAAAATAGGGTCTTTTATCCAGGCAGTTTTGACAAATATGGTCCCCTCCTATCCTTGATTTAAAAGGAAGGCCACAGGTATTACATTTTGGACTAGTAATGGGACTTATTTCTTTTTTACAAGACTTACAAATACAATAATCTTTAAGACTTAAAAACCCCTTGCAAACAGGGCAAATTGGTGAAAGGATGAGCTGAAAGAGCCTGCTAAAGGGCCATAGAAAATGCCCTGGCAGGCCCTTTGTTACCGGTCTAGTCCATTGATTCGACAATTCTTTTTGCAAATTCAGAACATTTTACCTCTTTGGCATCAGGAATTTGTCTTGCAAGGTCGTATGTTACCTCTTTTTTACCTATTGCCTTTTCAAGGGCATTATGGACTAGGTTCTCAGCCTCCTTCCAGCCAAGGTATTCCAGCATCATTGCACCTGAAAGAATAAGAGAGCCCGGGTTCACTTTATCAAGACCGGCATATTTCGGGGCAGTGCCATGGGTGGCTTCAAAAAGGGCTACTCCGTCTCCAATGTTTGCACCTGGTGCCATTCCAAGGCCTCCCACCTGGGCTGCAAGGGCATCTGACATATAATCCCCATTAAGATTTGGAAGGGCAAGGACACTATACTCCTTGGGCCTTAAAAGCACTTGCTGGAACATGGCATCAGCGATCCTGTCCTTAATGACTATCTTACCACTGGGCACCTTGCCATCATATTTCTCCCAAAGTTCAGCTTCTGAAACAGTTACATCGGAAAATTCTTCCTTTGCAAGCTCATAGCCCCAGTTTCTAAAGGCACCCTCGGTATATTTCATAATATTTCCTTTGTGGACCAAAGTTACAGAATCCCTCCCATTTGCAAGTGCATACTTTATTGCCTTTCTGACCAACCTGAAGGTTCCCGTACGGCTGATTGGCTTTATCCCAATCCCTGAATCTGGCCGTATTTTTGCGCCCATTTCATTGGTTAAAAAATCTATTACCTTTCCGGCCTCTTCACTCCCTTCTGGCCATTCTATACCTGCATAGACATCCTCGGTATTTTCCCGGAAAATCACCATATCCACATATTCGGGATGTTTCACAGGACTGGGCACCCCTTTAAAATATCTTACAGGCCTGACACAGGCATAAAGATCAAGAACTTGTCGCAGGGTCACATTAAGACTCCTGATTCCTTCGCCAACTGGTGTTGTCAAAGGTCCCTTTATTGCCACAACATAGTTTGAAATTGCATCAAGAGTTTCCTGAGGAAGATATTCACCTTTTACCTCCTTGGCCTTTTCACCGGCATAGATTTCTTTCCATTCAATACGTTTTTTCCCCTGATAGGCCTTTTCAACCGCCGCATCAAGCACCATCTTTGTAGCACGCCAAATATCTGGCCCTATTCCATCCCCTTCGATAAAGGGGATAATAGGGTTATCCGGCACGTTTATTGTTCCATCCGGATTGATTGTAATCTTTTCTCCAGCCATACATTCCTCCTAAGAAGTCTTTGCATTTCAAGTAGATTTAACAAGGATTTGGTATTATTATCTCGATGATTTCGAGTCAGGCCACTCTAACTGATTTTTGACCATATTTGTAGAAATTTTTTAAAGGAGAAACCAGATGCCGACCCTTTTAGTCCATCAAGGTGCAATTGGCGATCTTCTTTTGTCTCTTCCTACATTCAGGCTCATAAAAAAATATAAAGGTGACTTTACTTTGGCAGGGAATCCTGAATTTTGTCTATTTTTAAAAGGGGCCGGTGAAGTCTCATCGGTTTTGCCGACCACTGCTACTGGCTTTGCAGAGCTCTATTCTGGCGTCATTCCACCCATGCTTTTATATTTTGACGATATTTGGTGGTTTACTAGAAGACGAGGATTAATTCCAACCATTTTGATGATGCCTGATTCTGACAAAAAGGCTAAGGCATTGTTTACAGTGGATGAAGGGCCAGATGAGACAAACTGCTCACTCTTTCAATTTGAGCAGGCAAAAAAGATTCTAGAAGCAGATGAAAATGAAAAACTTGTAGATTACTTGAGGCCCCTTAAATATTCACTTCCAGAGGATCAACGGGGGCCATTTCATCTTGCTATCCAGCCGGGAAGTGGAAGCCCTAAAAAGAACCCATCCATCGAGGTCTTTTTTATGATTGCAAGGCACCTTCTAGACCAGTTTCAAAAACTCAACATCTTTTTTATATTGGGCCCTTCTGAAAAAGACATGGTAAAGCCTGTAGAGGACTTCGCATTAAAGGCAGATGGAAGAGTAAAAATACTAAAGGATCAACCCCTTGAAATTGTAGCCAAGACCCTTGGAGCAACACCTATTTTTCTCGGAAATGATTCTGGAATTTCACATCTTGCATCGTGGTGCGGAGCAAAAACATTTATGCTTTTTGGGCCGACTAATCCAAAACTTTGGGCACCTCAGCTTGAAAACTGCAAGGTTATTAAGAGTAAGGCAAAATGTAGTCCATGTGGCGAAAAATATAGAAGATGTGAGGAGGTAATCTGCATGGATGAATTAGACCCCTATGGGATATTAAATGAAATTCAGAAAAGACTCAATGAGTTAGGGCTAGACTGATTGAATCCTTTCAAGCTCATCTTTACAGGGAAGACAATAAAGGGCCTGAGGCCTAACCTTTAACCTTTCAAGGCATATCCAATCACCACAATTGAGACACCTTCCATATTCTCCCTTTTCTATTCTCCAAAGGGCCTGGGTAATGGCCTCGAGCTCCTTTCTTCTGGCATCTAAAACCCCTAGAATAGTTTCTTCTTGTAGGTCAATCTGGGCTAGTTCCTCTTCGTCGTGGATGTCGTTTAATATGCTTTGATATTCTTCTTTAACCCTTTCCTTAAGATCCCTTGCAATTTTCTTCCATATCTCTTCTTTTAATTCTAAAAGTTTGTTCTTAAACCCTTCAATTTCTTCTTTGGTAAGTGGCCGCCTGGTCTTTTTCATTGATTACCTCCTACATTTTTTAAAAAACTAAATACTTTTAAAAGGTGGTCAAGGATTGTTATTTTAAAAAAATATTTTTTGTGATAATATAATTATAAAAAAGACAACTAAATTTAATGGAATAATTATAATACTATTCTAGAGTTACTTTAGCCGTGAAATACCTAAAAATCAGCTACATATTTGTAATAATATTTTTATTTTTCTTTTTAAGCACTTTTCCCAAGGAGGTGGCCATGGCATTTGAAATTTCATCACCTGTCTTTAAACCAGGAGCCGAAATACCCATAAAATATACCTGCCAAGGGCAGGATATATCTCCTCCTCTGGAATGGAAAAATTTGCCAAAGGGAACCAAGAGCTTGGCTCTAATAGTTGATGATCCAGACGCTCCAGATCCTAAGAATCCAAGAATGACATGGGTTCATTGGGTTCTTTATAATATTCCTCCTTCTGCCACCGGATTGCCTGAAGGTGTGTCTAGCTCCGAGTTACCCCCTGGAACAAAAGAGGGGCTAAATGACTGGAAAAGGACGGGTTATGGAGGACCTTGCCCTCCAATTGGAAGGCACAGGTATTTTTTTAAGCTATATGCCTTAGATACTGAACTTCCAGATCTCAATCAACCTTCAAAGAGTGAACTCGAAAGGGCCATGGAAGGTCATATCATTGATAAGGCTGAAATTATTGGAACATACATTAAAAAATAACAAAAATTTTTTCTTTAACTTTCCCTATTTCTTCTTAATTGAGGGCCTTTATAGGCCCTTTTTATTTTTAAATACTGGGCTTGGCCTTGTTTGGACCCTTTCAAAGACATATTTTTAAATAAACAAACAAAGGAGGTAGCCTATGGACAAGGGAAAATATGGCAGGCTAGACAGATTGGTTAAAGAAAAAAGGCATGATCCCTATGAAAGCAGAGAAAAATTTCCTGAACCAACAATTTGTACCGAATGTGAAGCTGTATTTATGGATGGAAGGTGGAACTGGCTAGACAAACTCCCTGAAAAGGCCAACAAAGTTCTTTGTCCTGCATGCAGACGCATAAAGGAAAACATGCCTGCTGGAACAATTTCCCTTACAGGTCAATTTTTAAAGACTCACGGTCAGGAGATATTAAACCTTGTCAAAAATGAAGAAAAGGCAGAAAAGGCAGCTCATCCCCTTGAACGAATAATGGCAATTGAGAAAGAAAATGGAAAAATTGAAATATTAACCACTGGAATACACCTTGCAAAAAGGATTGGCGAGTCTGTCAGGCGCTCTTATCAAGGGGAGTTCGATTTAAAATACGGAGATGGAGAAAAGACAATCTTTATATCCTGGCATCGGGACTAAACCCCATTAGGTGCTTTTTTTGTAAAAACTCAATTATTGCACCAGCCAGGCCGTCAATCACCATGGCGGCCCTTTTGTAATCCAATGTATGCGGTAAATCGGTTGG
This sequence comes from Deltaproteobacteria bacterium, assembly GCA_015489315.1. Classification (GTDB taxonomy): domain Bacteria; phylum Desulfobacterota; class Dissulfuribacteria; order Dissulfuribacterales; family QOAL01; genus JAADCZ01. The sequence goes on along the minus strand of WFZZ01000079.1, from coordinate 4,246 downwards.
TCTATGATAATGTGGATTTCTGTAAAAGGCTGTGTCTGTAATCATTGTGGCAAAATATCCCATCTTGTTAAATGACCAATGATCTGAAAAGTCTATTCCTATTACAAAGGATGGAGCATTTAGGCTTTCGACTGGAAGGTATGAATGTTTTTTAAAGGCCTTTTTAAGGCTTAATGTAAAATCCCTAGATTTGATATTTCCAACTATTGCAATGAAATTCCCCCTTTGAGGATAAATTCTATCCATCAATGGAAAAGGATAGCTCTGGCTCTTGGGTCTATCGGAAAAATATCCAATCATCTCAAGGCAAACCATTCCCAAAAGGGACTGTCCAATCTTTTTGAGATGTTTTGCATACCAGTAGCTTCCCATGTTTTTTGTCCTATAACAAGGTGGCTCTTCATTGCAAAAAAATACAAACCTTAAATTTTCATTTCCCTTTTGACTCAATATCCTTGCAAGTTCTAAAAGGCCTGAAACACCACTAGAATTATCGTCAGCACCAGGTGTTGTTGAAACAGTATCGTAATGGGCGCCAATTACAAAAAGAGGGCATGCGCTATTGGCTAAAAGACTAGGTCTAATACCAGAAACGATATTGAAATATTCATTGCCCTTGTAAAGAACTCTTTGAAATTCAACAAAAAGACCGAGTTCTTCAAGTCTTTCAACTATAAAATCTCTGGTTCTTAAAAGGATTTTTGGGTTTGATATGGGTCTTGGGCCTATTTCATAACAGAGATATTCTACTACATCTTTAATTTTATCACTATTTGCACATCTTTCTAAAGACATCCTTGATGAGTTATAGCCATGTTTGTGTTATTGCTTCTGCAATTTCTGAAATCTTTTGTATATGATCTTCCAAAAGTTCTAGCCTTTCCTTTCCTAATCCAATTGCCTTTGCAATGCTAGAAACATCAACGGCACGAGATTTATAAAGACCCATCCCAATATCATGACACAACTTATCTGCCAATCCTATTATACCCCCTTCCAGAGAAAAATGAGGATTTTTGGGAGAAAGGTGATGGGTTGCCACTACCCTTTGATATACCTTGGGAAGTCCCCAATTTTTTAAAAGCCATGCACCAATAACATTGTGTGGATAGCCATACTTTCTTTCGGCTTTAATTAAAGGCATTTCACTTTCTACCGCAAGTTTCAGAATTTGCTTCCATTCCTTTTGAAAGCATGTGTCCATAACCATTCGTCCGATATCGTGCAAAAGTCCACAAGTAAAATACATATCTATTTCTTTTAGCTCCAGTTCCCCAGCTATAACTCTGCTAATCATTGCTACCCCAATTGAATGTTCCCAAAAACTTTGTCGATCAAAACCTGTCTTAGATCTTTTCCCCTTAAATAGGCTTGATACACTAAGACTTAGTGCAATTGACCTCACCTCTGAAAACCCCAAAAATACTATCGCCCTTTTCACTGTGGTTATGCGTGTAACAGGATAATAGGCAGCACAATTTGCGACCTTTAAGACCTGGAGGGAGAGTGAAGGGTCATGGACAATTACCTGTTCAAGGCGTCTTATATCCTTTGGATTTTCTGCAACAATGGTAAGGACCTCATTTGCAGCAGCTGGAAGTGGTGGAATCTCCTCTATTTTGGAAATAATTTTCTTTTTTCTGCGCTGGGCATCTAGGTCAATTACCTTTTTATCATCCATTCCATTTAAATCCCTCATCCCTGTAATCGGCATTTTTTTTAAATCCCAAAATTCATCTATTGGCTCTAATCTTGCATAATTTTCATTTAAAAGGAGGTGGTAAAATGATACAGCCGGCAAAAAATAAAGAGCCGCCATTAACTATTCTAGGTGGAAATGAGAAGATACGCTTACAAGTCCAAAAGGAGTACTACGAAAGCAAGATAAGGTGCCTTATTGACCTCGACCTACCTATCAAACTTGTCCTTCTGGCCTGTTGGGATGCGCCAGTTAAAAGAGAAAACCTGGACACTAAATGGGGACAAAAACGATTTATAAAAAGATGCCTAAAATATTATAAGAAAAGACTTAGAAGCATAGAACGAGAAGAAAAAAAACTAAAGGGTATTTTCCCTTTTTAAATATTAACTTTTTTAATAACTTATTAAAAAGTTAAACACGCCCTCGGCTTATACCCTTTTCAATGGCAGTAGCAATAATGTGACTTACCCTTAACGGCTCAGGAATATTCCCATGCACTGTAAAAAAATCCATTATCTCTTTTGCCTCTGAAAAGGGGATGTTTACCCTCTGGATAAAACAATTATTGCAAGGTTCCATTGGACCTAGTTGCTCAATTAGTTTCCATTTTCTAACTCCTCCCGGGACCTTTTCAATTAAGGCCCTTTTTATCCTTTGGTAGTCGGGTTCCTTTCTTGAGACAATTAGAACTGGGATTTTGAGCTCTTTTGATATCTTTTTGGCATCTATTACGTTAAATCCTCCAAAGGCAACCCCTTGGAACATCAAAATATTTGCATGGTTATAGAATTTTGATTCCTTGACAAGTTCTATTACTCTTTTTGTAGAGTTGATCCCATCCTTTCTTATCTTTCCAATGAGAAGACCATCAAATCTAAGACTGGCAAAGACAGAGGCAACTATTTTAACGTCTCCCTTAAATCCTCTTGGGAAGGGACAATCATCAAAGCCAATACAATTTACAAATCGTGATTTTCTCATGACCTTAAAGGCCAAAAACTATGTAAATGTCCTGTTTTACCCTTTCAAAACCCTGTGGCAGGCATGAAAACAGTTAACCCTATGGGGTCTTACGTAGGAAAGAAGGGTTACACCTGCCCTTCTTGCAATGGCAAGTCCTAGGGAAGAGGGGGCTGTCCTCGACATAACAATGGGAATACCAATTCTTGCACATTTTAGGACCATGTCCGAGGTCAATCTACCAGTTGTATAAATTGCCCCCTTTGGAGAAAACTTGCCCAATAAAATCGCACCTATCACCTTGTCAACTGCATTGTGTCTTCCCACGTCTTCATAAAAAGCAGTAAGCCTTCCTTCCGACCAAAATCCACATGAGTGAACGCAGTGCGTCCTCTGACCAAGATCCGACTTATGGAGAACTGCCAGGACAAATCTCTCTATTTCGTTAAATGAAATTTCAAAATCCTGTAAAGGCTCAAAGGCGCCTTCCAGCATATCCCTTGAAATTTTACCAGTGCCGCCGCAACCTGATGTAATAATTACTTCTTTGGGAGTCACATTTTCAACATCCGCATAAACGGAAATCTTTCCCTCATCACATACATATACCTCTTTGACCTCTTCCCTTTTCCCAATATAACCTTGACCGAAAAGGAAGCCTACACCAAACTCTTCAAGGGCTGTTGGCAACACCATGGATGTACCAATTTGTTCATCATTTAAAAAGACCTTAAAAGGTGCTTCAACTGCAAGTAACTCGTGTCTTTCTTCCTGGCCTCCTTTAGTGATTAGAGAGGTCTTTTGCTCTAATGTAATAGGGATCATGATTACAATTTTAAGCCCGTAATTTATTGAAGAACCACTAATATAAAAGTAACATAGCAGATATTCTTTCTAAATACTTAATTAAAGGAGTCCTTGATGCCACAAGTCATTGCCTTTATTGGCTTTCACAATAGTGGTAAAACCACAATAATAAGAAAAATTACATCTGAACTGAGAAGTCGAGGTTATAAAATTGGTATAATAAAGTCCACCAAACATTCCCTTACCCCTTTCAACAAGGAGGGTTCTGACACCGACTTATACAAAAGAGATGGTATAAAGAAGATAACACTGGTTACGCCTGAATTGTCCAGTCATATTAGCTACGAGGAAAAACCAAACCTTAACTTCATTGCCAATATGTTTTTTCATGGAATGGATCTGGTAATTGCGGAAGGATTTAAAAACGAAGAAAATGTCAAAAAGATTGAAGTTGCAAGAAAAGATATAGGCAATGAACTCCTTAAAGAAAGAGTTAAAGGAGTGATGGCTGTAGTAGCTGATTTTCCAGTAGAGGGTGTGCCAAGTTTTTCCTTTAATGACACTTCGAAACTATCGGATTTTTTAGAAGAAAAGCTGAAGCTAAAAAAACTTAAAGAACAGGGAGAAATTACCCTTCTTGTAAATAAAAGACGCATACCTTTAAAGAAATTTGTAAGAGATTCCCTGTCAAAAACAGTTCTTGGTTACATTAGTGCCTTAAAGTTTACTGAAAATGCAAAAGACATAATACTTCAAATAAAATTAAAACAAAAATAG
>WFZZ01000078.1 GCA_015489315.1 Deltaproteobacteria bacterium | reverse complement strand
TGACATCTTCCTTCTCCCGCATCATACGGCTTGCGCTCCTTATGCCCCTGCCGGTTCGGGAGGCAGTGGTCGCTGACAGGGTCTTTCTGCCAAAAAGCGCCCCAAGTATGGCAACCCCAAAGGAGACGACAGTGTCAACGCCCCTAGAAGATACATCCTCCTTTTCCCGGTCAAGGCGGGCAAGTGCCCTGTTAAGCCGTTCTTCAAGCCGCTGGTACTGTTTTCTGTATTTCGCCTCAATCTTTTCCATGGCCTCGGCTCTCTTCTCCTTGAGGACGTTCATCACCTCCTGTCTGAAATCCTCAAGTGGCTGGCCAGGCCTTGATTCCATCTTTAGCCTTTTGACTCTGAAAAGCTCTAGTCTGCTGTTGTGATACAGATAGTCCTTCCATGACTTTAGAAAAGGCCCCAAGGTCCTTCCATTCAAGATAACTGTGGGAAGAGGTGAGTAGGAGGAATCAGACGGAGGGGTCCTGGAAAGGTCCTCCATTTCCTTGTCAAGGGGTTCTGCCGAGGTCCAGTCAGGTTCATCAAAGGATTCGTCAAGGTAGATCTTGGCCGATTTTTCCTGGACGATATCGATGTTTCTTCTGCTGTCAAAAAAACGAACCCTGGCCATTGCCGCAAGATAGGGCTCAAGAACAAAGCCTTTGGCTGCAACAGGCGGCACCAGGAAATACTGGGAAATTGCACCTGAGAGCACAGGAATGGAAGATACGGTCTTTGCACCTGATCTTCCTGCCATGAAGCCGCCTGTAAGTGATTCTGGCTTTATTTCAGCCGTTTGGGGCTGCGGGGATAAAGGCTCTTCGGTCACTTGTTCCTGGTGGGACCCCTTGGTCAACCTCTTTATATTTTCAAGGGTAAGGGGGCCCCTTAGGTAGGACATTACCCAGCGGGTCTGAAAGACAACCGGCCTTTCAAGGTGAACCGAGCGCAGGAGAAAGGTCCGTTTTGGTAGGGTGGAAAGTATCTGCCTTACCTGAGACTCTTCCAATGCGCTTGAGGAGGCAGATTTCAGCCCATCAATAACCCTGTTCTGATCCTGCTTTGTCTGAAGCCTTCCAATGAACCAGGTTCCTATGTTTGAAAGTCCCTTGTAATCGAGATCCACCGGGTTCTGTGTGGAAAGGACAATGCCCGCCCCGTAGGCCCTTGCCTGCTTAAGCAGAAGAAGCATGGGACGCTTTGTAGGCGGTGTGGCAACGGGTGGGAAATAACCGGATATCTCGTCCATGTAGAGCATTACACTCAGATTAGAAGTGCCCTGCTGTCTCCTAAGCCAGTTCAGGAACCTGCTAAGAAGTATGGTAACGAAAAACTGCCTTTCGTTTTCACTTAGATGGGAAAGGGTAAAAATGGAAATTCTCGGTTTCCCTTGCGGGCCATAGAGAAATTTACCGATGTCCAGGGGGTCACCCTTTAGCCACGAGGAAAACTTCGGGCTTGCAAGCACCGTGTTGAAGGACATGGCAAGTTCCATCCTGTCCTTTGAAGGGTAGATGGTTTCAAGGGGAAGGACTCCGAGCTTGTCAAAGGGGGGATTTATGATGTTGCCTATCAGGGATTCAAGGGTGAGTGCCTGGCTGCGTCTCCAGTAGTAAAGAAAGAGGGAAGACAAAAGAAGGTGCTCCCTGCTCTTTAGAGGTTCGGCCTCAATGCCTGCCAGGACAAGAAGCCCAGTCACCGTAGAGTCAATGAGGCTGTTCAGGGTGTCCACGTCATCTAGCACTGCCTCTTCAGGCGGGGCAAAGTTTCCGAGTATGGAAACAGGGCTTCCCGCCGTCGCCCCAGGGGTGTAAATGCGCCTTTCCGCCTTTGAAAGGTAGCGCTCTATCCTGGAAGTGTCCTGCCCCCAATCCTCAAGGCCTTTTTTCCAAAGCCTTGCTGTCTTCTCCGCAAGCTCATCAGGGCTTATGCCCTTTGAGGCGGCCTCTGCTTCGTCTATCCACGGGCGAAAGTCCTCGGGGCGAAGCCTTGGAAAGGCGAGCATAAGATTTCCCATGTCTCCTTTGGGATCAATTACAAGGACCGGTATGTTATCCATGGCAGCCTCTTCGATTAGACCTATGCCAAGGCCAGTTTTACCGCTTCCTGTCATGCCGATTATGGCCGCATGGGTGGTGAGGTACTTGTTCTTGTAAAGAAGGGGCGCGGGGAGAAGCTTTTTGGTGTTAAGATCAAGCTCCCTTCCGATATAAAAGGTGTCAAGCTGCTCAAGAATCTTTGAATGATCCATTTTCTCCATCCTCCAAGGGTTTCCATAGGATATGAAAACGAAAAAAATGGAAAAAGGGGTGACCTTTTGTAAAGGATAGGAGGAAAATTAATTGTATGCAAGAAATTTTAAAAGGATAGCAGGGGCATTGGCCATTTCTACAAAAAATAACAAACAGCATTATGCAAATGTTAGAGGATTTGATAACATTATATTACATTTGAACTGGTCAAATGCCCTTATTAAGTCCCTTTCTAAAAAAGGAGGATAAAGGAAATGAAACGGATACATGCAAAGGTAACAGGTCGAGTCCAGGGGGTTTTTTACAGGGCGTCAACAAGGGATAAGGCAAGAAGTCTTGGGCTGACTGGCTGGGTCATGAACATGCCCGATGGCTCTGTAGAACTTGAGGCACAAGGGCCGGATGAAAAGGTAGATGATCTCATCACCTGGCTTTATGAAGGCCCCCCTTATGCAAGGGTCCAGGATGTGGAAATATCAGAACTTTCTCCTAAAGATGGTGAAGATGCCTTTGAGGTAAGATATTTAAGTTAATTTATCTTTCTTGTTAATCTTGTAAGGAGAATATCCATCTCCTTATCTTCGCTTTTAAAGTGTTTTTTTTGCATCGCTATCTGAAACTCATCCTGGCACATCTTAAAAAAGGGCATGAGGGTTTGTCTGTCTGAGGCATGTGAAAAATAGATCACCCCTCCTGGTGCTAGAAAGTCCTTTAATACGCCATAGAGGGGGTCAAAAAATCTTGGATGAAAAAGGAGTTCTGAACCAAGGATGACATCAAATTGACCAAGGTCCCTGGGCTCAAACCAATCAAGTCTTTCGCACTTAAGGTTTTCACAGTTGTTTATGATAGCAGAGGCCCTAACGAAATCCATTATTTCGTCTTCATAGTCTGTCACTACCACGTCATGACCAAAACTTGATGCCACCATGCCAGGCACAGAAAGCCCTGCCCCAAGCTCAAGTATCCTTTGCCCCCTTTTGGGCGGAATCTTTGCCACAAATTCCGCCAGCACAAGGGAGGCCTCCCATATCTTTACCCAAAATGGAAAATCCGGGGCAGTTTCTGGCCGCTTTTCGGAAAGAAGTGGGATGATATCGGCAACATGCAAAAAATAAAAGCCCCTTCCAGCAACCTTTACAAATTCAACATCCAAGCTGTATTTGGAAGAAAGCCTTTTTACTATGGGAAGGGCCTTTTCAGGGATTTCAAGCTTTCTCTTTCTCCCTTCCCTTGAAAGGCCCCTTTTTGAAGCAATGGGTAATTTTAACATCAGGCAGCCCTTCTTTCCCTGGCCCCTTTTTCTTTGGCCTCCTTACGCCTCTTTTCCCTTTGCTCATAATAGACTCTGCCGGTTCCAGCAGGAATGAGGCGACCCATGATCACATTTTCCTTAAGACCCCTCAAATAGTCCACCTTTCCTGCTATGGAGGCATCTGTAAGGACCTTTGTTGTTTCCTGGAAAGAGGCTGCGGAGATGAAACTATCGGTCGTTAATGATGCCCGTGTGATTCCAAGGATCAAGGGCTCTGCTGTGGCTGGCTCTCCACCCTTTGCCATTACCTTTTCATTCTCCTCTTCAAAGACATGCCTTTCAACCTGTTCGCCGAGCATGAAGTTTGTATCTCCAACACTTGTTATCTTTACCCTCTTAAGCATCTGGCGAACAATAACTTCGATGTGCTTATCATTTATCTTGACACCCTGAAGCCTATAGACTTCCTGGATTTCATCAACAAGATAGCGGGCAAGCTCCTTTGGCCCCTTTACCCTTAAAAGGTCAGTGGGGTTAATGACTCCGTCCATCAATGGCTCACCTGCACGCACATAATCCCCTTCATGGACGGCGATGTGTTTGCCCCTTGGAATTAGATATTCCCTTGGCTCGCCATATTCAGGCGTAATAATGATCCTTCTTTTGTTTTTGACATCCTTTCCAAAGGAAACCACCCCGTCAATTTCTGAAATAATGGCATGTTCCTTTGGCTTCCTGACCTCAAAAAGCTCGGCAACCCTTGGAAGACCACCTGTAATGTCCTTTGTCTTTGTGGTCTCTCTCGGGATCTTCGCAAGTATCTGGCCTGGCTCAACCATATCGCCTTCTTCAACAGTGATGATTGCACCAACTGGCAACTGGTATCTGGCATCCCCCTTGGTCTTTTCGAGCTTTTTAGTTCTCCCCCTATCATCCTTGATTGAAATCCTTGGGGAATATTCGGACGCCTTATATTGGATCACTACCTTGCTTGCCTTACCGGTAACAGGGTCAACCTTTTCCTGAATGGTTACACCCTCAATGATATCACCAAATTTTACCTTTCCACCGACCTCTGTGAGAATCGGAATCGTATATGGATCCCACTGGGCAAGTTTGGTCCCAGGTTCAACACTATCACCTTCCTTTACAAGGAGCTCAGCACCATAGATAATTGGGTAACGCTCGCGTTCCCTTCCATCAGGTGCAACAATTATGACCTCGCCATTCCTGTTAAGAACTACTTCCTTTCCAGCACTGTTTGTTACAGTTACAACCCTATCAAATTTAACTGTGCCAAAGCCGGTGCAGCGTATTTCTGCCTGCTCTACCTTACCACTTGCGGTTCCACCAATGTGGAATGTACGCATGGTAAGCTGTGTTCCAGGCTCACCAATTGACTCTGCCGCAATAATTCCTATGGCCTCTCCCTTTACAACAAGCTGACCTCTTGCCAGATCACGGCCATAGCATTTGGCACAGACCCCAAAGGGAGCACGACAGGTCAAGACCGAACGTATCTCTACTTTTGAAATACCTGCCTCTTCCAACTTTTTAGCGCCTTCTTCATCTATCTCCTCATTGGCAGGGATCAGGACCTCACCTGTCACAGGGTCAACAATATCCATGAGGGCTACCCTTCCAAGCACCCTCTCGCTTACCCTTTGAATGATCTCGCCACCTTCCATGAGGTGCTCAATCTCTATTCCGTCGATAGTCCCGCAATCATCCATGGTGATGGTGGAATCCTGGGCCACATCAACAAGCCTTCTCGTAAGGTAACCAGAATTTGCTGTCTTAAGGGCGGTATCGGCAAGTCCCTTTCGAGCACCGTGGGTGGATATGAAGTATTCAAGGACGCTAAGACCTTCCCTAAAATTGGCCTTAATGGGGGTCTCAATGATCTCACCAGATGGCTTTGCCATAAGTCCCCTCATACCGGCAAGCTGTTTGATCTGGTCCTTGCTACCCCTTGCACCTGAATCTGCCATTACAAAGATGGAATTAAAGCTTGGAACTTCAACCTTGTTTCCATCCTCATCCTCAATATATTCCTTAGAGATATTTTCCATCATGACCTTGGCCACCTCATCGGTTGCCCTGGTCCAGATGTCAATTACCTTGTTATAGCGCTCACCGTCAGTAATTAGACCCTCTGTATATTGCTGCTGGACTTCTGAAACCTCCCTTTGGGCCTTATCCAGGATCTCCTTTTTGCTCTCCGGTATCTTCATGTCATTTATGCAGATGGAGATACCAGCAAGAGTAGCGTGATGGTAACCAAGATCCTTTAATCTATCGGCCATGATACAGGTCTTTTTGGGGCCTGCCAGCCTGTAGGCCTTGTCAATCAGTACGGCAAGGTCCTTTTTCCTCATGAGCTTATTTACAACGTCAAAGGGCACCTCATCAGGGACAATGTCATAGAGAAGCACTCTTCCCACAGTGGTATCAACCACCTTTCCATTCATCATGAGCTTTATCCTGGCCTGGATATCCACTGCGCCCTCGTCATAGGCTAGGATAACCTCTTCAATGGAGTTAAAGAGCTTTCCCTCGCCCTTTGCCCTTGGCCTTTCCCTTGTCATGTAATAGACACCAAGGACGACATCCTGAGTGGCAGTGATTATTGGACCACCGTGGGCCGGAGAAAGCACATTATTTGTGGACATCATAAGGACCCTTGCCTCTGTCTGGGCCTCAACCGAAAGTGGCACGTGCACTGCCATCTGGTCGCCGTCAAAGTCTGCGTTATAGGCCGTACAGACAAGGGGATGGAGCATTATGGCCTTTCCTTCCACAAGCACTGGCTCAAAGGCCTGAATTCCAAGCCTATGGAGGGTTGGGGCACGGTTTAAAAGGACCGGATGCTCACGGACAACCTCATCCAGCGCATCCCATACCTCTGGAAGCTCCTTTTCCACCATCTTTTTTGCACTCTTGATGGTGGAAACAAGTCCCTTTTGTTCTAGCTTATTGTAGATAAAGGGCTTAAATAGCTCTATGGCCATCTTTTTTGGAAGCCCGCATTCATGAAGCTTAAGCTCAGGACCTACCACAATGACAGAACGGCCAGAATAATCAACACGCTTTCCAAGAAGATTCTGTCTAAAGCGCCCCTGTTTGCCCTTGAGCATGTCAGAAAGGGACTTTAAAGGCCTTTTGTTTGGGCCAGTTACCACCCTTCCCCTTCGACCATTGTCAAAAAGGACGTCAACAGCCTCCTGGAGCATTCGCTTTTCGTTTCTTATTATGATGTCCGGGGCGTCAAGGTCCTTGAGCCTTTTAAGTCTATTGTTCCTGTTTATGACCCTTCGATAGAGATCATTAAGGTCAGAGGTTGCAAAACGGCCCCCGTCAAGGGGAACAAGTGGCCTTAAGTCAGGTGGAAGCACAGGGATTACGCTTAATATCATCCACTCAGGCTTATTACCTGAGCCCCTAAAGGCCTCAACTACACGAAGCCTTTTCCCAAGCTTTTTTCTTTTGGCCTCACTCTTTGTCTTTTGCATCTCCTCCCTGAGCTCCCTAGAAACCTCGTCAAGGTCAAGATTTTCCAGGAGGTAATGGATGGCCTCTGCCCCTATTCCCACCTTGAACTTTTCGCCAAACTGTTCAAGGTTTTGCTGGTACGTCTCATCAGACATGAGCATACCAACAGGGATATCAGGGATTTCCGATTCAATCACAATATGGGATTCGAAATAAAGGACCCTTTCAAGCTCCTTCAGGGTCAAATCCAGAAGAGAGCCTATCTTGCTTGGCAGGCTTTTAAGAAACCAGATATGTGCAACAGGGGCTGCAAGGGATATGTGAGCCATCCTCTGGCGTCTTACCTTTGACTGGATGACCTCCACACCACACTTTTCACACACTATGCCCCTGTGTTTCATCCTCTTGTATTTTCCGCAAAGACATTCGTAGTCCTTTACCGGGCCAAAAATCTTTGCACAGAAAAGACCATCCCTTTCAGGCTTGAATGTGCGGTAATTGATGGTCTCTGGTTGTTTTACCTCGCCATGAGACCTCTTTAAAATAGTCTCAGGGGAGGATATGGAGATACGAACCGCCTTGAAATTTAGCGGATCTTTAGGCTTGGTAAATAGGGAAAGAAGATCGTCCATAAATAGACCTCTTTTGTATAGTTTTAAACTTCTTCAAGTAATTCAATATCCATGCAAAGGCCCTGGAGTTCCTTTACAAGCACATTAAAGGACTCGGGAAGCCCTGCCTCAAGGAAATTGTTGCCCTTTACAATCTTTTCATACATACGTGAACGGCCTGTTACATCGTCTGACTTGACCGTCAAAAATTCCTGCAATGAATAGGCCGCACCGTATGCCTCCATGGCCCATACTTCCATTTCCCCAAGTCTTTGGCCACCAAATTGGGCCTTACCACCAAGGGGCTGCTGGGTAACAAGGGAATAGGGGCCAGTTGAACGGGCATGTATCTTATCAGATACCAGATGGTGAAGTTTTAACATATACATAACACCAACTGTAATCTTCTCCTTAAAGGGCTCACCTGTAAGGCCATTATAAAGGGTAACCTGCCCAAATTCTGGCTCTCCTGCCTCCTTTAAAAGGTTCCTTATGACATCTTCATTGGCACCGTCAAAGACAGGAGTTGCTACAGGCACCCCGTCTTCAAGATGAAGGGCAAGCTCTCTCACCTCTTCTTCACTGAGATCCTTTAGAAGGGCCTCAAGCTCTTCCTTAGAGTAAATCTTGGCCATCTTGGCCTTTACCTTTTCTATTTCGTATTTCTTGGCAAGTTTAGCAATCTGCTCACCTAGCTTTTTTGCACCCCAGCCAAGGTGAACCTCAAGTATCTGCCCCACATTCATACGGGAGGGAACACCAAGGGGGTTAAGGATAATATCAACTGGCGTTCCGTCTTCGAAGTACGGCATGTCCTCAATGGGGACGATTTTTGACACAACGCCCTTGTTCCCATGGCGCCCTGCCATCTTGTCTCCCACCTCAAGCTTTCTTTTCATGGCCACATAGACCCTTACCATCTTTATCACGCCTGGCGGGAGCTCATCTCCCTTTTTGAGTCTTTCAATCTTTCCTTCAAAAAATTCCTTGACCCTTTCTATCTCTGACTCGTACCAGTCAAGGATCTCTGTGACATAGGGGTCAACACTGTTTCTGCCCTCAAGGATTAGATCTCTCAATCTATGAAGAGGGACCTTTCTCAAGGCCTCCTTGGTTATCTTTTCTCCTGCATCAAGTAAAAGGCGATGACGTGCATCCTTTATGACAACTGCTGGCTTTTTGCCAACGAGGTATTCCTCAAGCTTTTTTAGGGCAGTGCGCCTTAGGACATTTATCTCATCCTCTTGATCCTGCATAATTGCTGCCACTTCAAGGTCTTCAAGCTTTTTTGCCCTTTCATCCTTTGGAATACCCTTTCTTGAAAATACCTTGGCATCTACCACAACACCTTGGATTCCAGGAGGAACCCTTAGGGACGTATCCTTTACATCCCCTGCCTTTTCTCCAAAAATTGCCCTTAAAAGCTTTTCTTCAGGGGAAAGCTGGGTCTCACCCTTTGGAGTCACCTTCCCAACAAGGATATCCCCAGGCTTTACCTCTGCACCAATCCTTACAATTCCTGATTCATCAAGATTTCTAAGTGCATCTTCACCCACATTGGGTATATCCCTTGTTATCTCTTCACGACCTAGCTTTGTATCCCTTGCCTCGATTTCAAACTCTTCTATATGAACAGATGTATAGACGTCGTCCTGGACAATTCTCTCACTAACGATAATGGCATCCTCAAAATTGTAGCCGCGCCAGGGCATGAAGGCCACTACCACGTTTTTCCCCAAGGCAAGCTCACCATATTTGGTAGAGGCACCATCAACGAGAACCTGTCCCTTTTTTACCCGTTGGCCAGGCTTTACAATAGGAATCTGATTGATTGTTGTGGTCTGATTTGACTTTTGATATTTAATAAGCTTATGAATATCAACCTCAACTGTCTTGCCAGTCTCTTCATCCTCATCATAGGCAACAACAAGTCTGTTGGCATCCACATCTTCTATCCAGCCATCCCTTTTTGCAATGATTGTAACGCCTGAGTCTCTTGCCACGGCCTTTTCAATGCCAGTCCCCACAATGGGAGCATCACACTTTAAAAGTGGAACTGCCTGACGCTGCATATTTGAACCCATGAGTGCACGGTTGGCATCGTCATTTTCCAAAAAGGGAATAAGGCTTGAAGAGACACTGACCATTTGATTAGGCGCAATGTCTATGGCAGTAACTTCTTCGGCAGGGGCCATTATAAATTCACCCCTTTTCCTTACACCAACATAGTCATCTACAATATAGCCGTCCTTGTCAATATTCACCGTGCATTGACAAATAACCTCTTTTTCCTCTTGAGAGGCAGTGAGGTAAATAATTTCGTCTGTAACCTTTCTGTTTTTGACTTTTCTGTAGGGGGTCTCGATGAAACCGTAATCATTTATCCTTCCATAGGTGCTGAGAGATACTATAAGCCCGATATTTGGACCTTCAGGAGTCTCAATTGGACAAATCCTTCCATAGTGTGTGGGATGAACGTCTCTTACCTCAAAACCTGCTCTTTCCCTTGAAAGCCCACCAGGACCTAGTGCGGAAAGCCTCCTTTTATGGGTAATTTCAGAAAGTGGGTTCGTCTGGTCCATGAACTGGGAAAGCTGGCTTGAACCGAAAAATTCCTTTATCACAGAGGTTACGGGCTTTGGATTTACAAGATCGTTGGGCATGAGGGCCTCAACTTCCTGAAGTGTCATTCTTTCCTTAATGGCCCTTTCCATCCTGACAAGTCCAATCCTGTACTGGTTTTCAACAAGCTCTCCAACAGAACGGACTCGCCTGTTACCCAGATGATCAATATCATCCACAGGTCCTTGGGTATCTTTAAGATGGACAAGTTCCTTTACAATGTTGACAATGTCAGAAGGTAAAAGAGTCCTTTGAGTAAGAGGCACATCAAGACCAAGTCGTTGATTTAGTTTATAACGGCCAACCTCAGAAAGGTCATAGGTATCTTCATTGAAAAAGAGGGAGTTAAAAAACTTTTCTGCTACTTCAAGTATCAAGGGACTACTTGGCCTAAGTCTTCTATATATCTCTAAAAGGGCCTCTTCCTGAGTTTCTACTTTGTCGAGAAGAAGGGTCTCCCTGATAGAACCGCTATATCTTACTCCATCAATAAAAAGGGTCTTGACTTCTGTTATGCCATTATCCCTCAAGATGGTTAAGTCTTCTTCTGTTAATTTTACATTTTTGGGAATCAGTATCTCTCCAGTTGCAGGGTCAACTATGTCCTGGGCCGTGATCTGTCCTACCAGGTCTTCCTCATTTACAGGTATCCTTTCAATACCCAAATCCGCCATCTTCTTGAGCATTGTCTTAGAAAACTTCCTGTTCAACTTCACTAGGACCTCACCCGTCTCAGGATGAAGAACCTCCTTTGTAGCCCTTTGACCCTTTAAAAGCTCGGGTTCAACCTTTCTGTAGATAAGCTTTCCTTCAAGGTAAAAGGTGTCCCATTTATAAAATTCCTTTAAAATATCATCTGAAGTAAGCCCCAGGGCTTTTAAAAGAATAGTTGCGGGAAATTTTCTGCGTCTGTCTATGCGAACATGAAGTATATCCTTTGGATCAAATTCAAAATCCAGCCAGGAACCCCTAACAGGGATCACACGGCATGAATAAAGAAGCTTACCGCTGGAGTGGGTTTTCCCCTTGTCGTGATCAAAAAATACACCAGGAGACCTCTGTAACTGGCTTACCACAACCCTTTCAGTTCCGTTTATGATAAAGGTCCCGGTGCGTGTCATAAGGGGTATGGTACCGAAATAAATTTCTTGCTCTTTTATGTCCCTTATGCTTTGTGCCCCAGTATCCTTATCAACATCATAGGAAAGAAGCCGAATAACAATTTTTACAGGGGCCTCATAGGTGGCACCTCTTATGAGGCACTCTTCCTGGGTGTATTTAGGGCTGCCAATACTATACTGGACAAATTCTAAACAGGAAGCCCCAGTAAAATCCTGAATTGGAAATACTGACTTAAAGACAGACTGTAACCCCTGATCTTTTCTTGCTTCAGGAGCCACATCCTTTTGCAAAAACTTTGTATATGGCTTTTGCTGAACCTCTATTAAATGAGGTACATCGACTATCCTTTTTACCTTTCCGAAATTTTTTCTAAGAGGAAAATTTTGAATGCTCAACATAGACATCGCCTCAAATTGGCCTTATTTGAAGATTTTTGATACTTAAAACTTAAGAATTAAAAACAAAGCAAGGGTGGCAAAATGGACCACCCTCATATAACTGTATGAAAATAGATTTACTTGATTTCGACCTTTGCACCAACGGCTTCGATCTGTTCCTTGATCTTTTCTGCTTCTTCCTTTGAAACACCCTCTTTGATCGGCTTTGGAGCACTCTCTACGAGTTCCTTTGCCTCCTTAAGGCCAAGGCCTGTAACAGCCCTAACTTCCTTGATGACCTTAATCTTTTGTGAACCAACCTCTGCCAGAACAACATCAAATTCTGTCTTTTCTTCCTGAGGTGCGCCTGCCTCGCCCGCAGGGGCAGCACCTGCAGCAGCCACGGCCACAGGAGCAGCAGCAGTAACACCAAATTTATCTTCAAGCTCCTTTACAAACTCTGAAAGCTCCAATACAGTCATATTTGAAATAAACTCAATTACATCCTCTTTTGTTACAGCCATCTTAAAAATCCTCCTGATATGTAAATTTCCTTTTTATTTCTTTTGTTCTTCAATTGCCCTTAAGGCATATAAAAATTTCCTTGGGATACCTGAGAGCACCTGGACAAAATTTGTGGCTGGGGCCACAAGAACAGATAACAATTGACCAAGAAGTATCTCGCGGCTTGGAAGCTTTGAAAGGGCCTCTAATGATTCAGGTTCCATTAGCTTTCCATTCAAGACTCCCTTTCTAAGCTTTAATGCCTCATGCTCTTTGGCAAACTCAACCAGGACCTTGGCCACTTGCACAGGATCTTCATAGGCAAATACACAAGCATTTGGCCCTTTGAAATGATCCAAAAGTGCCTCGCCGTCTGTTCCCTTTACTGCCAAACGCAACAAGGTATTCTTACACACCTTCATCTCACCCTGGGCTTCTCTGAGCTTTGCCCTGAGCTCATTTACCTCTGAGACATTCAGGCCAGGAAAGTGAACCAAGGTTACTGACACTGCCTTGTCAAATTTTTCGTTTAGTTCCTTGACAAGGGCCTCTTTTTGACTTCTAGTTAATGGCAATTTTCATCCCCCCTTTCTTAGGCAGTTTTTTACTGCCAAAGCCAGAGGTTACACCGGTCTCGGTAGGTGAGGTCATTTGACCTCATTAAACACCAGGTACCTACTGTCTTTGACTATTAATGCGCACCTTTTGCGCAGGTTTTTCCCATCTTTTATTTTTTAGTTATGCAGCAGCATTTTTGAGTTCTGATGGATCTAGCTTGATCCCAGGCCCCATGGTGGTGGAAAGGGCAACACCCTTAACATAGGTGCCCTTTGCCGAGGCTGGTTTCATCCTCAAAATGGTCTCAGCCACTGCAGAAAAGTTTTCCTTAAGCTTTTCTGGCCCAAAGGAAACTCTTCCTATTGGCATATGAACGACACCAGCTCGATCCACCCTAAAATCCACCTTTCCGCCTTTGATATCTTTGACGGCCTTCCCTATATCAAAGGTGACAGTACCGGTCTTTGCATTTGGCATAAGACCTCTAGGACCGAGGATCCTGCCGATTTTACCAACCTGGCCCATCATATCAGGAGTAGCAACAACCTTGTCAAAATCAAGCCATCCTTCCTTTATTTTTTCAATGAGTTCCTCTGCTCCAACATAGTCTGCCCCCGCTTCCTGGGCCTCCTTTGCCTTTTCGCCCTTTGCAAAGGCAAGAACTCTTACTGTTCGACCTGTACCATGGGGCAGATTTACAGAGCCTCTTATGTTCTGATCTGCCTTTCTTGGATCAACACCAAGGTTAATGGCGATATCTACACTTTCGTCAAACTTGGCATAATGGGTCTTTAAAACCGTATCTATTGCCTCATCTAACTGATATTTTTTGGTGGTATCCACCAATTCCTTTACCTTTCTATATTTTTTGCCTCTTTTACCCATGGCTTATCACCCTTATTAATCAACAATCTCGATTCCCATACTGCGGGCCGTACCCTCTATTGTACGAATAGCAGCATTTAGATCTGCCGCCGTCAAATCAGGCATCTTTGTCTTAGCAATCTCTTCAACCTGGGCCCTTGTGACCTTACCAACCTTGTCCCTGTTGGGAACCCCTGAACCCTTTTCGATTCCTGCTGCCTTTTTTAAAAGCACAGATGCAGGTGGGGTCTTAAGGACAAAACTAAAGGACCTATCTGCATAGACAGTAATAAGCACAGGGATAATCATGCCAGCCTGATCAGCGGTCTTAGCGTTAAAGGCCTTTACAAATTCCATGATATTTACGCCCTGTTGACCAAGTGCAGGCCCAACTGGGGGCGAGGGGCTTGCCTGCCCTGCTGGAATTTGCAATTTAATATAACCAACTATCTTTTTAGCCATGACTTTTAACTCCCACTATTTTTTGTTCTATCAACTGGCTCGCTGAATATGTCCAAACTCCAATTCAACAGGAGTTGATCTACCAAATATGGAAACCAAAACACGAACCTTGCCCTTGTCGGGCTTTACTTCGTCAACGACTCCAGTAAAGTTTGCAAATGGACCTTCTGTAACAATTACCTTGTCTCCAGGCTCATAATCATATTTGGGCCTCGGCTTTTGGGCCCTTTCTTCCATCTGCTGAATTATCTTTTCTGCTTCCTTATCTGGAAGCGGAACAGGGTTATTTTTTCCACCGACAAAACCAGTTACCTTTGGTGTATTCTGAACCAAATGCCAAGTTTCGTCATTAAACTCCATCTTTATTAAGATATAACCGGGATATACCTTTCTTGAAGATGTCTTTTTCTCTCCCTTTACCACCTCTATGACCTTTTCTGTAGGCACAATAATTTGAGAAAACTTGTCCTGAAGCCCCTTTTGCTTTATACGCTCCTCTAAAGAGGCCTTGACCTTGTTCTCAAATCCAGAATAGGTGTGGACTATATACCACTTATGCGCCATTGGCTCCCTTACCTCTTTATGCTATCCCATTAAGACGCCGACAAGTTTGGAAAGCAACATATCAACAAGACCAAGATAAGCGGCAAAAAAGAAAGATATGGCAAGCACCGCAATGGTAAGCGAGGTGGTCTCCTTCCTATTGGCCCAAGTGATCTTATCAAATTCGGCCCGGACCTCGCGAAAATACTGTTTTATGGCCTGGAGCTTACTGACCTCCTGGACCCTAGGTTCCGCCTTGGGCGTGGTCTTTGATGAAACTGAAGCTCCAGCAGCTAATGGGGCTGAAACCTGCGCCTTTGTGGCCGTTTTTAGTTTTCTAACCTTTTTTTTAGTCACCTTTGTCCCTTGCCTCTACAAATAGAAATGGCAGGCCAGGAGGGACTCGAACCCCCAACACCCGGATTTGGAGTCCGGTGCTCTACCATTAGAGCTACTGGCCTGCTAATAAGAAGCTATTTCATCTTTATTTCTTTATGAAGTGTATGCTTCCTATCAAACGGGCAATATTTCTTAAACTCCAGCTTATCTGGAGTGGTTCGCTTATTTTTGGTTGTAGTATAATTTCTTCGTTTACAAACCGTACAACGAAGAATGATCTTTTCTCTCATGACCTACACCTTTGAGTTACTCCAAAATTTTACTTACAACCCCTGCGCCAACAGTACGTCCACCTTCCCTGATGGCAAACCTCAGTCCCTCTTCCATTGCTATGGGCTGTATTAACTCTGCCGTTATCTTTACATTATCACCTGGCATCACCATCTCTACTCCCTCAGGTAGCTCCACTACTCCTGTAACATCTGTCGTCCTAAAATAAAACTGAGGACGATATCCTGCAAAAAATGGAGTGTGACGCCCTCCTTCCTCCTTAGATAATACGTAAACCTCAGCCTCAAATTTCTTGTGAGGTGTTATAGTTCCAGGAGCCGCTACCACCTGACCACGCTCTACCTCATCCCTCTTTATTCCGCGAAGAAGAACTCCTATGTTGTCTCCTGCCCTTCCTTCATCTAATATCTTCCTAAACATCTCAAGCCCTGTACAGACCGTCTTCTGGGTCTCACGGAGTCCTACTATCTCAACCTCGTCTCCTACATGTATAATTCCTCTCTCTACACGACCTGTAACAACTGTACCACGTCCTGAAATGGAAAAAACATCCTCAATGGGCATAAGAAAGGGCTTATCTATATCACGCTCTGGCTCTGGTATATAATTATCCAAGGCATCCATGAGCTCCCAAATGCACTTGGTCTTCTCTGGATCTTCTGGATTATTAAGCGCCTCAAGAGCGCTTCCCTTTATTATCGGAATATCATCCCCTGGAAAATCATACTTGGATAAAAGCTCACGAAGCTCAAGCTCTACTAGCTCAATGAGCTCCTCATCATCAACCATGTCACATTTATTCAAAAATACCACTATCGCAGGCACCCCTACCTGCCTTGCAAGAAGAATATGCTCCCTTGTCTGAGGCATTGGACCATCATCTGCACCTACAACCAAAATTGCACCATCCATCTGGGCAGCACCTGTAATCATATTCTTGATGTAGTCTGCATGCCCAGGACAGTCCACATGAGCATAGTGCCTCTTCTCTGTCTCATATTCCACATGGGCTGTGGCTATTGTAATGCCCCTTTCCCTTTCCTCAGGGGCCTTATCTATCTCATCAAATGGCGTAAAATCTGCCCAACCCTTCGTTGAAAGTACCCTGGTAATCGCTGCCGTCAGCGTCGTCTTACCATGGTCTATGTGCCCTATGGTTCCTACGTTTACGTGCGGCTTCTTCCGCTCAAATTTCTGCTTGCTCATGACCTAT
>WFZZ01000077.1 GCA_015489315.1 Deltaproteobacteria bacterium | reverse complement strand
CCTTTATCTGCGCCATCCAAAAACTGGCACCCCTAAAATTCTTTTTTGTCCCAATCTTTGCCATGATGCTCGCCTCCTTAAATTATCATCCTTACAAACATCATGGCATATCCCTAAATACTAGAAAAGGTGGGGTTTATTTAGCGCTTACTTCTTTTCTATCCCGCCACCTACACCTTCTTGGACTATAAGATCAGGGAGAGCATAGCCAGAGCAATAAAAAATATAAAAGGAGGTTTGTTATGTACCAAGAAATACACCCAGAACAGATATTAAAGATTAAGGCCAAAGACCTTTTTGGTTTGCCAGTAGATGCGGAAAAAAGACTCCGTAGATTGGAACCAATAAGTGGCCTTTGGATAACCGCAAATGCTATTCCCGATTTATGTCGGCTTTTGGTAGATATTCAGTGTTACAAAGATGCACAAGGGGACGATGAGGCCGAAAAGGAAACCCTTCTATCAATAGGTAAGACTGCCGCTAAGATTGAAGGGTCGATTCTAAAGGCAATAGAGGCCACAGGGCAGTATGTAGAATTCATGTTAGAGGATGCAGATTTGGTCTCACACGAAATAGTCAATGGTTTAAAAAAGGCCCTGGAAAATTTACAAAATAAGGATAATGATTCCCTCAAATTCTAGGGGTCAAGAAAGATTCGGTCCTGGCTATTTGGTCAGGGCCGAAATTAAGCAAATTTTCTCCTGCACATAGGGGATTAATAGGGGAAGTCACTAAATCCCGTCAGAAACGAAATATGGGCCAAATACAGGTACTTATTAACCCCAATAAGAAAACACCTAATGCGTTCACACTGGAAATAAAAATCACATCCTAAATCATTTTAAAAAGTGGGTGAACAGAAAGTTAGTTTATTGAAAAACTCGACCGAGGTATCACACTGGTTGCACAAATGTAATTGTCGTCGTTGGTCTTAGTCTGTAACTTATTGATTTTATTGGGGTGAGCGGAGGGACTTGAACCCTCGGCCTCCGGGGCCACAACCCGACGCTCTAACCAACTGAGCTACGCCCACCACTGATTGATCAGGTAGCCAATATTTAATTAGACTTAGTAACTGTGTCAAGATTTAATAAAAAGTCCTTTTAAAATGCCTCTCAAGATATGATCATTTAAGAGAAAGCCTTACAATTGGCGCTGAAACCTCTTTAATTTCATCCTTTGACTTAGGTGCCACCATAAAAATCCGTTTTATATCAATGCCACCCTTATGTACCAAATAACTTGCCACCTTTTTGGCCCTTTCCAGTGAAAGAAGCTTCAGGTCCTCATCCGTAATTTTTATATGATCTTTTAACATCTTTTCCATCACTTCTGGTGGCTGCGATTTAATAAGGCCTATGAAGTTGCGAGGCCTTTTAAATGAGGCATTCTTGTATGCGGCTTCTAGATACTTTTTATATTCTTTTTGTGGAATCTCTATATCATCAATGGATTCTATACTCTTTTTATCCTCTGACGAAAGATCCTTTAACCTTTCCCTTTTAAGAAGACGCTGGAATTTTATCTCTAAAAGGGCCTTTTTATCCTTTTCGGGATCATAAAAGCCAGTAATGTCAAGTCGCAACGAAGGTCTATCCTTCAATGCCTTAGCTAGAGTATCAAGCTTTTTAATTGCCTTATCATCCAGCTTTGAAAGCCCAGGCTCAAAGGTAATTCTATCTAATTGTTCATCTGAACCAACTACTGCTCCTAAAAGGGCAAAGGGTGAAGTGGCAGCTTTTATAAAGATATTCAAAAGTGCCTTAAAAACCGCACTTCCATAGCTGAATTCTGGGTCATCTAACCTGCCACTAACAGGTATGTTCAGGTCAATCTTGCCATTTCTATCCTTCAAGATTGCAATTGCCAATTTTATTGGGGCATTGATTGCATCTTCACTTTCAACCTCCTGACCAAGCTCAAATTGATCTAGCAACAGGTTATTATCCACCCTTAAATGATTATCCTTTATAGTTATGTGAAGCTTAAGATAAAGTTTTCCCTTATCGATCTTATATCCAAGAAACTTTTGTGAATAAGGAGAAAATCTTGTAACGCCAGCACCTTCTATTCGAACTTTGACGTCAGCATAGATAGGCTCTGCCAATGGATTAAGCTCCCCATTAATCTCCATTTTTGAACGGTTATCAACAAGGGCGGTTATATTTAGAAAGGCCTTCATGTCAGGCCTATTAGATATCCCCTTTATAAACCCGTTTATTCGGTTAAATTCCCTTAAAAATCTTGGATGAACACTTCTGTCTTCAATGTGAACCATACAATTTTTAAGATTGATAACATCTATGGCAAAATCCCGCCGTTTCTCCTTGCTTGAGATTTTTTCTGGCTGTTTTTGAAGGGTTTTTTGAACCTTTTTACCCTGTCTGGCTTCCTTTTTACCTTCACCCGGGCTTTTAAATATCCTTGCAAAATTTAACGTCCTGTCGGGCAAGATTATCATGTGCTCCTTTAGGCCAATGACATCCACCTTTTTTATTTTTAGGGCCATTGGCTCACTAGAAAGATCTAAGCCAGATATCTTTACCTCCTTCCATTTGACAAAGGGACCGGCCGTTTTCTTATCAAACATAAAACAATTTTTTACCCACAAAGAGCCTTGAAGCTTAAAAACCGGGCTTTTCTTTCTGGCCTTAAAAAGAAATCCATTTGAAAGTCCGAGTTCTGCCTTTACAAGCTGAAGGTTTATAAAATGGGATAGATATCCTTGAAAAGGCGGCAAAAAAACCTTTGAGGCCTTGATAAAGCCTTTTATCTCGGAAAAACTAACGTCACTAATCCCATCAATATTTATTGAACCACCACTTTTAATCTTGGTATCAATCTTAAAATTAAAAGGCTTTGTCCCGTGGGTATCAAAGTTGTCAATATTGATGCTTAAGGCACGAAGGCTTAAGGCAACTTTATCTTCATAGGAAAAATCCTGTATGTCTAATTGGCCACCTGATAACTTTACTGAATTTAGAACTAGACGAAATTTCTCTTTAGAATCCTTTACTTTTTTAGCCTTTTTTTCAGCCTGTAAATTCTCATTTTTCTTTTGATCCTTTTGATTCTTTCCATTTCCGTTTTGGGTAATGATATCAACAAGTGAGACAAGGTTTATCCTTCCATCTCTAAATTTCTTAAATGATACCCTTGGAGAATCGACCTCTAGCCCTGGTATTAGTAACGTAGATTCCTTTTTTAAGTACCAGTTATCTTTAAACTCTATTTTGGGTATATTTAACAAAAACGAAGGCTCTTCTTTTTTAGAAGCAGTTGGGTCAAAAACTTGGGCAGATTCAATGATAATATCAAAATTTACACCTTTTAATAAAAGGGCTGAAGGCCTGATATTGAAGGATATCTTTTTGATACTGGCTATCTTATTTTGCCTTTTTTCAAGAAAAATATTTTTTAAAAATGCCTTCCCATCAACTGAAATCCGTGGAGTCTTTCCAGACTTCATCAAAAAGTGGATAGTAAGATCAGTATCAAGTTTGCAAGAGGTAAGTTTTAAACCCATAACATCTGGGATATAGCCTAGATAATAAGGGATATTAAAATCTTTAAGAGTAATATCTACAGATGTGTCTCTATCCTGGGCAAAGGGTCTAGTCTTCCCCTGGAATTCAAAAGGGCTTCCATTTACCTTGGCAAAAAGATAAGGCTTTACATAAATTTTTACCCGTTGATCTATATTTGATATGAATGGAACTCCTAGCTTTAGATCTTCAACCTTATGGATTTTATCTTTTAAACGATCTTCAAAGATTATTGTACCATGACTGATCTCAATATTATTTAAAGAAAATTTAAAACCTCCTTCCTCCTTTTCCTTTGTCTTTTCTCTGTTACCCTTTAAGAGGTCTGAAAAATTAAAAACACCTTTTTTAGTCCTAATGATATATATTTTGGGAGAATCAATCCTTATGACTGATAATATCAATGCCCTTTTGACAAGTGATATAGCCTGAAGATCAAGTATAATCTCCTTTGCTTTAAAAAACTTTCTATTTTTGTCATTAATCCTGAGCCCATTTATCTTCATTTCCAGGGTATATGGATTAAATGTCACCCTAGAAATGCTTATATTTCTTTTGATTATTGGAGAGACCTTATCTTCAAGGACGTATTTTGTAATTCTGGGAACTCCCCAGAATCCGAAGACTGTATAACACAAAAAGGCAAAAATAAACCATATTATAATCTTTACAGGGACTGAAAGAGATTTATACCTTGAATAAAGTGTTCTTTTTGACATATTCTCAACTATCCTTCTTTTATTCTATTAATTTATGCTAAAATTATTGACCCAAGCAGGCAATATCTATTGTAAGAATTTGTTGTGGAGCTTGTCAAATCTCCTTATAATGCCAAATATTTTTTGAAAATTACAAGGTGAAAGCGATTATGGCCAGTGACAATCAGATAAAAAGTATCAGAAACATAGGGATAATAGCTCATATTGATGCGGGCAAAACCACACTTACTGAAAGAATTCTTTATTACACGGGAAAGACCCACAAGATAGGAGAGGTTCATGACGGTCAGGCCACAATGGACTGGATGCCTGAAGAACAAGAACGCGGTATAACCATAACCTCGGCAGTGACTACATGTTTCTGGAAAGGGAAAGAGATACATATAATTGATACCCCTGGGCATGTAGATTTCACTATAGAGGTAGAGCGTTCCTTAAGGGTTCTTGATGGAGCCCTTGGAGTTTTTTGTGCAGTTGGGGGTGTTGAACCACAGTCTGAAACTGTATGGCATCAAGCAGACAAATACAGGGTCCCCAAAATGGCCTTTGTAAACAAGATGGACAGGCTTGGTGCAGATTTTTGGAGGGTGGTAAAAGAGCTTAGGGATAGACTTGGTGCAAACCCTCTGGTTATAACTATCCCTTTGGGATCTGAGGACAATTTCCAGGGTGTTTTTGATGTAATCAAGAAAAAGCTAATTCTCTGGGACGAAAAGACCGAAGGTAGGGAATTTCAGGAACTAGAGGTTCCTAAAGAGCATGAAGAATATGTAATTGAATCTAGGGAAAGACTTTTAGAGGCCCTCTCAGAGATTGATGAAGAATTAATGGAAAAATACCTCTCCGATGAGGAGATAACTGAAAGGGAAATTCATCAGGTTGTAAGAAGCGCCTGTTTGAGTCTTAAAGGTGTGCCGGTCTTTTGTGGTTCTGCCCTTAAAAACAAAGGGGTTCAACCTGTTTTGGATGCCATTGGCAGATATCTTCCAAGTCCGCTGGACATTCCGCCCATAAGGGGCATTAATCCGGAAACAGGTGAAGAAGAAGAAAGACGAGCAAGCATCAAAGAGCCCCTTTCTGCATTGGCCTTTAAGGTCCAGATGGATCAGGGTAGGAAAATGACTTATGTGAGAGTCTATAGTGGGATACTTAACGCTGGTCAGGAAGTCTGGAATGCCACAAAGTCAAAAAAGGAAAAGATTGCAAGGCTTTTAAGAATGCACGCCAATAAAAGGGAAAGGATAAAGGAAGCTGGTGCTGGACAAATTGTTGCTGTTATGGGTCTAAAACTTGCTGGCACTGGAGATACCATTTGTGATCCAGAACACCCCATCATTCTTGAATCAATTGATACCTATCAGCCTGTCATATCTGTTGCAGTGGAGCCAAAATCTACCCAGGATCAGGAAAAGGTTGAGGCAAGTCTTAGAAAACTTGCTGAAGAGGATCCAACCTTCAGGGTCCGTTTCGATGAGGAAACAGGACAGACCATAATCTCTGGCATGGGTGAGCTGCACCTTGAGGTATTAACCCACCGGCTTTTGAGAGAGTTTAATGTACCTGTAAGAGTCGGAAAACCACAGGTGGTTTACAGAGAGACTATCCAGAAGGAAGCAACTGTCACTGAAGGGTTTGACCGGGAAATTGGTGGAAGCAGGCAAGTTGCGACCCTGACAATTACTGTAAAACCTAGAGAAAGGGGAGAAGGGAATCTAGTAAGGAGTGAGCTGCCTGAAGATGCCCTTCCTGAAGGATATCTCGAGCAGATAATTGAGACACTCGAACAGGGCCTCGACAGTGGAGTTCTTCAGGGTTTTCCAATGATAGATACAGAAGTAATTGTGAAGGAGGCAAAGTTTGAAGAGGGACTTTCGACTGATCTTGCCTTCAGGGCCTGCGCCTCAATGGCCCTTAGAAAGGCATGTGAAGAGGCAGAGCCGGTCCTTCTTGAACCAAAGATGCTGGTAGAGGTAATCACACCTGAAAACTTTATGGGGGATGTCATTGGAGACTTAAATAGCAGGGGCGGTAAGGTGGAAAGCATTGAGCCACGAGGAGCTGTCCAGGTAATTAAGGCAATCGTTCCCCTTTCAAAGATGTTTGGCTATTCAACTGCCTTGAGGTCCGCTACCCAAGGCCGCGCCAATTTTACAATGGTATTTTCCCATTATGATCCTATTGAGGATTAAAATGCTTGCATAATATGGTGTAATATTTTAGAAATTTTCAATTTAAAAAGTATTAGAAAGGAGTCCTGCTGTGTATGAGTCATCAGACCTTAGAAAAGGGCTAAAAATAATTATAGATGGTCAGCCCTACATAATAACTGAATTTCAATTTTCAAAGCCAGGTAAAGGGCAAGCACTTTATAGATGCAAGCTTAAAAATATGATAACGGGCTACACAATGGACAGAACCTATCGCTCTGGAGACAAATTTGAGCCTGCCAACCTGGAAGAAAGAAGGATGCAGTATCTTTATAACGATGCTGAGGGTTATCACTTTATGGATACCCAGACCTATGATCAGGTAACACTCAGCGAAGATAATGTAGGAAATGCCAAAAATTTCCTTCAAGACAATATGGAAGTAGATGTCCTTTTCTTTAATGAAACCCCTATTAGTATAAATCTCCCTAATTTTGTCCATCTCAAGGTAGTAAAATCCGACCCCGGTGTTAAAGGGGATACGGCAACTGGCGCCACTAAGCCGGCCACGCTTGAGACAGGTTATACTTTACAAGTTCCGCTTTTTATTGAAGAGGGGGACATCTTAAAAATTGATACAAGAACTGGTGAATATGTTGAAAGGGTAAAGGGATAAAAGAGACAGGTGGTGCACCTTGGGAAACGAGAAATCATCATTTCCCGCCACCTGCTCTTGAAAGCCATAAGGGAATGGTTTTTCTCTAACGGATTTATTGAAGTCCAGGTACCGGTCCTTTCCAAAACCCCAATCCCTGAAGCAACTATTGATCTTTTTTCCATAGGTAACAAGGGACAAACATTTTATCTGCTTTCCTCGCCAGAACTCTATTTAAAGCCACTACTTTCCTTAAATCTTAAAAAGATTTTTTCCATCACCCCTGCCTTTAGAAAGGAAGAAAGGGGACCTTATCATCTTGAACAGTTTTTTATATTGGAATGGTACAGGGCAAAATCAACATATAAGGACCTGTTTTTTGACTGTGAAGAGCTTTTAGATATTTCATCTTCCGCTCTAAGCCCTGTTCTTGGTGACAAAAGAATATTCAAAGGAAAAGAAATTGATCTATCAAGGCCCTTTCAATGTTTAGAAGTAAAGGACGCTTTTGAAAAATACGCAGGATGGGACCCATTTAAAAAAAAGGATGAACTCCATTTTTATGAAGATCTCGCGTTTAAAATTGAACCCAATCTTCCTGAAGACAGGCCTATTTTTTTGATGGATTATCCCGATTGGGCAAGTTCTCTTTCAAAATTAAAGAACGAAAATAGAAATGTATGTGAACGATTTGAACTTTATCTTTGTGGAATTGAACTTGCCAATGGTTTTTCAGAATTAATGGATCCTGTTGAACAACGACAACGGTTTTTAATAGAAAATAAAAAAAGGGAAAAACAGGGCCTGAAACCTTTACCTATTCCTGAAAAATTTTTATCAAAGCTTAAGGATTGTCCTGAGGCTTCAGGTATAGCCCTTGGTATAGATAGGCTTTTGATGATACTTACCAATTCTAAAAACATAGAAGAAGTCCAAGCAGTTATCTAACATTAAAGATCATTTCTGAAAATTCCCTTAAGTCATTGGTTCCTTTTGGCAAAATTCTTGCTGTGTAGTCCTTAGAGAAGTTTTTTTACCAATTTAACAAAAGCCAAGAAAACATTTGGCAAAAAATTTTTATAAATTTTTACATTCTTTCCGATTAGATGACAAGAAAAGGTCAAATACTTTTGTAATTGGAGGCAACCATGTCATATCTGCCACGAAGTAAAATGCTATTTGGATTTATTTGTCTTTTTTCTTTTCTTGCTATTGGATGTGGGCAAAAGATTAAGGATTCTGTGAAACCAGTTGATACCACAATGATAAGAAATCCAAACCCATGCGTTCGTCTGGTAATGCTCCCCTTTGCTGATTATTCGTCTGGAAGACATCTGGATGACTCGCTTAGAAGACAGATAAAAATTCAGACTGCCATCTCATACAACTTGGCTTCAAGGGGATATTACATGCCAGTTGAAGAAGATGTAGTTCAATATCTTGTTGATCTTGGAGTCATAAATCTTATTGAAACACAGACTGTTAGCTCAAGACATAACAGAAAAAGCTTTTACAGAGAACTTGGTTCTGGATGGTCAGCCGATATGAAAAAGGAAATTAATAAGATTCTTCTTCAAAATGAACTTATGAACGTCCCAGAAGAAGAGCTAAAGATGAACATGATCGGCCTTAATAAGGACGTTATAAAACAGATAGGAGAATATTTTGGTGCAGATTTTGTGTTAAGAGGTCGTATTGTAGAGTATGAGATGAGAGAAGGACAAGACCTTAATCCCCTTCAGCAAGGAATTTTACCCTTTTTCTTTGACTGGACCTCGGCCACAATTTTTGGGGTAGCACAATCTGAAAAGTATGACCTTTGGCAAAACCTGGCAATAGGAGGGACCATGGGTGCTGGGCTTGGATCAATGGCTAATACCCCCTTTAATGCGCCTACAGAATCCTCACATGTCGTAGGTACACACCCACGTTTTGCCCATGTTGTTACAGAGACTTCTGGAGGATATACAAATTCTGCCCTCCTTAATGCAGGTGTATGGGGAGCTGCTGGAATGGCTGCTGCCTATCTAGCATCAAAGGGTGGACATGTCCCTAAGGCGGTAGTGCAAATAAGTCTTGCACTGCAAGATACTGAAACTGGACAGGTCGTTTGGGCAAATAGGGTTGAAAAAGAAGTTGAGCCTATAAGCATGTGGGCGGATCCATCGGATAGAAAAAATATGGATAGAGCAATCGAAGAAGCCACTAAGGCCCTTTTAACTGACCTTACCAATACCCTTGCCCTTTGTAACAAGTGCCAACCTGCTGGAACATGTGGAGAACCACAAATTCAGCAAGCTGCCACAGTTCAGCCTATCGACAATATTCAAAGCTCACCACCCACCAGTGGTCAACAAGGCATTGAACCAGTTCAGCAACTTGAGCTTCCCAAAAAACACCCTGAAAATTGGGGCTCTTAAGAGGAGGGCATTATTATGAATAGAAAATTTTTATTAAATATTTTAATAAGCTTTCTGGCAATAGGTGCATTTTTTATTTCTGTTGGTTTCTCGGAAGATAGCTATCAAAGCCCATATAATAAAACATGTAGCACTACTAAAACCGGTAGATTAGTAATTTCACCCACAAGCCTTGAATTTTATGTAAACCAGGAGCAGCTTAAAAATCCAGAACCCGTGACAGTAAGGCTTACTGGTTTTGCATTTCCCAACTGTTCTGATGCCAATTGCACAAAGGAAATGATAAATCAGATTGACCAATGTTATTATGTAGATTCAAGCGGAGCCCGCACATCCAATAGCACAAATGCTACTTCTATGAAGTGTATAACTATTCCAGGTACGGATGACCCTTCGGCACATCATGTAATTTGGCCTGAAAAACTTGATTTTTGCTGGATTGCAGCACCAACTGAGCAGTGGATTAGTATAAATGGACAAACTGCAGGAGTTGCCATTGACTCAGGTGACGGGAATGGAAGTTTTACAGTGACAGTAGATGTAAGCAAACTTGTAGATAGTAATTCTGTATATACCGGTGAAGCGACAGTAAAGGAGGGTTGGATACAGG
>WFZZ01000076.1 GCA_015489315.1 Deltaproteobacteria bacterium | reverse complement strand
CTCTTAAAACCGTGTCTCCTTCAGGGTCATCTGTGGCCCCTCCACCTGCGAGAACGAGTTGAAGCGGAACTATCCGTCTGGCAAGCCTATAGGCCTCTATTACTCCAACGGGATCCTTGAATCTATCATACCTTGAAACCTGAAGAATCATAGGGATATCATCCCTTATTCCAAATATCTTTTTTACAGATTCTATCTCCTCAGGGGGAAGTTCCATATTCTTTTCGCTAAGTGGGTCAATGCTCGGGGCAATAATGTATTGTGGGTGTGGAAGGGGTTGAACAAACTGGGCTGTAGAAAAGATACTGGCATCAAAGCCTGAAACAATCTCCTTTAAATACTTCCAGACTGGTCTGTAGGGCCTGCTACAGTCAATATGACAACGCCATATCCATTTCCCTTTTCTGTTAGGAAAGTGTTTAATAAGGGCTGCAGGCTGAGGGTCATGAATAAACACAAAGTCTGCCTCTTCCAGGGTCTTTTTTAACTCATTGGCGTTTTCCCTGTTTATCCTTTCATACTCATCAATTGCCTTTTGGGAAATTATCACCCGATTTCCCTGAAGACTGTTATGAAAACCCTTGGTACACTCAAAAAAGCTCTGGCTTCCTCTTATTACTTCCCAACTGGTGTCTATACCAAGGGCGTTCATCATTGGGACAATCTTTGCCAGAAGCTCTGCTACCCCTCCTCCTTCCCTCGTAGAATTTACATGGACCACCCTTTTACCCTGAAGGGGCATGGATAACTGTCTGAGATGCTCAACAACCTCTTTACCTGCCACTCCTTCATATCTTTCTAGAAGATCCATGGCTAACCCCTCTTAAAAAACCGGACACATTCCTCATAAAGCCTGTTTCTTATGGCCTTAAGGGAACTAAAATAGGGGTCAATGCTTCTAAAGGCCATTATCAAAGGTTGATATTGGTTAGAAAAACCACTTAACCAGGTGCTGAAATCGTCTATATTTTCTGGGGTCCTTTTTCTAGCATCGATAAAATGATAAAAAATTGAGCCTAGGGACATTCGGGGTATTAGGTCCAAGAGTTCGTTTGGCTCATTCATTACCAATGAGGTATCAAGGACAACCAATTGACTTTGAAGGAAAAAGAACTCTTCATCTGCCCTTAGCCATGTAACCCTTTCATTTTCATAAATATATTCTTCAACTCTGTCTATTAGCTCCTGCCTGAGATCTTCAATATCTTCATATTCTGTAGGATCAATTACACTCAATTTTTCTGCAAGGGCCTTTTCGTGGAGACCATGATAAGACCATGCTGCAAAGTCATTGTTGTATTCGGGCTCATCGAATTGCGGCTGCAAAAAGCGCCCCCAAAAATGATGATATATACTTCCTGATGGAATCCTCTCAAGAAGATCCCTGAACTCTCTAAGAGTAAGGGCTTTAAGCCCGGTGCTTTGTCTTACCAGGGCACAATCTTTTACCCTAAAAAGGTGGATGTCACCATTTCTGGTATTGGCTTCCATCCTGACCCTCTCAAGTATCCTGGCGTATTTTCGGAAATAACTTGTTCACTTTGCACTAAAAAATCAAGTGCGATAGTCTGCGTTTATGTGCACATATTCTGTAGAAAGATCACAGGTGAGCATTTCAAAGGCAGATTTACCAGCGCCAAGATCAACTTCTACCTTGAAAAGGGGCTTTTTCATAGCCTCCTTTGCTTTATCTTCTGCCTTTTTATCAAGGGGCTGGCCCTTTTTGAATATCTCAACACCTCCAATCTTTATCACTGACTTTTTGGGATTAAATTTTGCCCCAGAATAACCGGCTGCGGCAATTATCCTTCCCCAGTTTGGATCTTCTCCAAAAAAGGCAGTCTTTACTAGATTCGAATTGGAAATTGCCCTTGCACAAAGTTCTGCCTCTTTTTCATCCCGGGCACCAGTAACCCTTATGGTCACACATTTTGTTGCCCCTTCTCCATCCATAACAATTTGTTGGGAAAGGCTTTTCATTACATCATATACGGCATCTTCAAGGGGTTTTGACTCTGGGCCCTGACCATCGCAAACCCTGTTTCTTGCAAGACCATTTGCCATGCCGATAACTGTATCATTGGTGCTCATATCTCCATCAACAGTGATGCGATTAAATGTAAGCTCAACACACCTTTCTATTATCTCCTGCCAGTATTCTTCATCCACATAGGCATCTGTAAGAATAAAGGAAAGCATGGTGGCCTGAGGAGGCCCCATTGAAGGAGAGATCATTCCTGCACCCTTTGCCATGCCAAAGACCTTCACCAGGGTCCCTTCTATCTCTACCTCCCTCATGGCAACCTTGTTTCTGGTATCTGTTGTAAGAATCGCCTCTGAAACAGCCAGAAGTCCCTCTTCAGAAAGCTTCTGGGATGCCTCTTTGATACCGTCTAGGTATCTATCCATTGGAAGATATGCCCCTATCACCCCTGTTGAGGCCACAAGGACTTCATGGGGCTCTATCCCAAGGGCCTTTGCTGTTTCCTGTCTTATCTTTAAACAATCAGAAAGGCCCCTTTCTCCAGTGCATGCATTGGCATTTCCGCTATTTACCACTATTGCCCTAAAGCTTCTGCCCTTTGATAAAAGCTCAATCCCATCAAGTACCGGGGCGGCCTTTACAATGTTTTTAGTAAATACTGCCCCTGTTACCGAGGAAACACTGGAAAGTATTATTCCAAGATCAAGGCGGCCCTGATATTTAATGTTTGCACTGACTGCACCTGCCTTAAAACCCTGGACCTCCATCATTTCCTCCCGCAACACTTCTTATATTTTTTCCCACTTCCACAGGGACATGGCTCATTTCTTCCTATCTTTTTGCCTTTTCTTTTTACTGGCTTTGGCTTATTTTCTTCTTCGCCTCCATGGCTCATCCTGAGCTCCTGTTGCTGTTTTCTACGCCTTCTTTCTTCGAGCTCTTCCACCTCCTCTGGCCTCATGGGGCGAATCCTCAACATAAGGCTTACAGTCTCTTCTCTAAAGCGCTTTATCATATCAAGGAACATCTGATACCCCTCCTTCTTGTACTCCTGGAGGGGGTCCTTTTGAGCATATCCCCTAAGACCTATGCCTTCCCGGAGGTGGTCCATGTTAAGGAGATGGTCCTTCCAAATGGCATCTAGATTCTGGAGAAGGATAAACCTTTCTGCCATTGCCATCTCTTCTTCTCCGAAGAGCTCAACCTGCCGTTTATAGGTATCCTTTATGACCCTTTTGATGAATTCAACAAGCTCATCCTTGCTATCTGGCAAGTCTCCAAAGTCTTTTAACCTTCTTTCAAGGCCATATCTCGCCCTCAAGTTGTCTTCAAGGCCCTTCCAGTCCCACTCATCACTTGGAAGCTTTTCATCTGCATAGGTGTTTGCAAGGTCCTGGGCAATTTCATCAATATATGAGTAGATTTCCT
>WFZZ01000075.1 GCA_015489315.1 Deltaproteobacteria bacterium | reverse complement strand
TCCCTTCCATGAGAGCCGGCCTCAGAGCGAAAACAAGGTGTGTAGGAGCAATAGTATTTGGGAAGCTCCTCTTCCTTGAGAATCTCATCCCTATGAAGATTTGTAACAGGGACCTCTGCCGTTGGAATAAGGTAATAGTCCTTAAAGTTTAGCCTAAAAAGGTCCTCTTCAAACTTTGGAAGCTGGCCTGTTCCATAGAGGGATGCGCTATTTACGATTACAGGCGGCAATACCTCTGTATAACCATGTTTCTTTCTGTGTAGATCAAGCATAAAGTTGATTAAGGCCCTTTCAAGGAGTGCTCCTAGGCCGATATAGACTGCAAAACGGGAACCGGTGAGCTTTGCCGCCCTTTCAAAATCTATTATTCCAGTCTTTTGGGCAAGGTCCCAGTGGGGGATTGGCTCAAAGGAAAACTCAGGGATATCTCCCCATCTCTTTACAACCACATTGTCTTCATCACTTTTACCAAAGGGCACTGATTCATGGGGGATATTGGGAAGAGAAAGCATTATTTGGTTAATCTTTTCATCAACCTCTGAAAGCCTTGCCTCAAGCTCCTTGATCCTGGCACCAACTTCCTTCATTTCCTGAATAAGGTTTGCGGCATCCTTCCCTTCCTTCTTCAGCCTTCCTATTTCTTGAGAAACCGTATTTCTTTTGTTTCTAAGCTCTTCTGTCTCCTTGATAAGGGCCCTTCTTTCTTCATCAAGCCTTTCAAAATCGGAAATGGGTGCCTTCATCTGCCTGTCAGAAAGCGCCTTTTTTATAATATCAAGATTTTGGCGGACAAATTTTAGATCAAGCATTGGGTATGGACTCCTTTTTAATCTCTATAATCCTGTTACCAGCAATGAGAAATTTTTTAATAGTTTTTGCTCTTACGTATTTTGAAAGGGTGACAATTCCCTTTCCATCTATAAGATGCATCCAGCCCCCAATGTAACATACCTTTCCATACCTTAAGGATAGGTTCAAAAGACATTTGGCTAGATGTCTTTCCCTTTTACACCAATTTTTGTCAAAAACCAATGGATTTGGAAAAGGCCCATCTGTAAGCGTTCTTAGGGCCTTTTCCCTATGAATGTTAAAATAGCTTTCAATATCCATATCTTCTTGGGATGTCAAAAAGTCCAGGTTTTCAATTGTAATTAGCTCCTTTGACCACAATGGAAGCTCTTTTTTTGAAATCTCGCAGATATCTATTGGAAATATGGGAAGACCGTATTTTTTTGAATACCATTTTGAAATTTCCCATTCATAGGGCATACTGATTTGCCTTTTCAATAACCTGATTCTTAGGTGTTTCCTTTTTCTTTTTGGAAGTTTCGAAATTATTGACGATAGCCTTTCATGCCATCTTCTTTGATTGTTCAGGCGATATTCCAAAGAAAATCTGCTTATTTCTACTGCCAGGGCATCAGGCCTAAGGGATTTTAAAAGCTCAAAAAGCCTTGGAGCAGCCCTTTTATCCAGATGAATTGTTCCAACAAGGACTATTTGAGAAGCCGCTTTACCATTCTTACAAAGTGGATTGTTAAAAGGGTTGATTTCTGTCAAGTCCCCGATATTGGACTGCCTCTCCAATGTGGCTTGTTGAGATGTCTTTTTTGCCTTCAAGGTCTGCAATAGTCCTTGATATCTTTAAAATCCTATGATATGCCCTGGCACTTAGCCCTAGCTTTTCGCATACCTTTTCGAGAAAACTGGCTGTTTCCCTTGTAAGGGTACAGAATTTCTTTATTTCTTTAATCGACATCTGGGAGTTTGAAAATATACCTATTCTCTTAAAGCGCTCTTCCTGAATCGCCCTGGCCTTTGTAACCCTTTCCCTAATTACTCTGGATGACTCTCCTTCGCCTTTTCGGCCTAAATTCTTATATGGTACGGCTGGAACCTGAATGTGTATGTCTATTCTATCTAGAAGGGGGCCTGAGACCTTTGTCTGATATCGATGGATCTGGGCCGGTGTACATGAGCAGGTCTTTTCCTCATGCCCAAGATAGCCGCAGGGGCATGGATTCTGGGCTGCAACAAGGGTAAAGCGGGATGGAAATTTAAGTGTCATTGACGCCCGGCTTATGGTCACAAAACCATCTTCAAGGGGCTGTCTTAGGCTTTCAAGGACGTTTCTCCTAAATTCTGGTAGCTCATCTAGAAAAAGGACCCCGTTATGGGAAAGGCTAACCTGTCCAGGCCTTGGATAGGTTCCTCCTCCTATTATTCCTGCATCTGAGATTGTATGATGAGGCGCACAAAAGGGCCTTTTTACAATAAGAGGATTATCTTCAGAAAGAAGTCCTGAGACACTATATATGGCCGTGGTCTCAAGGGCCTCTTCAAAGGTCAAGGGCGGAAGGATGGAAGGAAGTCTTCTTGCAAGCATTGTCTTTCCAGAACCTGGTGGGCCAATCATAAGACAGTTATGCCCGCCCGCTGCCGCAACCTCAAGTGCCCTTTTTGCATGCTCCTGGCCTATAACATCCTTAAAATCAAGCTCAAAGGCTGCATTATTTTTAAAAAGGGAGGCCGGCTCAACCTTTATTGGGTCAATATTTAACTCCCCTTTTAAAAAGCCAACCACCTGGCTTAGATGCTCGACTGCTATGATGTCTATGCCTTCCACAACTCCTGCCTCTTTTCCATTCTCCTTGGGACAAATTATTCCAGAAAATCCCCTTTCTCTTGCCATAAGGGCCATTGGGAGGATGCCTTTTGCCTTTCTAATGGCGCCATCAAGGGAAAGCTCTCCGCACAGGATGTAACGATTGATACGTTCTTCTGGAACGGTTCTTGAAGCACAAAGAATGGAAAGGGCAATGGGAAGATCAAGCCCTGTGCCTTCCTTTTTTATGTCAGCAGGTGCAAGGTTTGCTGTTATCTTTTGATCTGGAAATTTAAAGCCACAGTTTTTTATGGCGGTTTTTACCCTTTCCCTTGACTCCTTAACAGAAGCCTCGGGAAGCCCTACAATCTGAAATCCTGGAAGCCCTGTGGATACATCAAGCTCAATCTCAACTAAAAAGGCCTTAATACCAATAACAACGCCGCCAAAGCTCTTCGATAGCATAATAAAGGTATCGGTAGAAATTGGGACTTTTTTAAAAATAAAAAAGCCCAGGATTATCCTGGGCTTTTTGACAAATTAGAACATTTTGGAGGGAGATCTTTTTACATCATGCCGCCAGGCATTCCTC
>WFZZ01000074.1 GCA_015489315.1 Deltaproteobacteria bacterium | reverse complement strand
CTCTTAAAACCGTGTCTCCTTCAGGGTCATCTGTGGCCCCTCCACCTGCGAGAACGAGTTGAAGCGGAACTATCCGTCTGGCAAGCCTATAGGCCTCTATTACTCCAACGGGATCCTTGAATCTATCATACCTTGAAACCTGAAGAATCATGGGGATATCATCCCTTATGCCAAATTTCTTTTTGACAGAGTCTATCTCTTCAGGGGGAAGCTCCATATTCTTTTCGCTAAGTGGATCAATACTCGGAGCAATGATGTATTGAGGGTGTGGAAGTGGTTGAACAAACTGGGCTGTGGAAAAGATACTGGCATCAAAACCTGAGACAATCTCCTTTAAATACTTCCAGACTGGTCTGTAGGGCCTGCTACAGTCGATGTGACATCGCCATATCCATTTCCCTTTTCTGTAAGGAAAATGTTTTATAAGGGCTGCTGGCTGAGGATCGTGGATGAATACAAAGTCAGCCTCTTCAAGGGTCTTTTTTAGCTCATTGGCGTTTTCCTTGTTTAATCTCTCATATTCATCAATGGCCTTTTGAGAAATAATTACCCTATTTCCCTGAAGACTGTTATGGAAACCCTTGGTACACTCAAAAAAGCTCTGGCTTCCTCTTATCACCTCCCAACTAGTGTCTATACCAAGGGCGTTCATCATCGGGACGATCTTTGCCAGAAGCTCTGCTACACCTCCCCCTTCCCTTGTGGAATTTACGTGCACAACCCTCTTCCCTTTAAGCGGAACAGAAAGCTGTCTAAGGTGCTCGACAACCTCTTTTCCTGCCACATCTTCATATCTTTCAAGAAGATCCATGGCTACCCCCTCTTAAAAAACCGGACACATTCCTCATAAAGCCTGTTTCTAATGGCCTTAAGGGAACTAAAATAGGGGTCGATGCTCCTAAAGGCCATTATCAAGGGTTGAAATTGGTCAGAAAGGCCACTTAGCCATGTGCTGAAATCATCTATATTTTCTGGGGTCCTTTTTCTGGCATCGATAAAATGATAAAAAATAGAGCCAAGGGACATGTTTGGAATCGAGTCCAAAAGCTCATGGGGCTCATTTAATACCACTGAGGTATCAAGGACAACCAATTGACTTTGGAGGAAAAAGAACTCTTCGTCTGCCCTGAGCCACGTAACCCTTTCGTTTTCGTACATATAGTCTTCAATGCGATCAATTAACTCCTGTCTAAGTTCTTCAATGTCATCATATTCTGTTGGATCTATAACGCTCAGTTTTTCTGCAAGGGCCTTTTCATGGAGACCATGATATGCCCAGGCTGCAAAATCATTGTTGTATTCCGGTTCGTCAAACTGGGGTTGTAAAAAACGCCCCCAAAAATGGTGATATATGCTTCCCGAAGGAATTCTATCCAAAAGATCCCTGAATTCCCTAAGAGTAAGGGCCTTAAGACCAGTACTTTGTCTTACAAGGGCACAGTCCCTAACCCTAAAAAGGGAAATGTCACCATTTTTTGCATTGGCTTCCATAACGACCCTCTCCAAGGCCTGAAAATGTTTTGGAGAATAAATTGTTCACTCAGTTAGAACAAATCAAGTGCGATAGTCTGCGTTTATATGGACATATTCTGTTGAAAGGTCACAGGTAAGCATCTCAAAACTTGCTTTACCGGCACCGAGATCAATTTCTACCTTGAAAAGTGGCTTTTTCATGGCGTTTTTGGCATCTTCTTCTGCCTTTCCATTAAGGGGTTCTCCCTTTTTAAATATTTCTATCCCTCCAATCTTAATCATGACCTTTTTGGGATTAAATTTAGCCCCTGAATAGCCGGCTGCAGCAATTATCCTGCCCCAGTTTGGATCTTCTCCAAAAAAGGCCGTCTTTACCAGATTTGAATTTGAAATTGCCCTAGCACAAAGTTCTGCCTCCTTTTCATCATGGGCGCCAGTAACCTTTATGGTAACACATTTTGTTGCCCCTTCACCGTCCATAACGATTTGTTGGGAAAGGCTCTTCATAACGTCATATACGGCATCTTCAAGGGGCTTTGATTCTGGACCCTGGCCATCGGCAACCCTGTTTTTTGCAAGACCATTTGCCATGCCAATGACCGTGTCATTTGTGCTCATGTCCCCGTCAACTGTAATTCGATTAAATGTAAGCTCAACACACCTTTCTATCACCTCTTGCCAGTATTCTTCATCCACATAGGCATCAGTGAGAATAAAGGAAAGCATGGTTGCCTGGGGTGGCCCCATTGAAGGAGAGATCATTCCAGCACCCTTTGCCATGCCAAAGACCTTTACCAAGGTCCCTTCTATCTCTATTTCTCTCATGGCCACCTTGTTTCTGGTATCTGTTGTAAGGATTGCCTCTGAAACAGCCAAAAGACCTTCATCAGAAAGTTTTTGGGATGCCTCTTTAATACCGTCTAGATACCTATCCATTGGAAGATATGCCCCAATCACTCCGGTTGAGGCAACGAGGACTTCATCGGGCTCAATTCCTAGGGCCTTTGCTGCTTCCTGCCTTATCTTTAAACAATCCGAAAGACCCCTTTCACCAGTACAGGCATTGGCATTTCCGCTGTTTACCACTACCGCCCTAAAGTTTCTCTTCTTTGACAAAAGCTCCATGGCATCGAGAACCGGGGCGGCCTTTACAATATTTCTGGTAAATACTGCCCCTGTAACCGAGGAAACGCTTGAAAGTATTATTCCAAGATCAGGGCGGCCCTTATATTTTATATTTGCACTGACCGCCCCTGCCTTAAAACCCTGGACCTCCATTACTTCCTCCCGCAACACTTCTTGTATTTTTTTCCACTTCCACAGGGACAGGGCTCATTTCTTCCTATCTTTTTGCCCTTCCTCCTGACAGGCTTTGGCTTATTTTCCTCCTCGCCTCCATGGCTCATCCTGAGTTCCTTTTGCTGTTTTCTGCGCCTTCTTTCCTCAAGCTCTTCCACCTCCTCTGGCCTCATGGGGCGAATCCTTAACATAAGGCTTACAGTCTCTTCTCTAAAGCGCTTTATCATGTCAAGGAACATCTGGTACCCCTCCTTCTTGTATTCCTGGAGGGGGTCCTTTTGCCCGTATCCCCTAAGACCTATGCCTTCCCGGAGGTGATCCATGTTAAGGAGATGATCCTTCCAAATGGCATCAAGGTTCTGAAGAAGGATGAACCTTTCTGCCATTGCCATCTCTTCTTCTCCAAAAAGCTCAACCTGCCGCTCGTAGGTATCCTTTATGACTTTTTTAATGAATTCAACAAGCTCATCTTTAGTTTGTGGCAAATCGCCAAAGTCTTTTAACCTTCTTTCAAGGCCATATCTCGCCCTCAAGTTGTCTTCAAGGCCCTTCCAGTCCCACTCATCACTTGGAAGCTTTTCATCTGCATAGGTGTTTGCAAGGTCCTGGGCAATTTCATCAATATATGAGTAGATTTCCT
>WFZZ01000073.1 GCA_015489315.1 Deltaproteobacteria bacterium | reverse complement strand
CTCCCTCTCCGCCAGAAATTACAAGGCGTCAATTTTTGATAGCCGGGTCCTGCGCAACGAAATCCCGCGAACCCCGCCAGGTCCGGAAGGAAGCAACGGTAGTGGGACCCTTCGTGTGCCGCAGGGGTGCCTGGCTATCATCCTTTAATGAGAATTTTCCCTTAATAAAATCATGTCATACCTAGTTCTGGCCAGGAAGTGGAGACCTCAAACCTTTGACGAGGTGGTGGGCCAGGGCCACGTAACCCGCACCCTCAAAAATGCCTTAAAGACCGGAAGGGTTGCCCATGCCTTGATCTTTAGCGGCCCACGAGGAGTTGGAAAGACATCCATTGCAAGGATCCTTGCAAAGGCCCTTAATTGCCAGAATGGACCAACACCATCACCTTGTAACGAGTGTGATATCTGCAAAGAGATAACTGCTGGCCACTCCATTGATGTGAATGAGATAGATGGGGCCTCTAACAGAGGCATTGATGAAATTAGGCAGCTTCGGGAAGAAATCCGTTTTCAGCCTGTAAGGTGCAGGTTCCGGATTTACATAATTGATGAGGTCCACATGCTCACAAACGAGGCCTTTAATGCCCTTTTAAAGACTTTGGAAGAGCCTCCACCTCATGCCTATTTCATCTTTGCAACCACAGAGCCAAGAAAGCTTCCTGAGACCATCCATTCAAGGTGCCAGCACTATGAGTTTAAAAGGCTTTCTGAAGAAGAGATTGCCGCACATCTAAAAAGGATACTTGAAAAGGAGGAGATTCAGCTTCCAGATGAGGCCACCCTTTTACTTGCCAGGAAGGCACAAGGGAGCATAAGGGATAGCCTAAGCCTTCTTGATCAAATCATAGCCTTTGGTGCCTCTTCCTATGATGAGGTATGTAAGGCCCTAGGTGTTGCAAGCCCCGTCACCTTGGAAAATCTTTCTATTGCCGTTTTAAAATCCGATGTAAAGACCGCCCTTAGTATAGTTGATGACATCTATAATGCTGGAATAGACCTTAAGGCCCTTTGCGAAGACCTTTTAAAGTTTTTAAGAGACCTCACCATTATAAAAAGGCTTGATGTAAAAAGTGCAAGTACCCTTACAAGGCTACATGCCAAAAGGGTAGAAGAGCTTAAAGGGACATTTTCGCCCTGGCCTTATTTAAAGGTTTTGGACGTCCTTGATGTATTATCCTCCTCGTTGGATGAGCTATATAGAAGT
Source organism: Deltaproteobacteria bacterium (assembly GCA_015489315.1). Classification (GTDB taxonomy): domain Bacteria; phylum Desulfobacterota; class Dissulfuribacteria; order Dissulfuribacterales; family QOAL01; genus JAADCZ01. The sequence continues at coordinate 1,451 of WFZZ01000073.1, read as the reverse complement.
GAATATCCAAGGATTAATCTTGAAATAATTTTGATGCGCCTTTGTTCCCTTGGCGAATTAATAGGTGTTGATGAACTTCTTAAAAAGATAGATGAGCTTTTAGCCCTTTATGAAGCACAGGAAAAGAATGATGGTACTAATGAGTCTATTGGGGAGACAGCAGTAGAAAGCTTAAAGGCACATGAAGATGTGGGAAAGGGATTTGAGCCAACCCAAGATGATTTAAAAAAAGAAGAAGAAAAAAGTGGGGAGCAGGGTCCTAAAAGGGACCTTATTAATGAATTTAGAGAATTTAAAGAATTTTTGTCGGAAAAAAATCCCGGTCTTGGAGGCCTTTTGGATGCCTGTAAGGAGATAAAAAGGGGAAACAACGGAACTTATATTCTTATTTGCTCAAGGGATGTTCGTGGGGAGATGCTTTTAGAAAGAGACAATTTAAATGAATTAAAGGGCATTGCCAGGGATTTTTTGGGTGGGGATGTAGCATTTAAGGTTGAGCTTGAAAGAGAAAAAAATGAGGATTTAAAAGGGGGATTAAATGGAAAAAAGGGCAGGAAGATGACTACAAGGGAAGAGTTAATCAAAAGCCCTTTGGTGCAACATGCAATAAACATCTTTCAAGCACGAATCAGCAATGTTACCTTCTATAATACCAGAAAAAAGAAATAAGAGGTGTTAGACATGAATCCTAAGGAAATGATGCGTCAGGCCCAGATACTTCAAAATAAAATAGCCAAGACCCAGGAGGAGCTTGCCAAAAAGACTGTTGAGGTAACGGTAGGCGGCGGAATGGTCAAGGCTGTTGCAAATGGCAAACCTGAAATAGTCTCACTTACCATAGAAAAAGAGGTAGTTGATCCAGATGATGTTGAAATGCTTCAAGATCTGGTTGTGGCAGCAGTAAATGAGGCGCTTTCTCGTTCAAAGGAGATGGTGGAGGCAGAGATGTCAAAGCTTACTGGTGGCTTCAGGCTTCCAGGACTTTTTTAAGGTAAAATAGTGCCCCAGGCAATTCCACCAGCTCTAGAAAGGCTTGTAAAGAATCTAATGCGCTTTCCTGGAATAGGGGAAAAAAGCGCAATGAGAATGGCCATCCAGGTCCTTCGCTGGCCTTCATCGGTAGCAAAGGAGCTTGCAGTATCCATCGCAGAGCTCCAGGAAAAGATAGGCCTTTGTTCCAAGTGCTTCACCTTTTCTCAGTCTGACCCCTGTTCCATATGTAGTGACTCGAGCAGGATTCAAGACATTTTATGTGTTGTGGAAGAGCCAGGGGATGTAATTGCCATTGAAAAAACAGGGAGTTTCAAGGGCCTTTACCACGTGTTACAGGGGGTTATCTCGCCAAGGGATGGCATAGGGCCAGATGATCTAAAGATTTCAGAGCTTTTAGAAAGGATTCCCAGGGAAGGAATAAGGGAGGTCATCATAGCAACAAGCAGCACTGTTTCAGG
>WFZZ01000072.1 GCA_015489315.1 Deltaproteobacteria bacterium | reverse complement strand
CTTGATATTTGATTATCCAGATTGTTAAACCTGCTAATTAACTCTTTAAAGCTTATGGGTTCAAAAAAAAGTTCTATATCTTGCCAGCTATAGTTAATAAAATCTTTCTTACATTTTATAAGTTTCTCTTTAATCTTATGGAATCTGGAAATTTTTTGTTTTAGTGCTATTAGTGCAATTCTTTTATCTTTAAGTTCATTGGTCTTTTGTTTAATAAATTCTATTTGTCTATAAACTTTCCCATTTTGGTAAAACAGCACCAAAAAAATGGAAACAGCAAGTATTTGAAAAAGAATTATAATATGTTTACTAAGACCAAGATTTTTCATTGCCATCCTTTTCAATTGGTATCTCTATATAAAGAAGTCCTGAATCCTTTTCTTCTTGATAGCCCCATTTAATTTTTTTGACCCTAAAGTGCTGTTTCAAACTGCTTATAGTCTGTTCAAATTTATTTTTGACTTTATGAAAATCGCCCTGACAAAAAAGGGTTAGATGCATTTTTAATGTTCCAATAAGTTTTTCATCTTTTAGAATATTTTCTTCTGGGCCGACATCATTTATTTCTTCTGCTATAATTTCATCAGGCTCAGAAATTTCTTTAACCCCTTCTTCCGTCATATCTTCTTGGCCCTTTGGGCCTTCTCTTTCTATTTTCATATGAGCGATTATGACCTTATCTGGGAGCAAAGATGATATATCGATTAAGGCTGTGGAAAGGTTTGGTTCTTCCTGAATCTCGTTCCAGATGCCTATTATTTCCTGAAGTTTTTGGGTATCTTGATGGGATGGGATCTCTTTTTCAATATTCAGTTTTTCATTTCGAATGCTTTCAATAACTTTTTGATAGTTTTCTAAGGACGATTTCAACTCAGTATTGAGCTTGGGTAAAGCTAAAGCCAAAAAGATACTACAGGTTGCAGAAATTGTGGTAACCGCCTTATTTAGATCATTAAAGAAATATTTCTTCTTTATGGATGCTGGTAGGCAATCAAAATTTTTGTCACAAAAGATAGTGCCTAAAAGGTCTGGAAATCTATAAAAAAGGGTTTCATCTCCTGCTTTTATTAAATTTGAAAGATCAGGGTTCCAGGTGGATTCACTTCCTATTTTTTCAGGATAGCTTGTAAAATTCCTGTCAAAAAATAGAATTTTTTTGACATTTTCTTTTAGCTTTGAGCCAATAATTTGGCGCACTGAAAAAATTGTCTGGGCCAAAACCTCAAATTCAAGCCCTTCTCCTATATCAAATGGAGAAATCTGGGAATAATAAGGTATGGAGTCTTTTGATACAATTACCTCTAAAAGGCCCCTTGATAAAAAGCATGATATTACGGCTTCATCTGTTAATTGTCCAACAAGGGCTGAGATTGCAGCGATATGGGGAAAGCACCCCTTTATTCGAAAACCGCTAAAGTCATCTACAACCCTTTCAATGTCCAACTCTGGAGTTGAAAGGACAATGTATTCATCCTGTCGTTCTCCTTTGGAGAGAAGAAAAAGTGAATGATGAAGTCTTGTTCCGTCTGCCCAAGGGCCGACATTTTTTACCCTTTCATCTATTTGAAGCTCTAAAATATCCCTTTTGGCAGATACAAAGGTATCATTAGTAATGAGCGTTCTTTCAGAAAAAAAGGTCAAATAGACAGATTTTGAAGAAAGCTCCTTTGGATCTTCAAATTGTCTGTATTCTAAGAGAGAAATGCTGTTCCCCGATTTTTTTAGGCAGATACCGTTATATATTGATCCCTCCTCTTTTGAGACGATCCATATTTTCTTTTTAAAGGGTAATATCTTCACCTGCCTGGTCCTTTTAAAGTGATATAAACAGGGAACTTACGCCATCAGTAAGCTTCTACCATTTTTAGTATCGACATATTTTGTTGATTTTTTAATTGTGTTTAATAGAATTTTCTTACTTTTTTGAAAAATTTGATGGATTAAACTCCCTATCCTCTTTTAGAATCTTTTTATTTGTGGCAATAGGTGCTTCCTGACTCCTGTTATTGCAAGAGATGTTTATCAGGTCAAATTTAAAAAGACCAATTATCAGAAGGATTGTTATAAGGATACTTATGGCACTTATAGCAATATAATTTTTTATATCCTTTTGGGCTTTAGGTGGATTGACCATTTCTTTTGTTACTGAACCAGGCTCTGGTAGCGTAGATGCAGCAGCTTCGAGATGATTTTTTTGAAGTCCGGAAGATCTTGATGCTGCTGCCATCAATAGGGCTCTATCCATTGCCCTGTTAATAAGTCTTGGAAGTCCTTTTGAATGGCTATAAAGGTGCTCTAAAAATTTGTCGTCAAATTTTAAATCTCCTCTTCCCGCCTTTGTAAGCCTAAAATTGATATAGTCCTTCATCTCTTCAAAGGATAAGGGCATAAGGGTTTCATTAATAACAATCCTTTGAGTTAATTGACAAAGCCTTGGGTCTGAAAGGAGATTTTTAAGCTCAGGTTGGCCTACCAAAAGGATTTGGACGAGTTTTTCTTTGTTTGTTTCTATATTTGATAAAAGCCTAAGTTGTTCCACTGTTTCGAGAGGAAGATCTTGAGCCTCATCTATTATGATGAGAAGTTTTTCACCTCTATTTGCTAGTTTTAAAAGGCATTCTTGGAAGGTCTTTAAAAGAAGAGCTAGTTCTGGGTTATTGTTACCAGTTTTTATACCAAGCTCTTCTAAAAGAAGGAGAAGAAGTCCTCTAGGGCTTACAGAGGGCATAACTATAAAGGCGGTCCTTTTTTCAGGGGGCATTTCCTTCATAAGAAGTCTTAAAAGCAGGGTCTTTCCAGTCCCTGCATGGCCTGAAAGGACCATAAATCCTTCCCCTCTGTTTATTCCATATTTTAAGACCTCTAAGACTTGTCTATGGGATTTTGAAGGATAATAGTATTCGAGATCAGGAGAAAGTCTAAATGGGGGTTCTTTTAACCCGAACCATGTCAGATAATCTGGAAAGGAATTGTCCATTTCTGTTTGCTGGCCTATTTAATATTACTCATCATGTCATAAATAGGTCCTAATAGACCCAATGCTATAATAACAAAAATCATGCCAGCAAATCCAATCAGGATGGGTTCTATCTTTTTGGCAATGGAATCAACCATTCTATTGACTATTTCCATGTAATGGTCTGAAAGTATTTTTAACTGCTCAGGCATATTCCCTGAATTTTCCCCTGCCCTCACCATTCTGAGTATAAATGGCTCAAAAAGAGTACACTTTTTAAATGCTTCGGAAAGATTTCGGCCACCTACAATTGTAGCCCTGATGTCCCTGATCCCGTGCCTTAATACCTGGTGAGTTATAGCCCCTTCCATTATCTCTAGGCTTCTTATGATATCTATACCCGAAGATGCAAGAAGAGATAGATATTCAAAAAAGAATGCAAGCTGGGATGACTTAAGTATCCTTCCAATAATTGGGAAATGGGTCCAGAAATTATCCCATAAAAACTTGAGTTTTTCGTTTCTTGAGGAAAAGAAACCAAGAACTATAAAAATCGCAATTAGTACAGGGAACACAGGCCAATAGGTCTTAGTAATTTCTACAGTTGCAAGCAATATCTTTGTGGTAATAGGTAATTCTTTTAAGCCCAGGCTTTTAAAAAGTTCAAAGAGTTTTGGAAGCACATATAGTATCCAAAAGGCCAGTGCCCCAATCATTGCCAGTAAAATAAAGATTGGATAACTAATTGCTCTTTTGGTTTTGTCAATAATTTCTTGTACCTTTTCCAAATGGATTGCGGCATCTTCCAGAGTTTTATCAAGTCTTCCTGTTTCTTCTCCAAGCCTTACCAAAATAATAACAACATTTGGAAAGGCAGTTTTGTAATGGGAAAGGGCCTCTGAAAAAAGCTCTCCGCCTTCAATGCGTTTTATTACCTTTTCAATGATCTTTCTTAGCCCAGTCATCCCAGGAGACTGGACCATGTCTTTTAAGGCATCAACAAGGGGAATGCCTCCCCTGGTTACAAGGGCTAAATTTCTTAATAGTTCAGCAAGCTCTAGTCTTTTTATTTTTTTGGGAATAGAAGGGATATTTGAAAAAAACCTTTTTTTATAGTCTATCAGAAGATACCCTTGGTTTCTTAATGTGGAATATAATTCAACTGGCGAAGAAAATTCGCCTTGTTCTATGATTCTTTCACCAGTAGAAGATATTGCCTCATATTGATATATTGGCATTATCCAACCACTCTACTTATTTCATCTGGACTTGTCTCTCCGTTAAGGAGCTTCTTTATGGCCTGTTCTTTAAGACTGGTAAATCCTTCTTTTACAGCCTGAGCCTTTATTTCGCTAATTGGTTCATTCCTTGAAACCATGTTTAGCATCTCTTCTGAAAAGGAAAGTATTTCAGCTACAACTGTTCTTCCCATATAACCTGTATTTCTACAATAGGGACATTTGCCAGGTCTATAGATTACAGAGTCCCTTGGAATATTGAATCGATTTGCCTCATCTTCAGTAGGCTTTGAAGCAATTTTGCAATGTGGGCAAAGTTTTCTTACAAGTCTCTGGGCGAGAATGCCTGATATGGCTGTTGAAAGTAGAAATGGAGAGATTCCAAGGTCCTTTAGTCTTGCAATGGCCCCAATAGCACTATTGGTATGCAAGGTGGAAAGCACTAAATGGCCTGTAATTGCAGCCCTTACTGCTAAAGTTGCAGTTTCTTTGTCTCTAATTTCTCCAACTAATATTACATCTGGATCTTGTCTTAAAAAGGTCCTTATAGCTGATGCAAAGGTATAACCCGCCCTCTCATTTACCTGAGTCTGTCGAATCATTAAAAATTGGTATTCAATTGGATCTTCAACGGTGACTATGTTCTTTTCAATGGCATTTTGCCTTCTAAGTGCTGCGTAAAGGGTAGTGGTCTTACCGCTTCCCGTTGGGCCGGTTACAAGTACTATGCCGTAGGGTTTTGAAAAAAGTCTGTTGACTAGATGAAGTTGATCTTCATCAAACCCCAGTTGCTCTAAACCAAGTAAAGACTCTCCTCTTGAAGGCAAAAGCCTTAAGACCATGTTTTCGCCAAAATTTGTTTTTACAGTGGATACCCTTATATCAAAGCTATCTCCAAGAAACTCAAAACTTATCCTGCCGTCCTGAGGTCGCCTTTGCTCTGAGATATCCATTCTCGCCTCAACCTTTAAATGGGTTATGAGCTTTGTATGTAAAGAGATGGGAAAGATGTGTCGAGGCTCTAATACGCCATCAATCCTAAAAAAGACTCTACTGGACTTATCACTTGGAGAGATGTGAATATCTGTCGCTCTACTTATGACAGCAGAGGTGAGAATAAGATTGGAAAGTCTAAGGACATCTACATCGGCATTGGGACGTTCTCTTACTAGGTCAATTATACTGGCAATTTCTTGGTCAACGGGATGTTCAATTAGATAATAGTACCTTTCAACAAGTTTTCTTATTTCAGAGCCAGAGGCGATGAAGAAAATCGGTCTTAAGCCCGTAGCCCTTATGACTATTTGTTGTAATTCCAGATTGTAAGGATCATCAATTGCAATTTCTATGGTGTGACCTTCAATCTTAAGTGGCAAAATATTATGGGTCCTAGCCAGATGCGCCGGTAGAATCTTCAGTACTGTTTCGTCTGGGGTAAATGATTTAAGGTCTATGAAGGGTTTATCGGTTTGTTTGGAAAGGGCAAAGGCAAGCTCTGAATCCGTTATTATGCCTAGCCTTTTAAGGCATTCCCCCAATTTTTCGCCAGAGGCCTTTTGTTCAATTAATGCAAATTGAAGCTGTTGCTCATTTATGAGCCCATTTTCTTTTAAAAGTTCTCCTAATGGTTTTCTGTTTTTAACCATAATTCTGCCTATTCTGTATTTTTAAAGTAAGGCCCACAGTTGGGGGAGACTGTGGGCCTTTTAACAGGTGAAGGAGGAGGATGATATGAAAATTAGAATTCAGATAGCCATGCGGCATGAGAAATTCTAGTAGAGCTTGGGTCAGGCCATTGTCCGTTATTACACGCACTTATGGCGACAAATGAGCCTGACTGGCAATTTGCCACTCCATCTATCATCTTATCAAGGGCAATTGCAAAATCTGTTGGAATATTTTGAATCCTTAGATAGTTTTTTGTCCTGCCATTAAAGGTTCCATAGTAATAGCCCACCCAGGCCGTTGTTTTCTGATATTCACCAGTAAGTGATATCTGACCAATGTTGACACCATTTCTTCCACATTCATTGGAAGTGATATTACTTTTAATTAGAGAACACATATCAATTCCTGCATTTCTAAGTGCCCTTACTATTCTTCTTCTGTTTCCTGCACTACCAAGATAAACATTATCCATTGTACCATTTGGCCTTCCACTTCCGCCATTTATAGCTCCGTCTCCTAAGATCCTCCCAGTCCTGTCATAGTATGAACCTATGAGTTTGTAATGGGCTGCAAAAAAGGTCTCATATGCATTTTTTATTTGGGCAGATTTTATTAAGTCCCTGCCCTTCATAACGGCCCCAATAATTAATCCAATTATGACAAGCACTATTGCCATTTCAATCAATGTAAAACCGGCCTTTTTAGTTGACGTCTGTTCTTCTTCCTTTGCGAAATAAAAGTCAAATAGCATTTTTTCACTTCCTCCTTTTTGCTATTCAAAATTTCTAATGTTTTTATCGACATAAAATTGGAGTTATTAAAAAAATCGATAGAAATATAGAAAACTTTAAATTTTTACCAAGTTATTAGACATAATTTTGGAATTCTGATAAAATTTTTAATCATCTGACCAAAAAGGAGATGGCCATGAACAATCTCAAGGATTATCAAGGAGACGAAGGTTTTTTATTTGAAATAATCAATGCGGTTCCTTCCGGTATCTTTGTCACAGACCTTGAGCATAATATTCTGATTATCAATAAGGCGGGGGCAGAAATGGTTGGAAGGACCCCAGGAGATTGTTTTGACAGAAAGTGTTATGAGATATTTAACACCCCCATGTGTCAGACAGAAAATTGCACATGCAAGGTTGCCACTAGCCAAAACAGTGTCAATCAAGGCCAGACCACCTTAAAGGTAGGAGACAAGGAAATTCCCATTGAGTTTGCCAGCAGGCCTCTAAAAAACCTAAAAGGGGAAGTTATTGGCTGTGTTGAGCATTTTATTGACATTTCAGACAGGCTTGAAAAGGAGCGCCTTATTGTCAAACAGCAAGAGGAGCTTTTGAAAAAGCGTGACGAAGACATAAGGCATCTTCAGGAAGAGATACTTGAGCTTTCCACACCAGTGATAGAAGTATGGGACGGGGTTTTGGCGCTACCTTTGGTTGGAACCCTTGATAGCCACAGGGCCCAGTCGGCCATGGAGAGGCTCTTGGTAACTATTGAACATACAAGGGCCCCCTTTGTGATAATTGATATAACAGGTGTTCCAAACGTGGATACTGCTGTAGCCAATCATCTTCTTCAAACAGTAGATGCAGTAAGGCTTATGGGAAGTGAGGCGATACTTACAGGGATTTCATCAAGAATTGCCCTTACAATGGCACATCTTGGAGTTGACCTTGGGACAATAAATGTTCGAAGCCGAATGGCAGATGGCCTTCATTATGCGATCCAAAAGCTAATGAAGCTTCAAAAAAGGCACAGGGAAAGCACGGTGTTTATGGAAGAACAATAAGTATCTTTATAATGCGTCCCTATTCTATTTTTCATCTAGGAAAAATTTGTCTGGTTACAATCCAGGAGGAGATAGACGATGAGGGCATCTTGAGCCTATTAAGGGCCTTGTCTTCTCAGGTAAAAAAAAGAAAAAGCAAAGCAGTTATAGTTGATCTTGGTGATGTTGATGTCATAGATACCTTTTTGGCAGAAAATATCCAAAGACTTGCCAATACCATGAGGCTATTTAAGGTAAGGATTGTAATTACTGGGCTGAGGGCCCATGCCATTGCTGCCCTAAAAAGTTTTGAGATGTCTTTTGGAAAGGGTCTTCTTTTTGCCCTGGATACCGAGCAGGCCTTACAAAGGCTTGGATATAAAATTGTTAAAGGCGCATAAAAAGGCCTTTAAAAAGGCCATGGATTCCAGGTGTCCAGCGGTCAAAAAGGAAATTTTGATACGTTCCAAGTTAGATATTCCAGTTGTCAGAAAAGAACTAAGAAAGATCTTAAATCTTTTAGGTCAAATAAAGGATAGTAAAGAGGTCATGCTACTTACCATCCTTGATGAAATATCTAAAAATATCCTAAGACATGGCAAAAGGGGCAGGGTGACAATAGAGGCTTTAAACAAAGAAGGAAAGACTGTTGTCAAGATAATTGGCGAAGATGTGGGAAAGGGCATTTCAGATCTTGACGAGGCACTACTTCCAGGCTCTTCAGAAGATGGTGGACTTGGCATGGGATTAAATCTCATCTTTAAACTGGCAGATCAGGTGCGGATAGCAAGTAATATCACAGGTGGCACTTACATAGAGGCCATTAAATGGATTTAGAAAAGATACAGCCTCATTTTAGAGAGATAGAGATAAATGAAGAGTCCCACGTCCTAATTGCAAGGAGAGTTTCAAGGGAAATTGCCCTTTTGGCAGGATTTAACAAGGATAGGGTCGAAGATATTGTCCTTTGCACTTCTGAGCTATCTCAAAACCATCTTGATCATAAGACTTCTGGAGGGATAATAAGGCTATTTTCACAAAGGATAGACGAAAAAAGGTGTTTCATGAGTATCTCCAGCCTTGACGAAGGTCCGGGTATCTTTGATTTAAACGGTAAAGACTTAAATTATTTTCCGAGGAAAGGTCTAAGAAGTGGTCTTAATTGCGTAAAAAGGCTCAGTAATGATTTTTCTATTTGTTCTGGGCATTTTGGCAATGTTCCCTGCCCTGATATCTTTAATTTAGAAAAGAAAGCAGTTTATAAGACAGTGGTTTGTGCCTGTTTCTGGTCTCCAGATGAAGACTTTATTTCCCCTCATGTAAAATTTTCCTATCTGATATGTCCCAATAAACTTGGAAGATACAGTGGTGATGGTATTTCAATTGTATATGAATATCCATATATGAGATTGATGCTAATGGATGTTTTGGGTAAGGGAGAAGAAGCTGCTAAAATTCTATGTAAAGCCAAAGGTCTTCTTGAAAGGATTTCACCAAGTGTTGCCCCAAATGACTGTCTATTTGAACTTGGAAATGCCCTTCTTGGAACACGGGGATTGATGGCACAGCTAGTGCATTTTGATTTTGAAAGGAATTTAGTTGATATCTATGCAATCGGTGACGTGTCCCAGTTTGTCAGCTGGAACGGAAAGGGTGAATTTGTAGTTGGGAATCCAGGCGTAATCGGAAAGATAAATGTCAAAAACGGTATTTTTAAAAAAAGATTTTCAGCCCATAAAGATATGATGGGGATAATTTTTTCTGATGGGTTAAAGATTATTCCCAGGATAGAGACAGGTATTTTTACAAAAGAACTGATGGATTTTTCACCACTTCTTCTTGTTAACATGTTATTTGAAGTTCCTGAAGAGCAATTGTTTTCGGATGATGCAAGCTTACTTATCTGGCAATGGAAAAAATAGATCATAATATACATGTTTTAAGCCTTGTCATTAAAAAAGAGAACGATATACCCCTGGTAAGGACAAAGGCAAAGGCCCTTTCAGATATCCTTGGCTTCTCCAAGATAAAGTCATCTCAGATTGGCCTTATTTCGTCTGAGATTTCAAGGAGAATTTTAAGGCGTTCACAAGGAGGACTTGCCACATTCTTTATTATCTGTAGGAGGATACCTGGGCTTACTCAATTTGAATCAGGGATCATGTTAGAGTTTTCTTCTGAGAAAGCCCCATTTTTATTTATTAAAAATGAAGCTAGTGACAAGGTCTTTATCTCTTCTTCAAAAAAGGTCACTGACAATTTGGAATTTGAGGAAGGGGAAAAGGGAGAAATAAATCGAATAAGAATTATTTTTTTTGGTGCAACCCAGTCCTGCGAAGACCTGGAAGAGAAAAACGATGTCATTAAAAAGAGACTTTTTAAGGATATAGAAGAGTCCTATTTGGAAAATCTTCGGGCAAAGCACGAAGAGGTCCTGAGGCTTTTAAAGACCCTTACCATAAAGAATAAAGAGCTTGATAAGGTAAATGCAGAACTTTTGGAACTAAGTAAGGACATGGAATCCCTGGTTCATGAGCGGACTGTTGTGGAATTTGCCTTAAGGATTGCAGATAAAATAAGAAACCCGGCAACTGTAATAGGAGGGCTTTCAAGGCGTCTTTTAAAGAAGATGCCAAAAGATTCGCCTTTTCTGGCCAAGGTCCAGGCAATCTTTCAAGAGGCACAAAAGCTTGAACAGATAGTTAAAGATTTTGAGGGACTGGTAAAGGAACAGGAGGTGTTTTTTGTCGAGCTAGACCTAAATGATCTGGTTAAGGAGGTCTTGGAGGCTTGGATGCCAGGTTTTGAGAAAAAGAACATAAGGTTAAGGGTCAAGTATTATGATGGCCCTTTGAAGATTCACGGAAATCCAAAGACCCTGAAGGTTGCACTTCTTCATGTGTTAAAAAATGCCCTGGATGCCTCTATAGAAGGATCTCCTATAGAGATCAATATCGCCAGGATAAATGGAAGACCTACAATTGAGATAAAAGATTACGGCATTGGAATTGATGAAAAGATTAAAAGGCGTCTTTTCAAGGAACTTGTAACCACCAAGCCATCTGGTACAGGGGTCGGCCTTATTATGGTTCATCATATAATGCTTGAGCACCAAGGGAAGATAGATATAGAAAGCCAAAAGGGGCTTGGGACAACGGTAAGACTGATTTTTCCAATGAGGTGGAAGGAATAGGTGAGGCAAGTGCCCCTTTTCTTTCTACTTTTTTTCCTGGGTATTCAGTCCCTTTTCTTTATTTTCTCCCAATCTTCTTTCGCAGCTTTTCTAGATTGTCAAATTGACCTTAATTTGAGAGATCTTTCAGGCCAAAGAGATGAAAATCATGCCTTTGAAGGCATAAACCTAAAAGGCCTTTTGAAGTTTGAAAGTGGATGGAAGGCGATAGGGCAAACCGAATTTAAAATCAAGGCCGGGTGGGAAGATGGCGCAATTTTTATCTATCCCTGGTTTTTTGAGTTAAAGGCCCTAAGGGGAGCCTTTGAGGCAGAGGGGACATATCTCAAGGATAATATCCTTTTAAAATATCTTAAGGTTCATGGACCCTTTAACCTAAGAGCAAATAATATGCAGATATTTTTTAATGGGAAACAAATAAATGGCTTTTCTCGCCTTTTTAAGGGCGAGATTCAACTAGATGCCAATCTTAACACATGGTACAATGTTTTTTTGAGGGATGCCTATTCCAATTCCCATCCATTTCTATTAGACCTTGAGCCAAGCGGGAAAATAAATCTCAAGGTAATGCCTAAAAGGGTCAGCCTTTTCCTGACTTCGGAAGTTTTATTTAGAAAAAGGCCTCTGTTTGAAGGCCTTATCATAAATTTATCCTATCCCTTGGGAGGAGATTTCTGCGAAAATGGAAATATATACTGGAAAAGGCTTGATCTTTCCCCATTTTTACCAAAAAGGCTTTTGAGGGAAGGGGCAAATATCTATTTTAAATCAAATAAAGTGCCCATAAGTCTGTGCAAAAAATACCTTGAGGTAGGGCCAGTTGTCCTATTTTTAAAAAAGGAGAAAGAGTTACTTCTTAAAAAATTAAGGCTTTTTTTTGAAAAAAAGGGCCTTGAAATTGAAGGGTTACACCTTGATGAACTTGATTTAAAGGATGTTTTTAAGGACTTTCCTGTAAGTATAAAGGTTTCAGGCAATATAAAAAAGGCATATCTAAAAGGGGAACGGGTAATATTTGAAGGGGCTCTAAAAGCCAAAGTTGCCAATGGAAAGATTGATATAGAAAATCTATGGTTGGATCCCTTTTCAGCAATTCCAAGAATTGGCTGTGATATACTTTTTAAACATATTGATCTTTCTGAAATCACCTCAAATACGGGCTTTGGTCTTATTACTGGTGTAATAAATGGTTTTATCAAGGGATTGATAATAAGCGGGAGTCAGCCGGAAGAGTTTTTTCTTAAGATACTTACAGATGAAACAGCAAATGTACCTAAAAAAATAAGCATAAAGGCAATAGAAAATATATCCATCTTGGGTGGAGGCCAGGGCTCAATGTCGCTTATTGGTCAGTTTTTTAAGGAATTTTCCTATAAGCGTATTGGTATAAGCTGCAAATTAAAAAATGATGTCTTTGAACTTCATGGTCTAATCAGGGAAGGCGGCAAGGAATATCTTGTAAAAAGGGGCTTTTGGGGCGGGGTTAATGTGGTTAATATGAATCCAGATGGAAAAATCAGCTTCAGAGACATGCTTGAAAGATTAAAGAGGATAACAGAGTCTGATAAAAGCAAAATGGAGGTTTACTAAGGTTATGAAAAGAAAAGAGATTAGGTATCTGGTTTCGTTTGTGATTTTTTTTCTGGCTGCCTGTGTAACAGTGAATATCTATTTCCCCGCTGCCCAGGTCCAAAAGGCAGCAGAGGATATTGTAAAAGAGGTTCGGGGCTCTGAGAACCAGGGTAAGGAAAAAAAGCTAGAAAAACCAACTTCCTGGCTTGGGTTTGAATCAAATGTCTATGCGGCAAATGAGCTTACCGTCTCAAATGCAACCATCAGGCAGTTAAAAGAAAGAATGAAAAATCGTTTCCCATTACTTTCTCCTTTTATGTCAAGGGGTATTGTGGGAGAAGGTGCAAACGGGCTTTTGGTAATAAAAAACCTCTCTGGCCTTAATTTGAGGGATAAAGCCACTGTCCAAAGGCTTGTAACCGCAGAAAATAGTGACAGGATGGCCCTATATAAGGCTGTTGCCAGTTCCCTTAATATCCCTTTATCAGAACTTTCTAGGGTCCAGGCAATTTTTGCCCAAAAATGGCAGGAAAGTGCTCCTTCAGGCACATATATAGAAAAAGCTCCAGGCAACTGGGTTAGGAAGTAAAAGTTTTTGTAATTTATTAGATTCCTTACAGATTAAAATGTATTTTATTAATAAGATAAAATTTATTTTATTTATTGACTTTATATGATTTATGTGTTAATTTTTGTGAAAATTCAAAAGGAGGAAGAAAGATGAGTAAGATGCAAAGAATGGAATGCCCTTGTGGCTATATCTATGATCCAGCAGAAGGTGATATTGAGCATGGAATTGAGCCAGGCACTCCCTTTGAGGACCTTCCAGATGATTGGGTTTGCCCAAAATGTGGAGCCGAAAAGGAAAACTTTTATCCTGCTGATTGATTTTGGTTAAAGAGCATCTTAAAAGGGGCCTTAATCTGGCCCCTTTTGTTTTTTGATATGGTGAAACATACAAGGAATGAAAGCCTTAAGGGCCTTTATGCCATTACAGATGAGTTATTGACCCCTTATGATTTAATCCTTGATAAAGTCAAAGAGGTCCTGTCGGGAGGTGCCAGGATTATTCAGTTAAGGGATAAAACCCATAAGGATGAAGAGCTGATTTCTATTTCCTTGAAATTAAAAGATATTTGTAAGGAATTTAACTGTTTGTTCATTGTCAATGACAGGGTTAACCTTGCAAAAAGGATTGGGGCCCATGGAGTTCATATTGGAAAAGATGACATTTCCCTTAAAGAAGCTAGAAAGGAACTGGGGAATAAAGCAATTATCGGAGTCTCATGTTATAACAGGCTTGAACTTGCCATGAAATACGAAAAAATGGGGGCAGATTACGTGGCCTTTGGCTCATTTTTCCCTTCTCCAACAAAGCCAGACGCAGTCAAGGCAGAGATGGATTTACTCAAAAAGGCCAAAAGAAAGCTTAATGTCCCAATCTGTGCCATTGGTGGAATTAACCGTGAAAATGCAGGGTTACTTGTTAAAAAAGGCGCAGACATGGTGGCTGTAATAAGTGGTCTTTGGAGGTGCAAAGACATTCAAAAAAGAGCAAAAGAGATTTCAAGTATCTTTTAAAGAAAAAGGAGAGCTAGACATGAAGGAAAAGGTTAAAGAAGCCCTTGAGAAGGTCCGTCCAATGCTTCAGCAAGATGGTGGAGATGTTGAACTTGTGGATGTTGATGAGGAGACTAGGGTTGTAAATGTAAGGCTTACAGGGGCATGTAAGGGGTGCCCCATGAGCCAGATGACCTTAAAGGCAGGTATTGAGCGCTATCTTAAGAGTGAGGTGCCGGAAGTAAGCTCGGTTGAGTCAGTAGATTGATCTAGTGATGATAGGGGCTGCCGGCATTTATGGAGGCGGCCCTATAAAGCTGCTCAACGAGGATTAGGCGCGCCATTTCGTGGGTGAAGGTCATTTTGGAAAGGGAAATGGCCTTATTGGCCTTTTTTAGAACTTCTTCATCAATGCCATAGGCCCCGCCAATAACAAAGACCATTCCTTTTTGACCAGTCTCCTCCTTCTCCTTTATTAGCCTGGCAAGCCCTTCCGAAGATATTTCCCTTCCCTTTACGTCAAGTACATAGCATTCGGCCCCAATCTTTTTTATCTGTTCCAGTAAAAATCTACCTTCTTCTTTTATTGATTGTTCAGGGTCTTTGCCCTTTTGCCTTGAAGGTCTTGTCTCAATTATGGTAACCTGGTAGTAATTTTTGAGCCTTTTTAAATAAAATTCCAAGCCTTCTTTTATCCAAGGCTCTTTTGTCTTTCCAGGCCAAAGGAGATAGACTTTTAACATGAAAAACTCCTCAGAAAAAAAGGAACTTTTAAAAAGGATTCCTAAGACTGACAAGTTACTTGAAAATTTGACAGATACAATCCCTCAAAGGTTACGTCTTTCAGTCTGTCGGAGGGTTTTAGATGAGTTACGCCGGAAAATTTTGTCAGATGAAATAAAGAAAGAGTCGGAGCTTTCCTTTGAAAGGGTTTTAAAAAGGGTTCAGGATGAGCTTAATAGGGCCATGAGGCCTTCGCTCAGGCCAGTTGTCAATGCAACAGGGGTGGTGGTTCATACCAATCTTGGTCGTTCCCTTTTGACAAAGGAGATATTTGAAGAGATTTTTGATGTGGCTGTCAATTATTCCAACCTTGAATATGACCTTGAAAAAGGAAAGCGTGGCTCAAGATACAGCCATGTGGAGGCGATTCTTTGCGAACTAACAGGTGCTGAGGCGGCCCTTGTGGTAAACAATAATGCCGCAGCAGTCCTTCTAACCCTTGAAACCCTGGCAAAGGGAAAGGAGGTTATTGTTTCAAGAGGGGAGCTAGTGGAGATTGGCGGCTCTTTCCGCATCCCTGACGTAATGGCAAGAAGTGGTGCAATTTTAAGGGAAGTTGGCGCAACCAACAGGACCCATTTAAGGGACTATGAAAATGCAATAAATGAAAATACCGCGCTTTTGATGAAGGTCCATCAGAGTAACTTTGCAGTTGTTGGCTTTACTAAAAAAGTCTCCATGAAGGAGCTAAAGGAGCTTGGAAAAAGACATGAAATACCTGTAATTGAGGACTTAGGCAGTGGAAATCTTGTTGATCTTACCCCCTATGGTTTTATTCATGAGCCAACGGTTCAGGAATCCTTAAGGGCAGGGGCGGACCTTGTGACCTTTAGCGGAGACAAGATGCTTGGTGGTCCACAAGCCGGTATAATTGTCGGAAAAAGGGATCTCGTTGAAAGGATAAAGAAAAATCCTATGAACAGGGCTGTTAGGATTGACAAGCTTACCCTTGCCGGCCTTGAGGCAGTTTTAAGGATTTACAGGGACCCAAAAAAGGCCCTTAAAGAGATACCAACTCTCAGGATGCTCACCATGAGCTTTGAAGAGACCAAAAGGCGCGCAAGGAGGCTTTTGCGGTTAATAAAGGCCAAGGTGGGAGATGAAGCCCTGGAGCTTGGTTATCGAGATACCACTTCAAGGGTAGGAGGAGGCGCAATGCCCCTTCAGGTTCTAAAATCTCGTGCGGTCTTTATCAAAAGCGCAAGAAGGGAGCTACCGGTTTCCCTTGTTGAAAAAAGGCTAAGGTCAGAAAGGATACCAATTATTACTAGGATAGAGGATGAAGGTATCATTTTTGATACCAGGACAATAAAGGATGAGGAGTTCAAGTTGATCGCAGATTCTATAAAAAGGGTCATTGAAAAGGGGTAATATTTTTTGTGGATTATCCTTTCCTAGAGACAAAAATTTTAGAAAGAGACCTTGACCTTTTTAGAGATGAGCTTGAATCCTTTATAAAATCCATTTTCCCAATCGATTCCCTTGGGCTCATAACATCCAAAAATGAAGATATCATCCCGAAAGGACTAGATATTTCTCCCCGGCAAAGGGAGAGGGCCAAAAGGGCCCTATTACATGGAAAAGGCTTCTGGGACAGAGTAAATCATCAGATATTTATCCCGCTTGGAGATAGCAAAAAGGACAAAGAAGATATTTTGGGCATATTTCAAATAAACGGTGTGCCCAAAAATATTGGGGCAGAAGAGGGAAAATGGCTAATTGGACTTTTAGAAAAAGCGCTTGAAGAAAGACTTGTACGATTAAAAGAAGATTCCTTAAAGACACATATAAATGATTCCATTCCTGAATACATAAAAAGGCTTATTAAAAAAAATAATGGCCTTGATCTTGTTGAAATTTCCTTTTTTGATGTCAAGATATCCAAAAAGAAGAGGTCCTTTTTTGATTTTCTATTAAGTGTTTTTAATGGGGGGCTTGATTTCCTTGGAAGGGATGGAGGAACTTTCTGGTTTTTAATTTCCCAAAAAACTAAAGGAATAAAGGAAAAGGCCAAAAAACTGGGGCTTTTTCTTTCAAAAAATACTTCTGGGCTAAAGGACCTTTTAATCTATGAAAATACAAAAGGTCTGGAAGATATTGATCTTATCAAAAGAGTCTCAAATCTTTTGGGTGCACGTATCTTTTGCAGGGCCTTTTATGACGAATTGTCCTATCTTTTCGGAGTGGATTTGGGAAAGGTTCTGGAAATAAAGTTTCCAATTAGGAAAAACAGTATTCTTGGAATTATAAGCCAAGATAATATTAAAAATTCTTTAGAAACTCAGGAAAAGCTAAAAAATATTCTGA
>WFZZ01000071.1 GCA_015489315.1 Deltaproteobacteria bacterium | reverse complement strand
GTTTCTATTTAGGACTTAAAATTCGCCCATTTTTCTCCAAAAATTTACCAAAAATTTCTAAAAAATATTTCAACAGAAATAATTTATATTTTAATTCATTGTTTTTATTAATAAAATTTTCCATCTCAAAAAATTTTTCCAAGAATGGCACACTCAATGCACTACTAGGAGCAAAAGGACATAAACTCCTGGCAGGGTGGCGGCCCTGCCAGAGCCCTTCATTCAGGTGGCGGCCTGAAAAACACAAGAAAGGAGAACAAAAATGAGCGCCCTGACAAAGACATCCAAGAGGTTTCATGTTGCTCCAAGGGGAGATAGCAAGGCACACTCCCGCTTGGAGAAGTATTCTGAGGCATTCTGGTTCACCATGAGTTTTCTTCTCTTCCTAGCCCTAGGACCATTTTCAGCAATACCTGCTTTTTTGGCGGTTATGTCCTTGGGAAACAGAGAAGATATGGAAGAGCCAGAGGCCATTTAATTCTATGGAAACAAATTAAAAATTAAAATTATAGGGAGGTATAATCATGGCTGGAAACATTTCAATCGGAACATTAGCTGAACCGACTCTGTCTAAACCAAGAATCAATATGACTATGCTGGGGGCCTTGGGTATAGTTGGCTTGGCCCTGGCAGTAGGTGTCTATGGATTTTTCCATGGACATATGCACCTTTACGGAGTAACCAGGGAAGTCCCCTGGGGGATACTGATTTCCACCTATGCATTCTTCGCCATTACATCTACTGGGCTCTGTCTGCTGGCAGCCTTGGGACACTCCTTTGGCGGGAACAAGCTTGCACCACTTGGAAATAGAGCCGTCTTTTTGTCAATAATAACAATACTATCTGCATTTTTCTGTATTGGTCTAGAGCTTGAGAGCCCCCACAGAATGCTACTTTACAATGTGATTTCCCCTAATTTTTCCTCGAATATCTGGTGGATGGGTACTCTATACGGACTTGCAGTGGGCTGCATGTTTGTAGAGTTTTATGCAATCCTTACAAGAAGATGGACTATGGCCTTAGCAATTGGAATAATTGGTGCCCTTGCCGAAGTAGGTGCCAATACAAATCTAGGTGCTGTATTTGCAACCTTGGTATCCAGGCCCTTCTGGTATGGTGCACAGCTTCCTGTTTATTTCCTTTGTTCTGCCTTTATGAGTGGTGCTGCGGCCCTGATTCTCTTTAGCCATCTTTCTGCAAGGCTGCGCGGAGTGGAAATGGACAAGGAGACCTTTGAGGGGGTACAGATGGCAGGAAAGGTCCTTGCTCTTACACTTTTCCTTCTGATTGTCGCAACTGTATGGCGTTTTATCTCCCTCTTTGTAAGTGGAAATGACCTTGCTCAACTTGCTGCCAAAAACCTTCTTAGTGGGCCACTTTCAATGAACTTCTGGGTATTTGAGACCATTATCGGCCTGGTACTTCCACTCTTTATCCTTGTTGGTACTCAGATGAAGAATACAACTGCAATGGCTGCAGCATCTATAATGGCCTTGGTAGGTGGCTTTGTTCAAAGATATGACCTTGTGGTTGCTGGACAAGAGACACCAGTTTTCTACGGATGGGACAATCTCCCGGCATACCTGCACTACACACCATCTGTGGCAGAACTTCTGGTGGTAGCTGGTGGAATTGCCCTCACAGTGGCTGGATTTGTGGCTGGAGAAAGGTTCTTTGGAAAGGTGTTCAGTGAGGGTGCTCATCACTAAAAATAAAAAAGGGGGCCAATGCGCCCCCTTTTAAAAGAGGTGCTGCCATGAGAACTATAAAAGAGACAATTAAAGATACAAAAAAGGTCCCTCAAAGGGAAGATATTTCAAAAATAAGCATTGACCACGATTTTCAAGGGATTGACCCGGAACAGCCACTTTTTAGCATTGGAACTGCTGCCGCCATCCTTGAAGTTCATCCGAGGACCCTTAGGATCTATGAGGAAGAAGGACTCATTAGGCCATTTAGAAAGGCTGGAAGGAGATATTATTCCTTAAACGATATCCAGTGGACCAAGTGTTTAAGATATATGATTCATGATCAAGGTATAAGCATTGCCGGTATAAAGAGACTCCTAGAGTTTACACCCTGTTGGAATATAGTGGAGTGCCCAATGGAAAAAAGAAAAAAGTGCAGTGCCTATGGCTGTGGAATGCCCCATTAGGCCCGAAAAGGGCCTAATGGGCCATTAAACTTTAGAGTCCAAGTTCCTTTAACTTTTCTGATTTAGGAGTGCCATTTTCATCCCAACCCCTTATTTCATAATATTCAGGAAGCATCTCATCCAGTCTTGCAACATTTCCCTTTTGATTTCCTTCTGAAAGGGCATCTTTTAAAAGCCTTTCTGGAAGAGTATCCATTTCTTTGGTAAGGCCAAGCTTCATGTTTAAAAGCCTTTCAAGATTCCAAATCCTTTCGCCGCATTTAAACATTTCATCCATGGAATAATTGCACCCAATAAAGTCATTAAGGAGTTCAAGATAGTCCTCTGCTCCCAGAGCAAAAGATGTGAAAAGGCAAAGGCCCATTGAGTCAATAACGGCTGTTAGATCCTGAAAAATCTTGACCCAATTTGCTTTATTCTTGGTCTCTTGTGGATCTAGTTTTTCAGGAATTCCTAGGACCTCTGGCGCAATTAAGTATGCCCTTACGTGACATCCTCCCCTATTAGATGTGGCATAGGCAAGGGCCTGGCCCTGAACCCCTCTGGGATCATAGGCCGGAAGCTCTTGTCCTTTTACAGACATAGATAGTTCAGGGGCGCCAAATTCCCTAGAAAGCCTCAAGGAGCCTTCAGCTAGTTTATCACCAAGTCCTTCTCTAAAGCTTAAGGCCCTTGTGTAATAAACTATTGACTCTGAGCTTCCAAAGTTGGGAGAAGGGCCACTATTGAGATCACTTTTCTTTATGAAACCCTTTTCATAAAGCTCCATGGCACAAGCAATGGTTACACCAGTAGAAATTGTATCAAGCCCATAGAGATTGCAAAGATAGTTTGCCTCGGTGATGGCTATAAGGTCTCTTACTCCAGTTGCTGCCCCAAAGGCCCAACCACTTTCATATTCCGGCCCTTCTCCCCTGTTTTTAGTGGGTAGCTCTGTTACCCTTCCGCATTTAATGGGGCAACCGTAGCATCCTTTGTTCTTTTTTAGATATTTTTTTTCTACAAGGGCTTCACCGCTTATTTCCTCTGTGCCTTCAAAGATACCCGTTTGAAAATTTCTGGTGGGATATGCCCCGTGTTCATTGATGATATTGTCAAGGACTTTGGTGCCAAGCTTTGGAAGGGCCTCACCAGTAACCGGATGGCTATTTAATTTTTCAACCTTAGCCTTGACCGTCTCTATGAATCGTTCTTGATTCCTGGCATAGTCCCTTTTACTTCCCTTTACTACTATGGCCTTAAGATTTTTTGACCCCATGACTGCGCCCACACCAGATCTTCCAGCAGCCCTGTGTTTATCGTTGATAACACAAGCAAATCTTACGAGGTTTTCCCCTGCCGGCCCTATACAGGCGACCCTTGGATTTTTTAGCCCTGAATTTTCCAGTAGGAAGTCTGTTGTCTCATGGGTGTCCTTGCCCCAAAGGTCTTGTGCATCTTTAATCTCGACTTTTTCATTATTTATCACAACATAGACAGGTCTTTTGGCCTTTCCTGTAAAGCACAGATAGTCAAATCCGGTCTTTTTGAGTTCAGCTCCGAACATGCCTCCTGAATTTGAGCAGGCAATGAAATTGGTGAGAGGGCTAATGCAGAGAACCATGTATCTTCCACCCGTAGGGGCAGCACTGCCAGTGAGGGGACCAGTAGCAAAAATTAGCGGATTTTCTTCAGAAAACGGGGATATCTTTTTATTAACCATCGAGTTTATTAGATAGGTGCCAATACCCCTTCCTCCAATAAAATTTTTTGAAATTTCATGGCTAATTTGCTCTTTTTCAATCTTCCCAGTGGAAAGATCTATTTTCAAAATTTTCTGATACATTTTTTCCTCCATGATCCTTCTCCTTTATTCTTGTCATTTAAGTTGCTTTTATATGTTTAATGTCGATTAATCAATATCCATATCCCAATTGCTATAAAACCAAGTCCGCAGACAATTTTTATGGTGGATTGATTGAAATACTTCCCTATTGCCCCTCCAACCAAAACAGCCATTAAAGATGAAAGGACCAGGGCAAGATATGAGCCAATAAATACACTCAGCTTCTCTTTGTTAGTGCTTGCAAATAAAAAGGTGGCAAGCTGTGTTTTATCCCCAAGTTCTGCCAAAAAAACGGAGAGGAACACAGTAAAAAGGATTTTTGGATCAATCATCTTTTTCGTCCTTATATAGACATTTAATGAAAAGTGCTTATTCAATAATGACAGGAAGTTATAGGTATTGTCTAGAAAAAAAGAAAAGGAGGCTATCTTTCATGATAATAACGAAAAAACATGCAGAGCTCATAAGGGAGTTAAAGAAAAAGTGGTCGCTGGGTCTATCTCTGGATAAAGTAATTGATGCACTCAGTGAAGAGGACCTTGAATATATCTCGCACCTTGAGCTTTCAGGGCTTGTTGAGGATACAGAAGAGGGCTTTGGCCTAAGCCAGGCCGGTCACATGATAAGTGAGGCCATAGAAGAATGTGAAAAGCTTTTGGGTGGTTTCAATGATTGGCCAGAAAATTTCAAATTTATAGGGTCAGAAGTCATATCAATGATTGAGGTGGCAAGACTCGCCCAAGGTGACATATCTGACCAGGCATCCATCAGCCAGGAACTCGAAAAAAGGGGACTTGCCAAAGAGGGAAGATTGCTTCCTGTAGCTGAATCTATACTCGAGGCCTACGATATTGCAAATCCAAAGGTGGTAATAGGAAAGGCGTTGATGGATGCCCTTAGAAGGTGTCCGCCAGGGCCTGGTAAAAAATCCCTACTGCCTTTTACAAAGGAAGAGATATATGAGCTTGAGGCAATGAGGCTTTTAACCTTTTCCCTTCCCTATGGAAATTCCTATTCCCTTACAGGTGCAGGTCAGCAGATAAGGGCAGCACTTTTAAAGGGGCTATCTCCAGGCGCCGTTATTGATGATGATGTTCTTCTTTCCACACTTCAGGAAGAAAAAGAAAAAGAAGTCCTTGAATACCTTCAGGCAATAGGTGCCCTAGATGATAAAGGGGAATTTCTTCCAGCAGGTAAGGCCTTGAAGGAAGCAGCATATCTTCTCTATATAGAACCCATTGAAATCAATCCGGCCATCTCCATATCTGAAGTGGATTTCAATTGTCTAAATATCATTAAGGAGCTAAATGAAGAGTTTAAAAGGGATGAAAGCAGGCTTCCTGACAAAAGAAACATTCAAGAGGTCCTTACATTGAAGGGTGTTGATAAGCAGACCATCCAGGCGTCTCTCTATGAACTAGAAAGCTATAGGTTGATCGAAACTAAATATGAGCAAGGAAATTTGATTTACATCTTAACTGAAATGGGAGAAAGGGTTTTTTCAGACAGAAAGGCCCATCAAATGGATATGGTATCTTCAAAGGCAGTTATGGCCATTACTACCACACGAATGGAAAACCTTTCTCCTGACGATGAATGGATAGAACTATCAGAGATTCAAGGCCTAATTGGAAAGGGCTTTCCGACAAGTTCTGGAAGGCTTTTCGCAAGCCTTGCAAGCACTATAGACAGGCTTCCTGTGGTAGATGCCATTCAAAGAAAGGTATTAAATGTTTTACCCTTTTGGCGAGGCCTTTTCTATGAACATATAGTCAAGCTTTTGCCTGATATGGAAAAAGACAAGCTGGATCTGGCCCTTGATCGGCTAGTTGGCAATGAACTTGTAGATTTATTGCCTGGTGGCCTATACAAAATCACTCAGGCAGGAGTTGCCTTTAAAAGGGCTATGTCTGTGGTTCCTGAAGGAATAGAGTTTCATGTAACACCATATATCCTTAAAATATTAAAGACAGCCTCACAAAATATGATAAACAATCAGATAGACTGGAAACAGACAGAGAAGGAATGCGGTCTTGACAAGGAAATAATGAATGAGACCGTACTACAGATGAGAAAACTCATGTATATAAAGTCTGACAAGATAACAAATGCAGGAAAGCTTCTACTTGAAGGACTTGAGCTTTTATCTAGGACAAGTCTTAAGTGGGCAGAGATAGAAGTTTAGGCTAAGGGGGCGGTAAGCCCCCTTTTTATTTTCTAGAATTTTAATTGATAAACCATCTGCAGTTTGTGTTCGTTCCCAGGATTGTTGCCAGGTACCGGTGGGCTCGAATGTTTATTTCCAAAGTCTCTTCCATAATCTGTATATTCATAGTCCATTAACACATAATTTCCTTTAAATATCTCCAAGGCACCTCCCCCAATGTAAAGGTTATAGGTTGCATGGCTTGCAATCTTTTTATTCTTATCCCTGTTCACGTGATCATAACGGAAAAAGAAATTGAGCCTTTTATCCAGCCAGTTACTTAAAAAATAGAGGGGCGGCTTGACATTGGCGAAAAAGGAATAGTTTTCAGTCCAAAGGGCGCGTCCTTTCAAGTCTATCCATTTCCCGTCCTTATTCCCCTTGGTGGTAAAATATTGGGCAGTAAATATGAATCTGGGATGCTCGTAACTTAAAAACCCCATGTGGACTCTATAATCAGGATAGTTATGACTTATGGTATTTTCTTCGTTACCTTCTCCAGTAAGGCCAAAGTAACTGAGTTGAAGCCCTGGTAGAAAATCAGGAAGTGGCCGAATGGTGATTCTTCCTTCAATTACCTTGTTGCCATTTTTTTCCTTGGAGTGATAACCAGCTCCATTATAGAGGCCAATATGCCAGCTCCCAAATCTTCCTGCATAATGGGCATCTCCAGTTTTAATAGCCGCATCCTTCAATTGTCCTCCAAAATAGCCTCTCACACTTATACCAAGATCGGCTGAATTAAATGTGCCTGCCCGTTCAATGGCCATTGTACCCTGACATCTGTAAGGGTTAATATGCTCTTCAAAGTCAAGCCACGGAATATGACCCATGCCAATTTCTGCCTTCATGTCTGTAAAAAAGCCAAGATCCATTGGTCTTAATTCTGCATAGAGATATTTAAGCCTTGCCTTCCAGTCTCCTTCTTCATCCTGATGGACATCCAGAGTAAGGTGACCGTGAAGCCACGGGGTCAATGTCTTATAAACCCGGAAATATCCCCTTTTAATTGAGAAACGATTATAATTTTTTGTTTTTCCGTTGGATTCAGCCACTTGGCCAACGCTATAGTCCAGATAGGAAAGAACCTTAAACTTTAGTCCTTTAAAGGCCTTTGGAGTGGTAGATGTTTCTAGTTTTTGCTCTTTAAGCTCTTCCTTTTTCTTGAGTTCCTGGGCCTCTTTTTGGATCTCAATTGCCTCCTCTCTGGTGATTATTCCTTTTTTTATTAATACCCTCAATAAAGGAGCCAACTCAGTAGATGAAATGGCCTTATTTAGTGGGATCATAAGAAATAGTGTTAAAAAAAACCAAGCCAAATGTCTTTTTCTCATGGCCTCCTCCCCTGACATGATTGATTCAAATGGAAGTTACTATCTTTTTTTTAGGGCTTTGTTAGAGAGAGATTAAATTTAAATTAGACTTTTTTCACATGCGTAATTGAAATCTAAAGGCTTTTTAACAATTTTTTAATATTTCTAATTTATCATTTATGAAACAATTTTGGAGGTCTTCCATGAAGAGGCTATTTCCAATAATTTCAATAAGTTTTCTTATATCATTGTCTTTTATTAGTATTTCCCATGCCGGAAAGGTAAAATCAATCTCCGGAGCCGGCGCTACCTTCCCTTATCCGGTTTATGCCAAATGGGCCTCTGCCTACTATAAGTCAACAGGTATAAAAATGAATTATCAATCCATTGGGTCAGGCGGAGGCATCAAGCAGATTAAGGCAAAGACAGTTGATTTTGGTGCATCAGATGCCCCGTTAAGGCCAGAAGAGCTGGAAAAATGGGGGCTTTTTCAGTTCCCGATGATTATGGGAGGTGTTGTGCCCGTAGTAAATATAAGGGGAATAAAGCCAGGTCAAATACGACTGAGCAATGAACTCCTTGCAGATATCTATCTTGGAAAGGTGCGGAAGTGGAATGATCCAAAGATAAAGGCTGAAAATCCAGGGCTCAGTCTTCCATCCAGGGCAATAACAGTTGTTCACAGGGCCGATGGCTCGGGAACTACTTGGATTTTTACAAATTTTCTCTCAAAGGTCAGTAGTGAATGGAAGGAAAAGGTTGGATGTGCAAAGGCAGTGGCTTGGCCAACTGGTATTGGTGGAAAGGGAAATGAAGGAGTCGCCTCCTATGTTAAAAGGATAAATGGAAGCATAGGCTATGTCGAATATGCCTATGCCCTTCAAAATCACTTGACCTACATATCTTTAAAGAACAGGGCCGGGAATTATGTTGTCCCAAATGATATGACATTTCAAGCTGCCGCCAAGAATGCCGATTGGGAAAACTCCAGGGGCTTTTATGTGGTTCTTACAGATCAGCCTGGCAAGGATAGTTGGCCTATTACAGGGGCAAGTTTTATTTTGCTTCACAGGGTTGTTGAAAGACCGGAGAGGATAAAAGAGGTTTTGAGGTTTTTTGATTGGTGCTATAAAAACGGTCAGGAAATGGCAAAGGCCCTTGCCTATGTGCCAATTCCAAAACGAGTAGTCGATCTTGTCGAAACGGCATGGTCAAAGGAACTTAAGGACAAAGATGGAAATCCTATTTGGCCATAAATACCCTTAAAAAGGTTGGGAAATGGATAGGGAGAAGGATAAAGGATCTTTTTCAAGGGGGAGCCACCCCTTTTTTGATGTATTCCTAGAGACTTTTTTTTCATTTGCGACAAGGACATCAGCCCTATTTGTTTTTTTTACCATATTTGCAATAATAGCCTCTCTTTTTTGGGGCTCCTGGCCAGCCATAAAGCGCTTTGGTCTATCCTTCCTCTTTAGTTCTGAGTGGAATCCGGTTACGGAAAAATTTGGGGCCCTTGTGGCCATTTATGGCACCCTTGTAACATCTATAATTGCCATGTTGATAGGGGTTCCGGTAAGCTTTGGTATAGCAATTTTTATAACAGAACTTTGTCCGCCTTGGCTAAAAAGGCCTATAGCAACGGCCATAGAACTATTGGCTGCAATCCCAAGTATTATCTACGGCATGTGGGGGCTTTTTGTATTTGCCCCTTTTTTTGCAGACAATATTGAACCTTGGATTTCAGACACCCTTGGCCAGATGCCCTTAGTTGGCCCCCTTTTTTCAGGTCCCCCCCTTGGAATTGGAGTCTTGACCGCAGGAATAATCCTTAGCATCATGGTTATTCCCTTTATGGCGGCAGTATTCAGGGACCTTTTTGAGGTGGTTCCTCCAGTCCTTAAGGAATCTGCCTATGGCATTGGTGCTACAACCTGGGAGGTCTTAAAATCTATTGTATTTCCATATACAAAAATAGGCCTTGTTGGCGGGATGATGCTGGGGCTTGGACGGGCCCTTGGTGAGACCATGGCCGTTACCTTTGTAATTGGGAATGCAGACCGACTTGAAAAATCCCTTCTTATGCCGGGAAATACCATTTCATCAAGCCTTGCAAATCAGTTTACCGAAGCAGTAGGTGAGATATATACATCAGCCCTAATAGAACTTGGCCTTATTCTCTTCTTTATAACATTTGTTGTACTGGCCCTTTCAAAGTTTTTGTTGTTCAGGCTCACCCAAAAAGAGGGAGTTAGGACATGAGTGCATTGAAAAATATTGATATGGGCCTTTATAGGAAAAGGCGTTTTTTTAATTTCTTGGTCTTATTTTGTACCATGTTGGCTACGGCCTTTGGCCTTCTTTGGCTCGTTTGGCTCCTGGTGACCCTTTTTACAAATGGCTTTCAATATATCAATATGGCCGTATTTACCCAGCCGACACCACCTCCTGGGGAGTCTGGCGGGCTTGCAAATGCCATTGTTGGAAGCCTTGTAATAACAGTTGTCGGTGTTCTTATTGGCGGGCCAGTCGGGATCCTTGCAGGTACCTTTCTATCTGAATATGCTACCCATTCACGTATAGCCCCTGCAATTAGATTTATTAATGATGTTCTCCTCTCTGCCCCTTCAATCATTCTGGGTGTCTTTGTCTATCAAATTGTCGTAGTACCCACAGGGCACTTTTCAGGCTGGGCAGGGGCCCTTGCCCTGGCCTTTATTGCCCTTCCAATTATTGTTCGAACTACTGAGGATATGATGAAGCTTGTCCCAAATGCAGTACGGGAGGCAGCAGCAGCCCTTGGTGCGCCAAAGTGGAAGGTAACGGTGGCAATTGTCTATAGGGCAGCAAAGGCTGGGATACTAACAGGTGTCCTCCTTGCAATTGCAAGAATAAGTGGAGAGACTGCACCACTACTTTTTACTGCATTAAACAATCAGTTCTGGAGCAACAGCCTTAATGAACCTATAGCCAATCTTCCGGTTGTGATATTTCAATTTGCCATGAGCCCTTATGAAGACTGGCAGCACCTTGCCTGGGCAGGGGCGCTTTTAATTACAGTAAGCGTTTTGGTTATAAATATCATATCTCGGACCATTTTTGGAAATAGGTAGTGCATCCAATGGTAAAGGAACGAGCAGATTTGGTGAAGGAAATGGAAAACACCATGGAAAACGGCCTTATGAATCAGCATGAGGTTAAAAGAGAGTCCAGGGGTTTGCGTGAGCTATCCATAAAATTAAAGGTAAAAAATCTTGATTTTTACTATGGCTCCTTTCATGCACTTCATTCCATTAGTCTGGATATACCTGAAAATCAGGTGACCGCTATAATTGGCCCTTCAGGCTGTGGAAAATCCACCTTGATCAGGGTCTTTAATAGGATCTACGAACTATATCCAAGACAGTATGCAACTGGAGAGATAATACTTGATGGCAGAAACATCCTTTCTCCCAAGGAGGACCTTAATCTTTTAAGGGCACAAGTAGGCATGGTTTTTCAAAAGCCGACTCCATTTCCCATGTCCGTTTATGATAACATCGCCTTTGGAGTGAAGCTCTATGAAAGGCTTTCAAAGGCTCAGATGGACGAAAGGGTAGAATGGGCCCTTAGAAAGGCGGCCCTTTGGGATGAAGTCAAGGATAAGCTCAGACAAAGTGGAACAGCTCTTTCGGGCGGTCAACAGCAAAGGCTTTGTATTGCAAGGGCAATAGCGGTTAAACCTGAGGTACTTCTTCTTGATGAGCCATGTTCTGCCCTCGACCCCATTTCTACTGCCAAGGTGGAACAGCTTATAGAGGAACTGGTTGATGACTATACGATCATAATTGTTACCCACAACATGCAACAGGCAGCAAGGGTTTCTGATTTTACGGCCTTTATGTATTTAGGAAAACTTATAGAATTTGATAATACCAGTAAAATCTTTACAAATCCACGGAAAAAGGAGACGGAGGATTATATTACAGGTCGTTTTGGTTAAGAAATAGGGATAGAAATTTTAAATGTGCTGCCCTTTCCAGGTTGACTTTCAAGTTCTATTTGCCCTTTGTGCATCTTTACAATGTGTTTGACTATTGCAAGTCCAAGTCCAGTTCCACCAAGTTTTCTGCTTCGTGCCTTATCAACCCTGTAAAACCGTTCAAAAATTCTTTCTTGATGTTCCTTGGCTATGCCTATTCCCTGATCCTTAATGGAAAAAACAAGTATTCCATTGTTCTTGTTCGCACTCAAAAAGATTTCTGAACCTTTGGGGCTATAGTTAATGGCGTTTGTCAACAGGTTTGTAATGGCCTGTTCAAGAAGGCTCGGATCTGCCTTTATATCAGGAATATCTTCTTGAATTTTTGTTTTTATTTCTACAGCCTTTTCCAATGCGATGATTTTGCAGGAATCAATGGCAGAATTTATAATCGTCTTTACAGAAACCTTTTTGAACTCTTTTTGTCGAATCCTGTGTCTTTCTTCGATTCTTGAAAGAAGAAGTATATCTTCAACAAGCCTGTTCAACCTTTCGCCTTGTCTTTTTATGATTGAAAGAAATTCTCTTGCGGTTTCAATATCCTTTTCAAAAAGCCTTTCGTCAATGATGGTCTCTATGTAGCCTTTAATTGCAGTGATTGGGGTCTTAAGTTCATGGGAGACATTGGCCACAAATTCCCTTCTGATATTTTCGAGCCTTTTGACATTTGTCCTGTCATCCATGACAATCAGCACAGAAGGGCGGGTACTTTTCTTTGTGCCCCCAACAACCACTGATCGGATAAAAAAATATCTTTTTTCAAGCCCGTCTCGTCCTCCATAGATTTCTATTTCAGTCTCATCCTCCTTAAAATCTTCAAATACATGGTCAACAAAGGCCATAAGGTGCATGTCCCTGAATACTGCATTAAAAGGCTTTCTTCTGGCTGTAGTAACGTCAAAGCCAAGAAATTCTTCTGCTGCCCTATTCATGGTTATTATCCTTTTTTGTGAATCAAGAAGCACCACAAGCTCCTTCATATTTGCAAAAAGTAACCCGAGTTGTGAGCTTTCTTCTTCTGATTTTAAGGTTCTTTTTCTTAGCTCTTGGAATTTTTCCTTAATAGCTTCAACTAGTTCACCATCTTTAGGACTCTTATCAAAGCTGGCTTCAAACCATTCCGTCAATTCATCTACATGGCCATAATTCCTACTTGATAAAATTAGAGAGAATACAGCAGAAATTGTTAGGGAAATTGAAAGGAAGAGTGTAATTTTTAGAAAAAGATTCTCTGTCAATTCTTCCAGAAGATAGAAAAAAAAGGCACTTAAAAGACAGACTAAAAAAATCCAAGGGACTACTTTTAAGTAACGTTTTTTTTTCATTCTGTCGGCCTTTTTATCTTATAGCCAACCCCTCGAACAGTTTCTATCAGGTGTCCTGCATCTCCAAGTTTTTTTCTAAGTCCGTGTATTAGTACATCCACTGCTCTTCTCGTTATTTCAAAACCTTGTCCCCTAATTCCTTCAATAATTTGATCCCTTGAAAAGACCCTTTCGGGCCTAGAGCAAAGGAGTGAAAGAATATCAAACTCACTTACCGTCAGATCCACCTCTTTCCCATTTATTCTTACTTCATGGGCATCAAGATCGATCTCCAAACCATTTCCAAGGCTTATTATTTGCTCTTGAGAACCATCTTCTTTCTGTTTGCTCCTTCTTAAAAGGGCCTTAATTCTGGCTAGAAGGACCTTGGGACTAAAGGGTTTGGTTATGTAATCGTCTGCACCTGAATCTAATCCACATACTATATCTTCCTCCTCTGCCTTGGCAGTGAGCATAAGAATTGGCAGGTGGCGTGTCTTCTCATTTTGTCGTATCCTTTTGCAGACCTCGATGCCATCAACACCAGGAAGCATTATGTCCAAAAGGATGAGATCAAACTCTTCTTCTCCTATCTTTTTAAGCGCTTCCTCTCCTGAATCTGCTGAAGATACGTGGTAATTTTGTTTAATAAGATGGAAAAAAAGTAATCTTTGAATGTCTTCTTCATCTTCTACTATTAGTATCTTAGAGACTTCCTTGGGCATGGGAGAAAAATTTTATATTTTCTAATTATTCGTTAATGAACTTTATTTGAAACAATGTTAAATTTTTAAAAAAATGGCAAGAACTTTTGCCCTTTCTAAAAAAGATTTAAATAAGTCTTAACCATAAC